>DFYR01000049.1 GCA_002383375.1 Spirochaetaceae bacterium UBA4077
CGATGCGCTGGCGCTGGCCGCCGGAGAACTCGTGCGGATAGCGCTCGGCGTGCTCTTCCAGCAGGCCGACATCATCCAGAGCCTTGAATACCTTTTCTCTGCGCTCGTTTTCGTCCTTGAAAAGGCCGAAATTGTACAATCCCTCGGAGACTATGTAGTCTATGGTCGCCCTTTCATTCAGGGAGGCCATAGGATCCTGGAAAATCATCTGGATATTGCGGATAACGTAGGTGTCCAGCTTTTTGTCGATAATCCCGGAAATCTTTTTCCCATCGAAGAATATTTCACCCTTGGTGGCTGGATTGATCCTGATTATCGTACGGCCTATCGTCGTCTTGCCTGAGCCCGACTCGCCCACCAGGGCGAAGGACTCGCCTTCGTGGACATCGAAGTTGACCTTGCGCACCGCGGTAAAGTTTTCCCTGCCGTTCTTGAAGGTGACTTCCAGGTCTTTTACCGATAACAACACATCGCTCATTTTCCGGCCTCCGCAGCGCTCTCGACATAGATGTTGCCTTTTTTGCGCATGATCTTCACCGCTTGGGGCGGATCTGCGAAGGGAGCTCTTGGATCCAGAAGCCAGGTCTTGGCGAAATGGCTTTCGCTCACTTTAAAGAAAGGCGGCTCTTCCTCGAAATCGATGCCTAAAGCATAACGATTGCGGGGCGCAAAAGCGTCGCCCTTTATTTCGTTGAATAAGGTTGGAGGAGTGCCGGGAATGGCGTAGAGAGGCTCGCCTTTTCTGGCAAGGGTGGGCAGGCTGGAAATGAGCGCCCAGGTATAGGGATGCCGGGGATCGTAAAAGATTTCCCTCACCGAACCGTATTCCACAATCTGGCCTGAATACATCACCGCCACCCTGTCGGCCACGTTGGCCACAACGCCCAGGTCGTGGGTGATGTAAATGGTCGTAAAGCCGTAGTCCCGCTGGAGCGCGCGGATCAGATCCAGAATCTGAGCCTGTATGGTGACGTCCAAGGCCGTAGTAGGCTCGTCGCAGATGAGGATTCGCGGCTTGCAGGCCAGGGCTATGGCGATGACGATGCGCTGGCGCATGCCTCCTGAGTACTGGAAGGGATAATCGTAGAAGCGCTTTTCTACGTCTTTAATGCCTACCTTTTCCATGAGGGTCAGGGCTATGCGCTTGGCTTCGTCAGGAGGCAGTTTCTGGTGCTTTTCAATCACCTCGGTGATCTGTATGCCTATTCGCTTCAGGGGGTTGAGGCTGGTCATGGGATCCTGGAATACCGTAGCTATCTTGACACCCCGGATTTTTTCCCATTCCTTGTCGGTCTTTACCTCGACGAGATTCCTGCCCTCGAACTCGATGCTGCCTCCTGCTATGCGCCCGTTGGATTCCAGCATGCCCGTAAAGGTCTTGGTGAGCACCGTTTTGCCCGAGCCAGACTCGCCTACTATCGCCAGGGTTTCGCCCTCGTAGAGGTCGAGGGATACGGAGCGGATCGCCGTGAGCTCCCTGCGCCGCACCCTGAATTTAACCACTAAGTCTCGTACCGTAAGAATTCTGTTGTTCTGGTCCATGATCTGCCTCCTATCGGTGGGTTCTGGGGTCCGATGCATCAGCAAAGAGCTGCCCCACAACATAGAAGGAAATCGTGACCAAACCCATCACGATGCCGGGAAACACGATCATATGGGGATAGGTGTCTACGAAGGACCAATATACATCGATCATTCTGCCCAGGGAGGGATAGGTCGAAGGCAACCCTATGCCCAGGTAGGAAAGTATGGTTTCGGTGTTGATAAGGCCCGGAATCTCCTGGTAGATGAGAGTTGCGATGACAGAAACCATGTAGGGCAGGATGTTCCTGGTGACCATGCGCTTGAGCGGAGTGCCCAGGCAGCGGGAGGCTAGGTTGTATTCCCTATCCCTGATGATCATCACCTGGGTGCGGATGAAGAAGGCGATCGAAAGCCAGCCGGTGATGGTCATCGCCAGGATCATCTGCCAAAAGCCCCGCCCGAAAATGTACATGAGCATCATGGAGCGCAGGATGTAAGGCACGTTGGATACGACATTGTAGATAGCCAGCAATATGGGATCGATACGCTTGGAGTAGCCCCAGACGGCGCCCACGAGGATGCCTAGGCCAATGTTTATAGCCGCGGCTATGAAGGCTATGGACAGGGACATGCGGGTGCCAGACCAGACCACGTCCCATAGATCGTTGCCCCTGTCGTCGGTGCCGAACCAATGCTCCGCCGAGGGTTTCTGGTACCAGGTGGAGGGGGTGTTGATATTGGGCGCCACCGCGGGATCGTAGCCGGACACCAGGGGCTGTATGAAGGACATAAGGGTAAGGCTCAAGAGGAGGACAAGCCAGAATATGGCTGTTTTACGCTTGAAAAAGGTCTGGAACACTGACTTCCAGTAGGAATATCGCGGACCGGCGATACGCTCGGATTCGAGCACGTCGAAGGTCGCGAAGGCGAAGCGTTCTGCTGTTTTCGCCATACTCTACCTCGCTTCCTTTCTCGCGGCCAAGCTTATGCGCGGGTCCACGAAAGTCACCAGGATATCTCCTAAGAAGATCGCCAAGATCGAGACCACGGTGAAGATAAAGGTCAGGGCGATGATCATAGCGTTGTTGTAATCGGAAATAGCGCTGGGAAACATTTTGCCCATGCCCGGAACTGCGTAGAAGCTTTCAGTGATCAGCGCTCCAGCCAGGGTTCCGATGACAGCCATGGGAATGGAATGCACAATGGGAATGAGGGCGTTTCTTACGATATGCCTGAAGAACACTTCCGCCTGCGAAAGTCCCTTGGAACGAGAGAATTTGACATAGTCGGCATTCATCTGGTCCACCATGTATCGCCGTATCCAGAGCGCCTCTCCAGCTATGCCGCCCAGGGAGAGTGAAATCGTGGGCAGAATATAAGAGAGAATGTTCTCGGATCCGAGGAAGGGAAACTTGTCGGGCAGGCCCAGGACCTTCATGCCGAAACGGGCGAAGAGGGCGATGTACAGAAGCGTGGGGATGGAGCTGATGAAGACGATATAGGCCATGGTGACCTTGTCGAAAATCATGTCCTTCTTCATGGCGGCGATGACGCCCACGGTGAGGCCGATGGCCAATGATAGGATGAGCGAGTACATGCCGATAGTGAAGCTGGTGCCCAACATCGATGGATCAATGGTCAGCAGATTGCCGTCGGCGTAATTATCCTCGAACTTGTTCATATCCAGCCTGTCCAGGACAGGTTTGTATTTAAGGCTATGCTCGTCGATGGAGGTGAAAAACGTTACCGCCTCACCCCTGACGGTGGTGTTGATCTCCCTTCGGGCCGAGCGGCCCTGTCCTCCGGAGATGACATCAAGGACAGGCACTCCGTCAAAGGTGGGGTATGATCTGCCCATGTTGAGCCTGATCATGTTCTGATGCAGGAAGGGAAAGCTGTCATCCACCCAGATTTGATATTTATAATTGGTTCCCGAAGCTGCCAGCGCCAGGCCTCCGCTCCAGTCCCGGGTGAGGTAATAACCTCTTTTGAGGTCGGGATTGTCCGGATCCTGGATTCGATAGGGATGGTCTATCTGGATCAGCTTTGCATACCAGAGGAATACCCGGGTCAGGAGCGCGACGTCTTTTGTGGCATAGAGATAGCCCGAGACAGGCAGCGCTTCCACCTTGTAGCCCCGGGCTGTAAGGTCAGCCCTGAACTTCTCGTAAAATGATGAATTCTGGAGAAGGGCTTGGCTCACCTCGGGCGAATCGGCTCCAAATACTTGCTGCGCATATTCCTGCTGGGTTACATAATCGATGTAGCCCAATTTTTCCCAGGTTCTGAATTTATAATCATTGTACTCATCCGGTTTGTTCGCGATTTTGGGAAGCACCAGGTCTCCCTTGAACACGAGCTGCCGAGGAACACAGGAATAAACCAGAAAAAGGGTGAGGGTTGAAACGATCAATACCGATAAAATCGACTGAAAAACACGTTTTACAACATATCCTGGCATGGAACCCCACAATCAGAGTTTTTTTGGACTCTCCGGGCATTATACCCGAAAGCGCAGATATAGGCAATAAAGCGAATTCACCCTTATATAGCGAAAATAATATAAAAGGGGCTGTCCAGAATTTACTCCGGACAGCCCCTTAAGTTTCACATGGGCGATCAACGCACCCCAGAAGGCTTATTTCTTGGCGCTGAGTTTCTTATACTCGGCAGCCCTCTCCTTCTCCCACTGGGCCTTGAGCTTGTCGCGCTCGGCCAGGGTGATGACCTTGTCTCCGACTACCATGCCCTTGAACTTGTATTCGTCGTTGCCGTAGGCGGCGAAGGGGATGGTATAGGGAACGATCCTGGTGACAGCGAAGCCGCCGCCGTAGGACATGTAGGGAAGAATGATCGCATCGTCAAGCAGCTGGGCTTCGGCTTCGGCGAAGAGCTTGAAGCGCTTCACCTGATCGTCGTAGACGGCGTTGCCGGCTTCGACTTTTTTGGCGTACTCGTACAGGCCTACCTTGGAGGCAGCCTTGTAGTCGCTGCTGTTAGGATCAGAGTTGGCATCAAGCCCAATCTGGATGAGTACAGCACCTCCGTCCGGTAAAGCTTCGTTTGCCGGTTCCAGGGTCTGGAGGAAGGTGTAGGGATCGCCGAAGTCGGGGCCCCAGCCGGTGTAGCCGCCGATATCGTAGTTGGATTGGCTGCCGGACTCGGCATAGTAAGTGGAGGCGTCGGCATTGTCGGTATCCATCTCGACCACGTTCACTACCAGGTTATCGGTTCCGAAGACTGCCTCGAGGTTAGCCTTCATGGACTGGTCGCCCTTTAAGCCCTTGGTGTACGAAATGTCGGTGGCGGTGTCGAGCTTGATGGGGAACTTGACGCCCTGGGCGGTCAGTTCGGCCTTGGCCTTGGCCATGTACGCCTTGGCTTTGGTAGCATTGAAGTAGGGATCCTGAGCGTCATCGATATTGAAGGAGGCGGGGAAGTCCGCGGGGTTACGAGCCTTGAGGGCATCCTCGACGTACTTTACGTAGTCCTTGCCAGCCGCGTCCTTGGAGAGCTCGGTGCCGGTGTAGGAGTTGCGGATAGCCGCCAGCTTGTTCACCTCGCCGTTGCGCTGGGCCAGGATGGTGGGCCTATCCATTCCGAAGAATATTGCCTTGCGGAAATTCCTGTTCAGGATCGCCGCTTGAGTATCCTTGCGCTCCTTTTCGGTCTTGGGAGACACCCCCTTGGTGGGGTCGGCGGGAGAAGCCCAGGTGTTGCGGTCGTAGGTGAAGGCATAGAGGAAGGTAGTGGAATCCTGCCTTGCCCTGTAAATGTTTTCCTTGTACTTGGCCTGAGCCCTGGCAAACAGCGCTTCGTTGTCGGTATTGACCTGGGCTGAGGCATAGATGCCCGCATCGAAGTTGTTGAAGCGGGAATCCGGATCCTTGCCATCGTCGTAGACGAGCTTGACATGCTGGACAGTTACGTTAGCCTTGTCCCAGTAATAGGGATTGGCGTCGTATTCCATGACCGACTTGGAGGTGAAGTTGGACAGTACATAGGCTCCGTTATAGAGGATGCCGTTCTTGTCCACTTTGCCGAAGTCGGCGCCCTTGGATTTAAGGAACTCGCCATTGACGGGCATATAGGGGTTGTAGGTGAGCATGGTGTCGAAAAAGGGCTTTGGGCCGTCCAGGGTGTACTCAAGGACGTAGTCACTCTTGGCCTTGACGCCTACCTGGGCGAAGTCGGTGATCTCGCCTTTCAGGTACTTGTCGGCGTTCTTGACGAAACCGGCCACCAGGTAGTTGAGCTGGCTTTTCTTGTCCAGCATGAACTTCATGGCGTCGACCCAGTCCTGGGCCTTTACATCGGCATAGACTTCGAGGTCGCCGGTGACCCACTTCACACCCTTGCGGATATTGAAGGTCCAGACCGACTTGTCGGCGTTGGCGCTCCAGCTCTCGGCCAGGGCGGGTCTGAGGATACCGTACCTGTCGTGCTCGATGAGGCAGTCGACAAAGTTGACCGTGTGTTGTGACGTGGTCTGCCGCTGGCTTTCCAGGTAGTTGAAGGTCCTGGGGTCGCTCACGAAGACGTTTACGTAGTCCTTCGATTTGGGAGCAGCACCGACAATTCCCGCGAAGAGGACCGCGATGACGGCTGCTGCTAACAGTGTTTTTTTCAACATTTCTGCCTCCACATAAACCCGTAGGCTCAGTGCTCAGCGGGTTCAAGATTTCCGCCGCACTAGAATAAATAGACGGCGGTATATTGTTTTGGTTCATTTTCACCGTTTTATGCCCAGTCGTCAACTAGCATTATCAATGATGAGGCCTGGATGCTATACTGCACGTTTATTGAGGAAGGACGATGAAAAGGACCAAAAGCCCTGAAGATCTGATCAGGGCAGGGGCAATAGGTAGTTGCGTCATAGTACTGGGGATATGCTTCGCCGCTGCTTTAGCCTTCGCTCTGTTTCGCAAAGCCGACTCATTCATTCTCACCCTGGGGGATGCTTTCATAGTCGAAGCGCTGGTTTGCTTCGGTCTTGCCTGGATCGGGTACTTGAAAAAAGACGGGGTTCGCGTATTTCCGCCCAAAAAAAACGAACAAGGCGAGCGGCCTGAGTCCTGGAAGGACCGTATACCTCAACTTGGCCAAGAACCGCCATCTCCATCCCCTATTCCCGGTCCAGCTGGGCCTGGAAGTGCCGAGTATAATAGGCTGGTCGAAGCTGAAGACAAGCTCCGTCGGCGAATCCTCGGCGCAGATGAAAACCCTGACATAACTGTTTCAGGCCAGGGAGGCCGCATTCACCCTTTGGGGAGTTCTCAAGCCCTGCTCTTAGCCGGTGCAGTTCTTTTATTGCTCGGTATCGTTTTCGAATATGCTCTGCCTGCATTCCTTCTTAGATTTGCATAGAAGTCCGAGCGATAGGAGACTCGCATTTTATCACTCAACCCGGCTCATTTATTATTTATCGATTTAAGACCTGTCCTGTCGCGTAAAAGATGGTTAAGTACCAATCCAAACACTGTGAGCGGATACCCGGCGAGGGCTACCGCCAGCGGCGGTTGGATACGCAGATTGTAATCATAAATAGGTCCTTTCATCAGAAGTCGGGGCCCAAGCTTTATCTTGTATACGATAATTAATAGTATCAAAAGGATTCCAAGACTAAGCACTGACCAGGTAATTACCTTAGCTGCGGCAAGCCCGGCTTTGCTGTCCGAGGCGACGGAGATGCCCAATATTAAAATGGCTGTAAACGACAGGGCGACGATTAGGGTATTACTGATTAAGGCGACGAGCATGAGTGGGCGCATTGTGCCAGCGTCCTGGGCTGAAGCTACGCTGCGTTGTTGTTCTGTCCAGGTTGTTGCTGTGTGCCAGGCTCGATGGTGTTCCGAGAGATCGAAGGTTGCCAGCACGCTCAAGAAGGCGCAGGCGCAAGCTGCGAGGAGCAGGGCCTTTGTCTCGCTCCGCAGCGGCCGGGAAACTTTTCTGCCCATGACTGAATGATACGGCTAAGGGTGGCCGCGGCGCAATAAGCGCCGCGGCCACCCTTAGCCGCTGTATCGAAAACCGGCTCCGACGACTAGGCTTCACCCCAGGGCTCCGGGAGCACCGGCAATGGACTAATGCACGGAATTTTTAACTGATCAGCCCCGCACTTCGGCGATAGCTTCCTTGAGCAGCTCTTCCAGCATAGCCTTAGGCGGTTCCTTGATATAACCGGCGGCCATGAGGTTCTTGGTCATGCTTCTGGAGGCCTGAATGTCAGCTAGGGCCCTGTCATGCACCTCCTGCCAGCTGGCCTCGATGCGCGCCACACCCTCGGCGATAGCCTGCATGGCCACGTCGGCAGCTTCCACGGCGAAGACGTCTGTTTCTTCCATGGTGGCGACGATGTTATCGGGACCGATGCCGCGAGCCCTGGCAAAGTCGGCCAAAGAATGAGCGCAGCGGATCGCCATGCCGTCGGTAATCTTGCGCGCCCGCACTGCCAGGGCACCCTTGAGGATGCCGGGGAAGCATACAGAATTGTTCACCTGGTTGGGAAAGTCGCCGCGGCCGGTGGCCACGATGAAAGCCCCTTCTTCCTTGGCCGCGTAGGGCCAGATTTCGGGCACGGGGTTTGCGCAGGCAAAGACGATGGACTTGGGCGCCATGGAGCGTATCCACTCGCGCTTGACCGTGTCCGGTTCGGGGGTCGAGAGCGCGATGAGCACGTCGGCTCCCTTTATCGCTTCGGCTTCCCCATCGATGCGCTTGGGATTCGTGGCCTGGCAGAGCTCCCATTTTCTATAGAGCCTAGGGTCAGCTTCTATGTCCTTCCTGCCGGCATGGAGAGAACCCTTGGTATCGAACATGATCATGTTCTCGCCCTTGCCTCCGTCGGTCAGGATGAGCCGGGCGATGGTGGTGTTGGAGGCGCCGGCGCCCAAGAAAACGATCTTGGCTTCTGAAAGCTTCTTACCCGCCAGGTGCAGGGCATTTAAAAGCCCGGCCAGGGTCACGCTGGCCGTCCCCTGGGCGTCGTCGTGCCAGACGGGTATGTCGCAGCTCTCACGCAGCTCGTCTAAAACCTTGTAACAATTGGGCTGGCTGATATCCTCAAGGTTGACCGCTCCCACCGAGGGCTGGAGCATCTTNNGCGATGGAATCGACTCCGCCTAAGTACTTCATGAGAAAGGCTTTGCCTTCCATGACGCCCAAGCCTCCAGGGGGCGTGCAGTCCCCGTCGCCCAGGACACGGGTGGAATCGGAGACCACAGCCACCAGGTTACCCCTGTTGGAGAGAGCGAAGGACGCGTCATTATCGTCCCGGATTGTCGTCGATATCTTAGAAACTCCAGGAGTATACCAGACATTGAACCAGTTAAAACCGTAGACACCTGCCTTGGGCAGGGTCTGCATCTTTCCGCCGTAGAAGGCGTGTGCCTTGAGGGATAGTTTTTTGAGAAAAAGCGTCTGGGCCCGGGCTTTCTGGTCCGGACTCAGGTCGGCGGGAAAGGCCTTGGATAAATTCGCTAGACTAAGGTCGAGTTCCATAAGGGCACCATCCTTGTTTGAAAATATTTTTATTCTGCCCCAATCGGGACATCAGGAAATCCCGGTAAGCGCTTTTATATACTGGAGGCGCATATACTCTTCGAGCCGTCCGGTACTCTTGGCCGAAAGCCTGCCACGCATCGAGTCGACGGAGGAAAATCCCTGAGTCTCCATGAGGCTGCGCAGGTCATCCAAAATCTTACCCACGGTCTTCCATCCCCCCTTGTACAGGGCGGAGCAGATTTGAACCGCGCTGGCGCCGGCGAGGATGAACTTAGCCATGGTCTGGGCGTCGTGGATGCCCGTAGCCCCGCAGAGCTCTATGCCGGCCCGCTGGAACAAGAGCGCCATCCATCTCAGGCTGTCGTAGTACTCATCGCCGCCGCTCATGGGCTGGGCGCGAACGAGCTTCATGGCGTCGATATCGATATCCAGCCTATAGAATCGATTGAAGAGCACCAGGGCATTGGCACCGAGCTTGGAAATAGAAGCGGCCAGATGAGGCAGGCTCGAATAGTAGGAGCCAAGCTTGACCTCGATAGGCAGCTTGGTCGAATGTCGAACCTCTTTTACCGTGGAAAGTACCCGGTCTTCAATATCCTTGGAGCTTAAGGCGGGGGAATTGGGCATGTAGGCGATATTGAGCTCCAGGGCGTCAGCTCCCGCCTGCTCGATCTGTGATGCGAAAGATGCCCAGTTTCCCGAACCTACGCAATTTATGCTCGCGATGAGGGGAGTCCTGCCCACCCTTTGCTTGGAGTCCCGCACCAGTGAGAGGTAAGCGTCACTGTCTTCTTCCCAGGCTGTCCTATAGATGAAAG
The DNA here is from genome assembly GCA_002383375.1 of Spirochaetaceae bacterium UBA4077. Taxonomy (GTDB): domain Bacteria; phylum Spirochaetota; class Spirochaetia; order Treponematales; family Rectinemataceae; genus UBA2256. Next base: position 9,846 of record DFYR01000049.1, read on the forward strand.
CCTCGGCTTCAGGGTAGGCGTCCAGGTCGATTCCCTCGGATTCCTTGCCCAGTTCGGCCAGGATCTGCTCTTCGAAGAGCGATTTGAGAACCACCGCCCCCGCTCCGGCTGCGGCGGCCTTTTCGGCACCTTCAGGGCTTCCTGTGAGGCCAGAGGATGCTACGATAAGCGGGTTGTCGAGAACAAGTCCCATATAGTGCGTACGCAGGTCTACCATGCACAATCTCCTTGAATACCGAATTTCTTCACATAGTATAGCAGGATTCCCCAAGCTCGGGGAGCCATAAAATCGGCGGCGAAGGCGATCCGCCGGGGGTTCGGGCTCCGTTTTCATCCCGGCGTTTCGTTTTTACAGCTCCAGGGATTTTTTGTCCGTCAAGTCCTGCACGCGGGCGATAAAAGCGTCTACCGCAAGGCCGTTTTCCTGGCGGCCGTCCCTCATGCGCAGGGAAAGGGTTTTTTCGTCCATCTCCTTCTGGCCAACCACGAGCATGTAGGGAATTTTCCTGCCCTGGGCTTCCCTGATCTTGGCGTTCATCCTGGAATCCGAGAGGTCGGCCTTTGCCCTCAAGCCCGCGGCTTTTAGCGTCGCGCAAAGCTCCTTGGCATAGGCGTCGAATGCGGGCGCTACGGGGATAACCACAGCCTGCTCCGGGCAGAGCCAGACGGGGAAGGCGCCGGCGGTGTGCTCAAGGTAAACACCGAAGAAGCGCTCGATGGAGCCCAGGAGGGCGCGGTGCACCATATAGGGGCGCTTGCGCTGGCCGTCGGCGTCCACATAGGTCATATCGAAGCGCTCGGGCTCGTTGAAGTCGAACTGGATAGTAGTGAGCTGCCACTCCCTGCCTATAGCGTCCTTTACCTTGAGGTCAATCTTGGGACCGTAGAAAGCCCCTCCTCCCTCGTCCATCTCGTAGGCCAGGCCTTCCTTGTCCACGGCCTTGCGCAAGGACTCAAGAGCGGTATCCCACATTTCCTGGGCGCCCACCGAGCCGTCGCCGGCGGGCTTGGTGGCCAGGTAGGCCTTTATTTCCTTGAAACCCAAGGTTTTGTGCATAAAAAGGGAAAAACGCAGGACTTCGGCGATCTCGTCCTCGATCTGCTCGGGGGTGCAGATGATGTGGGCATCGTCCTGGGTGAAGCCGCGCACCCGGGCCAGACCGTGGAGGGTGCCTGAGCGCTCATAGCGGTAGACGGTGCCGAGCTCTGCCCAGCGCAGCGGCAGGTCCCTGTAGGAGTGGACTCCGTTGTTGTAGATCATGATGTGGAAGGGGCAGTTCATGGGCTTGATGTAGTAATCGTCCTCGTCGATCTGCATGGGGGAATACATGCCCGCCTTGTAGAAGCCCAGGTGTCCCGAGGTCTGCCAGAGCCATGACTTGCCGATATGGGGGGTGAAAAGGATTTCGTAGCCGTTCTTGTAGTGTTCGTCCCTCCACCAGTTCTCCAGGGCGACCCTGAAGCGGCCGCCCATGGGATGCCAGTACACAAGTCCGGGACCGGCTTCTTCGTGGGTGGAGAAAAGGTCCAGCTCCTTGCCCAGCTTGCGGTGATCCCGCTTCTCGGCCTCTTCCAGCATCTTGAGATGGGCTTCCAGCTCGGCTTTGGAGGCGAAGGCGTAAGCGTAAATACGGGTGAGCATGGGGCGTTTTTCATCCCCCCGCCAGTAGGCTCCGGCCACGGAGCGCAGCTTGAAGCAGTCAGGGCGGATCTGCCTGGTATTCTCCAGGTGCGGTCCCCGGCAGAGGTCCACGAAACCGTCCTGCTCGTATACCGAAATCGTGCCTTCCTCCAGGCCTTCGATGAGCTCGAGCTTGAAGTTCTGGCCGGCGAAGAGCTTTTTTGCCTCGTCTTTACTTATTTCCTTCCTGGTGAAGGCATGGCCGCCGGAGATTATGCGTCGCATTTCCTTTTCTATGGCCGGCAGGTCCTCCATGGTTATGGGTTTGGGAAGGAGGAAGTCGTAGTAAAACCCGTCATCGATAGCTGGGCCGATGCCGAACTGGGTGCCGGGGTAGAGGTGAAGCACCGCCTCGGCCATTACATGGGCGGCTGAGTGCCGCAGCTTGTCTACATCCATTTCCATTGCCAACGCTCCTTTTTGCCCTAGGCCAGCTCTGCTCGGCCATGCAGGCAAGAGTCTAAAAACAGTAAGGCCCCCAAACAAGACGTCTTTAACGGGAAGCCATGCTTCGCGTAAGGACGAATCGCCTGGGGGCCGTATGGAAATTATCGTCGGTTCAGGATAAGCCTGGCCGGCGCATTCATCCTTCTGGCTCCACGGAAATCCGCGGTACCACCTTACTTCGGTACCCCTCGACGGGGTCCGCGCTCGTCGCCTGTTACGGAGGCTGCCGGCCGAGAATACTTGCCGCCTTTGAATGCGGCTTTCATCCTGGCTGCTCGGGAGTGGTTTTCTCCGGCTGCGCGTCAGGGATCTTTCAGCCTCGTAAGCAGCTGCCATTGGGCTGCCTGCTTCCCAGGATCCCCTCTCTTTCGACGCGTGAAGCTCCGGATACTCGTCTCCTTCACCGCATTGTGAGCAACTATGCTCCCTGCCGCGGCGGAATGTCAATATGGAAGCCGCCTGTTGGGTAAAGCTATTCGATAGTCTTGTTTCTCAGTATATTCGTCGATACTTTATTATAAGCATGAGCGGAACAGTATCGAACCAAGGGGAGATAGTCTCCCAGACTGAGGAAGCGGCAGAGCCCAGAGAACCGGAGGAATACCGGGTCATTCTGCTGAATGACGATTTTACGACCATGGAGTTCGTCGTCTCTGTGTTGATGACGATTTTCCATAAATCCCTGCCGGAAGCTACCAGGATCATGGTGGATGTCCACAGGAAGGGCAAGGGAATTGTTGGCGAGTACAGTTACGACATCGCCGCGACGAAGATCAATCAGGTGCACGGCCTGGCGCGGCAGATGGGATTTCCTCTGAAGTGCACCATGGAGAAAGTGTAGGTTATGAAGGTCAGTCAGGAAGTACAGGCCATTTTCAANNACGAATACCTCACGCCGGAGCATATTCTCTATGCGGGGCTTTCTTTCGAGAAGCTCAGACTTGTCATGGAGGGCTGCGACGCCGACGTGGAGCAGCTACGGCGAGGCATAGAGGCATATTTCGAGCAAAAGGTTCCGGTGCTGCGGTCCAGCGCCGAGCCAGTGCAGACCTCCAGCTTCCAGGCGGTGATAGAGCGGGCCGTCATGCAGTCCCAGGCCTCGGGCAAGGATGAAGTGGAGGTTTCGGACCTCATCGTCTCTCTCTACGACGAAGAGAGAACCTACGCCGGCTATTACATGCGCAAGCTGGGCATCAAGCGGCTCCAGCTCCTGGAAGTGCTCTCCCACGGCGTAGGGGAGTCCTCTGGAGACGAAGCCGAGATTCTGGACGATGGCGAAGGCCGTCCCGACCTGGATGGCCGGGATAAGCGCGGGCTTAAGCCCGGTCCCCTGGAGCGTTTTGCCACCGATCTNNACCGCCCAGGCTGCCGCGGGCAAGCTGGAGCCTGTCATCGGCAGGGAGGCTGAGATCGAACGCACGATTCAGGTGCTTTGCCGCAGGCTGAAGAACAACCCCATCCACGTCGGAGAAGCCGGCGTGGGCAAGACGGCGATCACCGAAGGGCTGGCCCAGCGCATCGTCG
>DFYR01000060.1 GCA_002383375.1 Spirochaetaceae bacterium UBA4077
GAATGCCTTGGTAAAGACCTTGTCAGGCAGCTTTTCCACGTTTTGTTCAGCCATGCTGATCTGGCTTTTCTCGCCCTTGTTGATCTCGTCAAGGATCAGGATCTGGGAAGGCAGAAGCTTATTCTCCAGGGAAACGTACTTTGGGTAGAGTGTGGTGCGCATGAGCCTTCCGTTGACCGAAAAGGCTTCTTCCTTGAGGAGCATGGTTCTGTCCTTGCGGATGTGAAGCTTCAAGAGTTCATAGGGCACTTCGTTGTTCCTGGCCTTTAGCTCGAGGATCCAGACGGGGTATTGACCCAGCTTGCCTTCGGCTATGTTCTGGATGACGTAGTCGTCCTTGAGTGAGGAGGCGGTGAAATCGGAGTTCTTGGCCTCGGAATTCTGAAGGTTTTCCTTTATCGAGGAGTGGGAGAATTTGCGGCTGGTGGGATCGTAAAACCAGACGTTATCGTCTTCGCGCAGATAGCCCTGGCCTTTGTTCACTTCGGGCAGCATGACCAGGATAGTGAACTGATTTCGAGAATCCCGTCTGAATACTCGCACCTGAGATACGTTCTGTTTTTCTCCAGGTTTTTCCGAGACTATGGTGAAGAGAGCGGAGTAATCCTTACCGGGGAAATTACCCAGGTCGTCTAGTTCTTCCAGGATCTTTTCGGCCGCCTGGGTGCTCAAGCCCTGGGCGCCCAGCGGCATGGCGAGGAAGAGAAGGGCGGCGGCGATGCTGAGCATGAAGGCTCGGCGCTTTAAAGGTCGTCTGACTATACTCATGGATTCTCCTGTCATTTGGCTGTCCTTAAGGCTACGGCGGGTTCCATCTTGGCCGCAGCTTTAGCCGGGAAGTATGCCGCCAGAAGGGTAAGGGCGGCGATCACTACTATGTTGAGAACTGCCCTGAAGGGGGGCACAAAAAACGAAAGATGGCCGTTTTTCATTATCATGAAGGCTGGGGTGTTCATGCCGAAATCGATGAGGGAGAGAAGGCTCATGGCGACGAGGGCGAGTAGGATGCCCGCTACGGCTCCGCCTAGAGCCAGGAAGAGCGCCTCGTTGAGGAACAGGGACTTGATTTCCTTGCGCTGGACACCCACGGCGCGCATGGTGCCTATCTCTTTAATGCGTTCGTACATCACCATTCTGAATGTATTGTTGATGCCTATCATCACGATGGCAAAGAGCACTAGAAGGATCACTAGGCTGGCTCCGTCCAGGGCGACGACGATTTGTTTGGCCTGGGAGACGATATCGTCGATGGTGTATACGGAGTATCTGCTGCCTTCCCAGTTTTCCTTGCGCTGGGCGCGGATCATGGCCTGGAAGGGGGTGGTGGTGCTGCTTTCTTCTTTGGCCGAGCGTTCGAAGAGCTGGATGCCCATGCCTGCCATGGATGTATAGAGTCTGGTAGCGAATGCTTCGGATGCCTTGAGATCCTTGAGCATAAAGCCCAAAGCCATGTATTCCCCGCTCCGCAGGCCGATAGCCTCGTTTATGTAGGCGAGGTTAACGTATGACATCACAGAGCCAATTATGCCCGAGTCAATGCTGATGGCCGCCAGGGTGAAATCGGCGATGTTATTCTGCCCCGTGAGGGTTTGGAAACTGGCGGTGATTCTGTCACCCGGCTGGACATTGAGCCGGGATGCGATTTTCTCCGAGAGTATGATCGAATCGGGACCGATGGAATCCCAGGAGCCTTGGCGCAAAACTACACGCTCGCGAATGAAGAGGTTCGTGGCCAGGTCCAGGCCGGTGAGGGTCTGTTGTATTCTCTTGCCTTCGAAATAGAGGGAAGCCGAGACTTCGCTGGTCTTGGTGGCAAACTCGTAGCTCAAGCCCGAATCCCTCACGGCTGCGAAAATTATTGAGTCGTCGCGGATCACCGAGAGGCGCTTGCCCGAGGGGGTTTTTTCAGCCCCCTGGACGAAGACGTGGCCTGCCATGAGATAGGCGAAATTCTCCGATACGTTTTGGATAAAGGCGCCGGCGAATCCGTTAATCAGGGTTACGATCATGATACCGAAAGCGATAGCCCCTCCCAGGAGGAAACTTCGCTTCTTCTGCCGAGAAAGGTTTCTGAGTGCTATTCGGGGTATTATATACTTCATCGCTTCGCTCCTATTCCTGCTGCATGGCCCTGACGGGTTGGATTCTCAGGGCTACCGATACGGGGTACAGGTGGGCTAGGTAGCCTACCAGCAGCATGGCTACGAGGGCGCTTATAAAATTGACGGGGGTCACGAAGGGCGAGAGGTAGGTGCCCCCGAAAAGGACTTCCAGGAAGGGGTTGCCAGCTTTTATGCGCAGGGCTTTTAGGATCAGGGTTACAATAGTGCCCAGGCTAGCGCCCAGGAGCGAGAACGTGCCAGCGAGCACTAGAGCTTCGGCGGCGAAAAGCCTGCGTATGAAGCCCCGTCCTGCGCCTATGGCTCGCATGGTGCCAATCTCGCCGGTCCGCTCGATCACCGATATGACAAAGGTGTTCATGATTATGATGATGGCCACGATGGAGAGAATGACGATGGCGATGGTGAATACGATGCGGATGACGTCCACCGATTGTCCGTAGGGGCCTGCGGCGGCTAACCAGTCACCTGCCTTCACGGCGATTCCCTGCTCAGTGAAGCTTTTATTAAGGCTGGCTATGAGGGGCGCTGCGGAGGAATCGTTGACGGTGCGGGCTACGATAAATTGCCAGGCGCCGGTATCGGCGGTATTGGCCAATTCCCGGGCTTCGGTATCGGCCAGCTGGGTCTGAAGGGCTTCCTCATCGAAGCCGCCCGCTGCAGGAGCATCATCGAAAAGATCCTCGCCGAAGAGAGCGTCGAAGTCATCGGTCTGAAGCATTGCGGTCTGAGATTCCTCAAGCTCGATGTCTTCGTTAGCTCCAACGGTCAAGCCTGTCATCACCCTGAGTGTATCGATGTCGATGAAGGACATCTGCTCGGGGGTGGTCGTGTCGCCTTTTTGTTTATAGGTGCCTACAATGGGGATTTCCCGCAGCTTCATGCCGCCGGATGAAAATCCCTGGACGACTAAGTTGTCGCCTATCTTAATCTCGCGCTTCATCCACTCCGAGAGCTTGGATAATTGGGATTCGTTGATAACCAGGCCAGTCTGTCCGGTTTTGAGCGCCTCGCCGGAGGTGATTTCGGTGGAATCGAAGACGGTCCAGTAATCTCGCGGGTCTATGCCAAAGAAGAACAGAAAGCGGGCCATGGTTGTTTCGTTGGACATGTCTTCGTCTATTTCGTCTTCGAAACTGGTATCGGTGGTAGGCGCACCCGATCCGTCGTCCTTCATTACTATGCCAAAGCCGGTGGCCAGGCTGGTTACGCTTTTAACCTGGGGCGATGCCTTTACCTGGGCAAGGACGGATTCAAACTCGGGGATAGTGGGCGTTGTAGCCAGGCCGCCGACGGAACTTACTCCGAAGAGGGAGACGTCGCCTTCTTCCGATATGCCGGAAATGAAGATATTGCCGGTGTAATTTTCGGTAAATGAGTTTCGTATGCCCTGGCGGGAAGCATCGATAAAACCGTTACCCACCACCAGGATCATGGAACCTATTGCCAAGAGTATGCCTATTATAAGGCTCTTTGAGCGGTGCTCGAAGAGATTGCGGAATGCTATGCGCAGAATTGCCGACATGACTTACTCCCGGACCTGTCCGGGGCTGCCTGCTCCGTTGAGTCTTCTGTTCTCCACGATAAGTCCGTCCTTGAGCCTGATGATGTGATCGGCCACATCTACGATCTTGGCGTCGTGGGTGGAGAATATGAAGGTGGTGTTGAGATCTCGATTTATTCTCTTCATAAGCTCGATAATCTGCTCGCCGGTGCTGGAATCCAGGTTGGCGGTGGGCTCGTCGGCCAGGACTATGCCCGGCTTGGTGACCAGAGCCCTGGCGATGGCCACTCGTTGACGCTGACCGCCGGAAAGTTCGTTGGGTTTGTGGGTTCGCCAGTCGCCTAATCCTACCTCGTCGATGAGCCAGTCGATCCATTCCTTCTTTTCTGCCGCGCCCACCCTGGTCTTGCCCAGAAGGAGGGGAAATTCGATGTTTTCCCATACGTTGAGCACGGGAATGAGGTTAAAGCTCTGGAAGATAAAGCCCAGAACTTCGTGGCGAAGCCTGGTGAGTTCCTTGTCTGACAACCCTGAGGTGGGCTTGCCTTCAATGAACACCTCCCCGGCGCTGGGTTTGTCGATGAGGCCGATCATATTGAGGATGGTGGACTTGCCCGAGCCGGAAGGGCCGGCAATGGAGATAAAGTCGCCTTTTTCGATTGAAAAGTTGACGCCCTTTACAGCATGAACTTCGACTTTGCCCAGGGGGTAGGTTTTTTTTACATCCCGCACTTCTATGATGGACATGGTTTCTCCTTAAGCCTAGTTCCCTTCGGCATTCTATTAGGGCCTTGTACAAGCGCCCGGTTTGGTTTATGCGGCCATCGGCTTTTCTGAGGGACTGCGTTGGGTTTAAAAGTATCTATAACTCGGCCTTTTGAGCAACCGAATTGGAGGAAAATGTAAAAAAAACCAAAGGCCAGGATGGGCTGTGGATTACGCCGGGGACCAAGGCAAGGCCTGGGAACGCCCCACTACACAGCCGCTCTTGCCAGGTCTACACCAGGGCTTCCTTGATCACCGATGCCAGGCGCTTGATCCCTTCCTCGATCTGCTCCAGGGATGAGTAGGAAAAATTAATCCTCATGGAGTTGTGTTCTGGATCGTCGAAGTAGAAGGCAGAGCCGGATACGTAGGCTACCTTCTTCTCGATAGCCTTGTACAGAAGCTCGTCAGCGTTGATGGAGTTGGGGAGGGAGAGCCAGAGAAAGAGTCCGCCCTCGGGTTTTGTCCAGCTTAGGTCGTCCCGGGCGGGCATGTAGCGATCCAGCTGCTCAAGCATATAGCCCCGTTTTTTCTGATAGAGGGCTCGAGTTCTGCCCACCACCTCTTCTAGCTTGCCTGCTGCCATGTATTCGGCCAGCCAGAGTTGTGTGAATGGGCTGGTGCAGAGGTCCATGGACTGCTTGGCGGTGACGAACTTGTCGATGATGTCGGCTCTGGCCAGCATCCAGCCTATACGGGTTCCGGGGGCGAGAATTTTGGAGAATGTTTTGAGGTTGATTACGTTGCCCTGGGCTGCGCCTTCGCAATCCAGCTGATAGATGGAGGGCACAGATTCGCCAATAAAGCGGATTTCCCGGTAGGGCGAGTCTTCCACGAGGATAAGGCCTTCCCTGTAAGAGAATTCCAGCAGGGCTCTGCGCTTTTCAAGGCTCCAGCAGATGCCCGTGGGATTCTGGAAGTCAGGGATTACGTAAATGTACTTTATTTTCGCGCCCTGTGCCTTGGCGGCTGTGTAGCGGCGCTCCAGTTCGGCCATGTCAAAGCCGTCTTTCTCAGGACTAAAAGGAATGCCCAGGATCTTCCCCCTATAGGCTTGGATCGCCTGGATCGCGCCGAGATAGGTGGGTCTGCCGGCTATTACCCAGTCGCCTGGATCGAGAAAGAGTTTTGGAAGCATGTCCAGGGATTGCTGGCTGGCGGAGGTCACCAGGAGGTTTTCAGGCTTGGCTATGACCCCATGACTGGCTTCGTAGCGCAGGAGTACTTCTCGCAGGGCCATGTCACCTTCTGTCGTACCGTACTGGAGCGCCCTGGCGGCATGCTTGGCGAAAACGCGCTCCGAGGCTGCGCGCAACTCCTCAACCGGAAAGGTTTCGGGGGCGGGCAGGCCGCCGCCGAAGGAAATGATATCCGGTTGCTGGGTGAGCTTAAGAATTTCCCGAATTTGGGATTTCTTCATGTTTTCGGTGTTCATCGAATATTTGGGGGTGATCGTTGCCATTGCTGCCTCCAGGGTACCGCTGTCGATTTATTGGAAAATGTATATTTATACTACTTAGGCCGAGAGTTGGCGTAAAGTGGGCGGCCTTCACCGGCGAAGTGAGCTGCTCTTAACGATAAAGCAGGAACTGTCCCGCCGCGCCGCATTGCGTATTTCCATCGCTTTGGGGATAATGGAAGTTGGATTCAGAATACCGACGGGTGTTCGAGAACGATCATTCAGAGAATAAAATCGGCGCAAAAGGATATATCAATGGCTTTGAACTGTGGCATTGTCGGCCTGCCCACGGTGGGCAAGACCACTATTTTTACCGCCCTCACAAGGGTTAAGGCGGAGGTCTCCAACTATTCCTCGGCCAAGAACCCCAATCTGGGCATCATAGCCGTGCCCGATGCGCGGCTGGACAAGCTCACTGAAATGTTTAAGCCCAAGCGCAGAGTTCCAGCCACGATACAGTTTACCGACATAGCGGGCCTCGCTTCGGCGGCTTCCAAAAAAGAGGGGGCCACCAACCAGCTGCTTTCCCATATCCGCGACTCGGCGGTGCTCATTCACGTGCTGCGCTGCTTCGACGATCCCGATGTTCCCCATGTGTCCAACAGAATCAGCCCCGTGGACGATCTGGAGATGCTCCATCTGGAACTGGCCCTAGCGGATCTGGAGACGGTGGACAAGAGGGCTGAAAAGCTGGCCAAGGAGCTGAAGGACCCTCAAAGGAAAAAGGAAGCTGAGCAGGAGCTGGCAGCCTACGCCAAGATCAGGCCAGCCCTCCAGGAGGGCAGACCAGCCCGATCCGTCCAGCTGGAAAAAGATGAGGCCGAGGCGGTAAAGCGTTCTTTTCTCATCACCATGAAACGGGAAATCTATGTCTGCAACACGGATGAAGCGGGGGTTTCTAAGGGCAACGCCTATATCGAAGCCGTGAAAGCCAGGGCAGTAGAGGAAGGCACCGAGGCGGTGGTGATCTGCGGCAAGTTCGAAGCCGAACTGGGCGATCTTGAGACCGAAGAAGAAAAGCAGGAATTCCTAGCCGAGCTGGGCTTGAAGGAATCGGGGCTTTCCAACCTGATAAATGCCGCATACAGGCTTTTGGGCTTGCGCACCTTCTTCACCGCCGGCGAGGACGAATGCCGGGCTTGGACGATCAGGATAGGGGACAAGGCGCCCCAGGCAGCTGGCGTCATTCACACCGATTTCGAGCGGGGTTTTATCAAGGCCGAGGTCTACCATTTCGAGGATCTGGCGGCTTTGGGCTCTGAGCACGCGGTGAGGGTGGCAGGCAAGCTGAGGCAGGAAGGGAAGGACTATGTGGTGCAGGACGGGGATGTGATTTTCTTCAAGTTCAACGTCTAATTTTACCTATACAAATGTATGGCAGCTCTTGCCACCCGAAGCCTAACTGCGTATCCTTATCACGCATATGGAAAAATTAATCATCAAGGGCGCCAGGGAACACAATCTCAAGAACATCGATCTTGAGCTTCCCAGGGACAAGCTCATCGTTATATCGGGGCTTTCTGGTTCAGGGAAGAGTTCCCTGGCTTTCGACACTATTTTCGCCGAAGGGCAGCGTCGCTACGTGGAATCTCTTTCGGCCTATGCCCGACAGTTTTTGGGTCGCATGGACAAGCCCGATGTGGATTACATCGAGGGGCTTTCCCCGGCCATTTCCATAGAGCAAAAGACCACTCACCGCAACCCCCGCTCGACGGTGGGCACGGTAACCGAAATATACGACTATTTCCGTCTGCTCTTCGCCAGAATTGGGATTCCTCATTGTCCTTCCTGCGGCAGGGTGATCAAGGAGCAGAGTGTCGATCAGATTCTGGAGGCGATTCTCTCCTGGCCTTCTGGCTCCAAGCTTCAGATTCTCGCGCCGGTGGTGCGGGCCATGAAGGGCGAGCATAAGAAGTGGATGGAAGACGCCCGAAAGCAGGGCTTTGCCAGGGCAAGGGTAGACGGCGAAATGCGCAACCTGGAAGAGCCCATCCAGCTGGAAAAGCAAAAAAAGCACAGCATCGAAATAGTCGTGGATCGGATAAAACTTGCTCCTGATTCCAGGCGGAGGATAGCCGAGGCGGTGGAGACTTCTCTCCATATCGCTGAAGGTTCGGTGATCGCCATACGAGAGAACGAGAAGGGTAGCGTGGAGGAGTTTTTCAGCCAGAAGGGGGCTTGTCCCGATTGTGGTATCTCGCTGCCCGAGATGGAACCCCGACTTTTTTCCTTCAACGCTCCCCAGGGCGCCTGCCCTGCCTGCACGGGATTGGGAATAACCCAGGAATTCGATCCCGACCTCATAATCCCCGATAAAAGCCTTTCTTTCGACGAGGGGGGCTGTATTCCCTACAATCCTTCCTCGGCATGGAACCGCTCTCGCTTCGAAGCCCTGGCAGACCATTATAAATTCAAACTGGATACGCCTTTCGAGTCCCTCAAACCCGAGATAATGCAGGCTATCCTGTATGGAAGTCAGGACCCGATAAAGATTGTCTACGAGAACAGAGAAAAGACAGGCCATTTTGAATACCAGAGCCGTTTCCCCGGCATCCTGACCGACCTAAAACGCCGCTACAACGAAACAACGAGTCCGGGGATCAAGGAGTGGCTTGAGGGCTTCATGACCGAGCGCAATTGCGAAGCCTGTAAGGGCAAGCGTCTAAGGCCCGAGGCTCTGGCGGTGACCGTGGGCGGGGTGAACATCCACCATATCTCCCAATTGTCCGTGGAGGAGTCGCTAAAGTTCTTCTCTTCCCTGGCGCTGACGGATGTGGAGAAACAGATTTCCAAGCAGATTATCAAGGAAATAAAGGCTCGCCTTAGTTTTATGAAAAACGTGGGCTTGGATTACCTGAGCCTGGAGCGCAAGGCTGCCACCCTTTCGGGGGGCGAAGCCCAGCGCATACGACTGGCAACACAGATAGGCAGCTCGCTGGTGGGCGTGCTCTACATTCTCGATGAGCCTTCCATCGGGCTGCACCAGCGGGATAACCAGCGGCTCATAGAAACCCTCACCTATCTGCGGGACCTGGGCAATACACTCATCGTGGTGGAACACGACGAACAGACTCTGCGCACCGCCGACTACATCGTCGATCTCGGGCCTGGGGCGGGGGAGCATGGGGGCAAGATCGTAGCCCAGGGCAGCCCCGAAGAGGTGATGAAGTCCTCTAAAAGCCTCACTGGCCAATACCTGGCCGGCAAGCTTCGGATCGATGTGCCAGCGGTTCGCAGGCAGGGCAACGGCAAGGCTATTCTGCTAAAAGGGGCTAGGGAGCATAATCTTAAAGGGGTGGATCTGCGCCTTCCCCTGGGCTTGTTCATCTGTGTGACAGGGGTCTCGGGCTCGGGCAAGAGCACGATGCTCACCGATCTGCTGTATCCGGCCATTTCCAACCGGATCATGCGATCATCCCTGAACGAAGGTGACTACGATAGTATCCAGGGGCTGGAGCACATCGACAAGATAATCAACATAGATCAAAGCCCGATTGGAAGGACGCCGCGCTCTAATCCGGCTACCTACGTAGGCCTATTCACCGGAATCCGGGACTTGTTCGCGAGCATACCGGAATCCAAGGCCAGGGGCTGGAAGGCGGGAAGGTTCAGCTTTAACGTTAAGGGAGGCCGCTGCGAGAATTGCCAGGGCGATGGCACGATCAAGATAGAGATGAACTTCCTACCCGATGTCTACATAACCTGCGATGTCTGCCACGGCAGGCGTTTTAATGCCGACACCCTGGATATCCGCTACAAGGGCAAGAACATCGCCGACGTTCTGGACATGACTATCGAGGAAGCGGCACGGTTCTTCGGCCACATTCCCCATATCGCCCACAAGCTGGAAACCTTGCTCTCGGTGGGCTTGGGCTACGTAAAGGTGGGGCAGTCGGCTCTTACCCTCTCGGGCGGCGAAGCCCAGCGGGTTAAGCTGGCCTTCGAGCTTTCGCGTCGGGCCACCGGCAGAACCCTCTACTTTATGGACGAGCCCACCACGGGACTTCATTTTGCCGACGTGAAGCAGCTTATGGAGGTGATCCAGCGACTTGTGGATACGGGTAATACGGTGGTGATGATCGAGCACAACCTAGACGTGATCAAGCAGGCGGACTGGATTATCGATATGGGACCTGAGGGCGGCACCAGGGGCGGCATGATCGTAGCCGAGGGCGTCCCTGAGGATGTGGTGAAAGTGCGGGCTTCCCATACGGGGCGTTATCTCAAGGACTACCTGCGCAGTCATTCATAGGCCTGACCGCACGGCGTCACGCGACTGGGTACGCTAGACTGGAAGCAAGGCCTTGTGGGAGAGTACGTCTGTGCGCAAGCTTGCAGGTACAGGCTCGCCGACGCAGGTTTACATGCGTGGACTGAGTGGTATCGACGAGTGCTTCTTGTTGCGCCTTTCAACAAGGCCGGTGTAGTATCCTTTTACGATGTCCCGTAAAGTCCTGGCATTGATCTTACTCGTCCTGTATGCTTGTGTCCTTGGTGCCCAGGAGCAGCCACAGCAGACAAGCCAAACCCTGCCAGCCCTTGTCCAGGGGCAGCCTTCGACAGCCCAAGACCAATCGACTTCAGACCAGGAACAGCAGGCGACCCAAGCCCCCTCCGAGGCTTTGCAATCCCAGGCTTCAGGCCAAGCCCTGTTGGACAAGATGTCCGCAATCGAGCGGTCAACTCTGGCGCTGGACATTGCGGTGAGCAACTATTACGAGCTACGGGCCATGGCACTGGAATACGGACTGCCGCTCGATAAAGGCAGCGCCGAGCTTCGGACTTCGCTCTATACTTTTTTCGGTTTAAAACCCCCAGAAGGACCTGCGCCGCCGTCGAGCCTTGTCATAGAAAGCGCTTCACAGGTGGAATACTTCAGCCTGGAGGAGGGAGAGGATCGATACATGCGTCTGGCCGGGCCTATTACCATGACCCTGCGCAGCGAAGACGGCTATTCCCACTCAATCAAGGCCGACGAGATTATCTTTGACCAGGAGCGAAGCATTGTCGAGGCCAAGGGAAATGTTGAATATATACGGCAAAAGGATCAGAGAAGCGACGAGTTCTACGGTTCCTCACTACTCCTCGATCTAGAATCCTATTCAGGTGTATTCCTGGACGGCTCATACGATCTGGATCCCACCGCCGAGATACAGCGAACGCTGTCATTATACTTTAAACGGCTCAGTCGACGGGGAAGCGCACTGAATCTATTCGAAGATGTCAGCTTGAGCGCCTGCGACGAGCCGAATCCCCATTACTACATAGAGGCGCGAAAGGTATGGGTGCTTGGAAACGGCGACTGGGCTTTGGCAAACGCAACCCTGTACATAGGCATCGTTCCCGTGCTCTGGCTTCCGTTTTTTTATTATCCCGCCGAGGAGCTGTTTTTCCATCCCGTGATAGGGTATAGGAGCAGGGAAGGAGCCTTCGTTCAGACTACTACCTACCTGCAGGGCGAAGAAAAACGGAAAAAAGAAGAGAGCGGGCTTTTATCCTTGATGAGCGGTGTGGACAGCGCAGGCTCCCTGGAACGTTCTGGAGTGTTCATCCGGCGGGTGAGCATCGAGGGAGATTCGGGAACAGGCGCTTCAGGCGCCCTGGAGAATAAAAACCAGAACATACTAAAACTTTTAGCAGATATTTACTCTTCCCTGGGCCTCTATCTAGGATTGGAGGGCAGCTTCCCGACCCTGGGTTCAGGCCTGGATTTCAGCCTCGGTCTGGGCATAAGCCGATCACTTTTCCTGCAATCCAACGGTTTTTATTCTCCCTTCGATTATTCGAACAGCTACGATTCAGCCTGGGACAAGTCCAACTTTCTCGGATTCAATCTTCCCTTCCGCTTCGGCGCCCAGTTTAAATACGCTGCGGGCTCGAGCAAGGACGCATTCAGGTACACATTCAAAACCGATCTTCCTCTGTATTCCGACCCCTATTTCCAGCAGGACTTCTGGCAACGAAAAGAGTCCTCCAGCATCTTGTCGATACTTGAGTCGAACAAAGCCCCGGTATCCAGGCTTGGCAGCATGAACCAGAGCATAGCTACAAGTCTGTCCTGGCGTCTGCCCCAGGCAAGCTCAACAGCCCTGCTGGAGAATGTGGAGCTTAGCAGGTTCAACGCCCAGATGAACTGGAGATCTAAGTCCCAATCCAGCACCGGTCTGGATGTAGCTACCAAACGGCGTCTAGCAGCCTCTCCGTCCAGGGATTTTTTCTATCCTGACAGCCTTAAGATCCTGGATGGATCGATTAGTCTCTCGGGTACACTCGGAAGCTTTGATATGAGTTCAAGACGGAATGAAGAATCTAGCGAACCCGATGCTTCTAAGGAAACCGGGCAGAGCGGCGGCGGCGAGAGCAAAAATGCCGAAAAAACAGGTCGAGATTTTTCAAATGTAACCGGGCGTTTGGGCTGGACGGCCTCGGGAACTGCAAATATCGAAGACAAATACCGTTCTTCAGCCTGGCTGAGCCCTGATGATGTGGACGCTAGTCTCTCCTACAGACTTCTGGGCTGGAAGGGGAGCGGCGGTTTGCGTTATGCCCTTTCCTGGGCTGAACGGCTGCTGTCGTTGGAGACAGGACTCGGTTTCAGCGCCCAGGACCAGTACAGGCCGATTCTCTATGACGAGCGCGTTGCGCCGTCGACGCTGCACCCCTACAGGCTCTCGGATTATTCCTACCGAGCTTCGGCCTTGGACGGCCGCGCGGCGCTGAGCCTGACGCCCTTCGGCGCGGGATCCTTGCTCTCGGGAACTTCGCTCCTCTACCAGGCGGGAGCGACGATTTTCCGCAAGTCCTACGCGGGGCTTTCCGGTGCGGGGCTCAGCGCCGCGCCTATCTATGCGACCACCTGGTTAGGCTGGGACAGCACTACTTTTTCAACTCATTCGCTCACCGCCACGCTGGCCTATGCTACACAGAACAGGTTCACCAACAGCCTGAGTTTTCAAGCATTGCTTCCGCCGCTGCTGGAAAAATACACAGGGACCTATTCCTTGTCCGGCAAGTACCTGAGCGCGAGCGTACAGGCTTCTCTTGCCCGGCCAGCCGCAGTTTCGCCGCTCGAATACTCCGCCCTTAACGCCCAGGTAAGGCTGGGGGCTTCGCCCTATCCCCAATTCAAGTCCAGCTTTGCCTGGGACTTTGAAAGTTCCCGGCCGCTGTCGAGCGTCAGTTCCCTGGAATACCGCTGGGCGAGGGCTTCATTCACGGCAAAAAAAGCCAAGGGGTACTACCTGGACGACGGGGCATGGAAGCTGGACGGTACCGAAGATTTCAGGCCTTACGAAGTGTCCCTGAATGTAAACCCCCAGATCGCCCTGAATGAATGGAAAACCAAGGAGGAGAAGAAGACTGTGGCCGGAGTCGCTGTTCCTGGCCAGGGTAATGAAGTCACCGACGCGGCAGCAGAAGTGGAGACTCCACCAACCGAAGCCCTAACTGTACTGCCCGCCGAGGCGCCCGCAAAAAACAGCTTCGCTCTCGATCTCAAGCCCAGCCTTTCCTTCACGCAAAATCTGATCCGCTTTACCGAATCGAGCATTATCGCAGATCTCAGCATATCCCTGACAGGCCGAAAGGGAAGCAGCCTTAGGTTCTCCGGCCGCTCGATGAACAAATCGCCCTGGCGCTACTGGCCTGGGCTTTTCCCCGCCTCCGCTGATTTCGATCCTGCGGACTATGCCAGGGACCCGTTCGGGGACGTCCTGGACGCCGTTTCGGTCTGGGATATCCAGGCGCTTAAGAGGACGCTTTTCAAGCTCCAGAGTCTTTCCTTGAGTCTATCCCAGGACCTCCATGACTGGAACCTGGAAGCAAGTCTGGCCATGAGCCCAGTGCTTTTCACCCCGGATGCCGGAAGACCGTACTACCAACTGGAGTTTTCCTTCAGTTTTCTTGTCACTTGGAAGGATATTCCCGAGCTAAAAAGCTCGGTAGTCTATGACGACGGAGTGTTCCAGCGTTGATTCGTACGCGGGTTTCATACCCCGCAGCCCGCTGAGGGGTCGTTGATTGAGATTTTTGCGCCGGTGGAGCTTCATGCATTACCTGATCTTCTGGGCGCTGGCAAAGCTGGCCAGTGCCGATTTGAAAGATAATATACAAAGCCCTTCTCATAGGGGTATACTATAGATGGAATCCGTATTCCGGAAAGAATATCCGGCGGCCGGATTCCGCCGAGGCCCGGGTATGGCGAGTTTTCGGCTCAAGGAGAGCATTTGGACGCAGAGAGTATAGTCTTGGAAGATACAGGGCTGCTGGCAGAGCTGTGCGGACCTAACGATTACAACCTTTCCATTATCGCCGACCTTTTAGGCTCCAGGGTTTTAAGCCGGGGCAATGAATTGATGGTGGAGAGCAATGACGAGGCAACCAGGACGCTTTTTTCCCAGCTTATCGAGGCGCTCACAGAGTCGATCGAAGGAGGACTTCCCGCAACCCCCGATCTCATCATAGCCCTGCATGCCGAACTAACACCGCTGGGAAGTCAGAATACAAGCGATGGCATCCAGAAGGCTTCCTGCGACGATTTTTTCGATGCCTGCGTGCAGATTCCCGGAAGCAGTCAGACTATCTATCCTCGAAGTAAAGGACAGGGGCTCTATCTCAAAGGCATGGCAACCCATGATCTCTCATTTGCGGTGGGACCCGCCGGGACGGGCAAGACCTATCTAGCCATGGCCTGGGCGCTCAAGGACCTGCTGAGTAAGACAAAGCGCAAGCTAATTCTGACCAGGCCTATCGTGGAAGCGGGGGAGAGCTTGGGCTATCTGCCCGGCGACCTGGTACAGAAGATCAATCCGTACCTGCGTCCCCTCTACGATGCCATGGAAATGCTCATTCCCTACGATTCCATCCGCAGGCTCGAGGAGACGAGGTCCATCGAAGTGGCGCCATTGGCATACATGCGGGGCAGAAGTCTCAACAATTGTGTGGTCATCTTGGACGAAGCCCAGAACACGACCAAGGAACAGATGAAAATGTTCCTCACCAGACTGGGGGAGAATACAAAGGCTATCGTAACCGGCGATATCACCCAGATCGACCTCCCCAGGAAGGCCGAATCGGGACTTGTGCACGCGCTTCAAATTCTATCTTCCATCGAGGGTATCTTTATCAGCCATCTGGACTCCCGGGATGTTGTACGCAGCAGATTGGTGAGAAAGATAATTGAGGCATATGAAAACGAATGAGTCTAAGCTGGGCAAAGTCTGGCGCTTGATTCTTGCCAGTTTCAAGCGCAATCGTGTCTTTGCGATCCATTTGGGTGTATGCATCCTCGCCGCGGCTCTTTTGCTCGTATTTCTAGGACCTGGATCAGTTGCGATACGTAAGGATTATTCAGGAATCGAACCCGGGGATATTGCTGATAGGGATATTGTAGCGGGCAGGGAAGTGGTGTATGTCGACGAGGAAGCCACAGCCCTAAGGCGGGATGCCGAAGAACGACTTGTACTCCCAGTTTTCCAATTCGATTCGGGCGTTTCCAGGCGAGCCTTGGACAGCTTTAAAGATTTTGCAGAAAGCTTCCGATCCCTTAGCACCCAGGATATAGCACAGGAAACAGCCCTGCTCATGCTCCAGAGCAAGTTCCCCGGCAAGCTTTCGCCTCAGGTGCTTACAGACCTGGCAAGGTCTTCTCTCAAGTCCCAGATCCTTGTCTATGTCGAGGATATTCTGGGAACCGTATTGGATGGAGGGGTATTCTCACTGCCCAGCGAGGGCTTATCCCGCTACAACCAGGATTATTTCGAGCTGAAGCGTTTGATAAACAACAAGGCCGAACTGGAACAGCGCTCGATGGCTTCTATGGTAACAAAAGCCGATCTCCCCCAGGCTATCCGCGTCGAAGCCGAGCGGCGCCACCTTGCCCGGCCCATATCTTCCCTGGTAGAGAGCATTGTTCTGAGATTTATAGTGGAAAATTCTTTTTTCGACGAAGACAGCTCGCTGAACCGCATTAAAAAAGTTGGAGCCAAGGTCGAGCCAGTCTTCAGAGCTGTAGGAAGGAATGAGCTGCTCATCAGAAAGGGTGAGATTGTTACTGAAGAAAGCTACGCCAAGCTGGTAGCTGTGCGTTCTGCGGTCTCGCGCTCGGACTTCGGGCTGTCGCTGAGAAGTCTCGGACTTTTGTTGGCCGCCGCCTGTCTGGGCTATTTCTTGCTGCGCCAGCGGGAAGGTGCAACACTTTTAAAGCTGCCGAGCCTCCTCATGGGGCTCTATTCTGCACTGGCTTTTTACGCTATCGTTCTTGTGGCCAGCAGGGCGGGGCAGAACCAGGTCTCGTTGGAAGGGGCATACTTTTTGCCTATAGCGCTCTTCTCGGGCATAGGGGCTGCGATTTTCGGCCAGCGCTTTGCCCTTTCCTTTACCGTGGTCCTGGCCATGCTCAGCGCGTCGGCATCCAACCTCAACGCCTACTGGATGGTTTTTGTCATTCTGGCGGGCTTTTTCGCTGCTATGACCATTTCCACCGCCAAGACGAGGCTGGACCTGGTCTTGGCCTGCGTGCTCCAGGCGGTGATACAGTTCGGCCTGAGCATAATTCTCCTTCTCCAACAGGGGCTGCGGTTCCAGCAGCTGGCGGGGATATCGGGCTACATGGCCATGAACGGTTTTATCAGTGGAGCTCTGATACTGGCCATTCTGCCTGTTTTAGAGCAATCCCTCAACCTGGCCACACGCTTCAGGCTCCTGGAACTCTCAGACGTAAACGCACCAGCGCTCAAGGAACTTCTCACCCAGGCGCCGGGAACCTACGCTCATTCTATGAACGTTGCCCACCTGGCCGAAGCGGCAGCCGAGGACATCGGCGCCAATGCCCTTCTGGCCCGAGTGGGGGCTTATTACCACGACCTGGGCAAGATTGAGCAGCCTGAATATTTCGTGGAAAACCAGCGGGGCTCCAACAAGCACGACGATATCAATCCCAGGCTTTCGGCCACGGTGATCCGAAGCCACGTCAAGCTGGGCACCGAAAAGGCCAGGGAGCTCAAGCTGCCCAAGGAGGTGGTGGATATCGTCGCCCAGCACCACGGCAACTCGGTGATAGCCTGGTTCTACGACAAGGCCAAGAAAGAGGACGAAAGCATCAGACCCGAGGATTTCTCATATCCCGGCTCTCCTCCGGTGAATAAGGAGGCGGGTATCGTCATGCTCGCCGATTCCATAGAAGCTTCCAGCAGGACGATAAAGAATCCGACGGTACCCAGGCTGGACGCTCATATACGGGAGATGATCATGCACAAGGTGCAGAACGGCCAGCTGGACAACTGCGAGCTGACCATGAAAGACCTCGAGATGATCCGTCACTCCTTCGTGCGCATAATGGCTGGCCAGTTCCATTCCCGGATCGAGTACCCCAACCAGAAGGAAAAAGACCAGTGAACGAGGTGAGCATCGACTGCAGGGACATCGGGGAGCCCCTATGGCGAGACGCCGCGGAAGCATTCGCCCTAAAAGCCCTGGAAAAGCTCGGGCTGGAAGACTGGTCTCTTTCGGTATTATTTTGCGGCGATGAATTCATACAGAATCTCAACAGGGAATACAGGGACAAGGACGAGCCAACCGACGTTCTTTCTTTCATCATGGGAGAGCGCCAAGAGGAAGAGGGCAACGAACGCTATATCGCCGGCGATGTGGTCATCTCGGTTCCGTTCATGGAGCGGAACGCGGCGGAATTCGGCGTCAGCCCCGACGAGGAATTGAAACGGCTTTTAGTGCATGGAATACTTCACTTGAGCGGCAAAGATCATGAAAACAACGATGAATCCCAGCCCATGCTGGTGGAACAGGAGCGCATTCTGGCCGCGCTGCAGGGAGAGCATATACTGTGAGCCCCTTTTTAGGACTATTCGGAAAACGCAAGGCTGAAAGCAGCCAGTCGGGAGCGCCGGAAGCCCTCGAACGCGAGGAAATGATTGAAGGTATCGAGCATCTTTCTCAGACGACGGTCAAGGAAGTGATGGTTCCCAGGACCGATACGGTTTTTATTCCCGAGGATGCCACACGGGAAGAGGCTTTTCGGACTCTCATCGATTCCGGCCACTCACGGATTCCCGTTTACCGGGATTCCATTGACGATGTGGTGGGGGTGCTCTATGCCAAGGATGTCCTGGCTTCGTTGATCAGCGGCCAAACCACGGCGGTCGCCAAACTTGCCCGCAAGCCTTTTTTCGTTCCGGAGACCAAAAAGATCGACAGCCTTTTACGGGAATTTAAGCGCCGAAGGGTCCATATCGCAGTGGTTCTGGATGAATACGGGGCTACTTCGGGCATCGTGTGCATGGAGGACATCATCGAGGAAATCGTCGGGGAGATTCAGGATGAATACGACAACGAGGCCGAGGATATCGTTCAGACCGGTCCCCGGTCCTGGCGCTGCGACGCCAGGGTTCATCTGGACGAGGTCGTTGAAAAACTCAATCTCAAGCTTCCGGTGGAAGAGTTCGACAGCCTCGCGGGCTTTGTTTTCGATCTCTTCGGACGGATTCCGGAGGTAAATGAAAGCATCGACACCGAGGATGCGGTATTTACAGTCAAGGAGATGGAAGCTCACCGAATTCTCAGCGTCGAAATAGAGCGAAAGCTGGAACAGCCCGTCGAAGAAGCCGACTGAATGCGGCTGCTCGATTACGGCTCTGTATATAAATACCTTTTATTTCTATATTTAAAACAGCGTTTCATTATATAATAAGACTTGCCCGTTTCGATAAGTCGGTATAGAATAAATAAAGTCGATACAGCAAACGCATAATCGCACTACCTCTCTAATAACCTTCAAGGAGGGTTGAATGAATTCCTACATTAAGCAAGTGCTCGACGATCTCAAGGCCCGCTATCCCTGGGAGAGCGAGTTTCTGCAGGCCGCCGAGGAAGTGCTCGAGTCCATCGCTCCGGTAATCGAAGCAGAGCCTAAATACAAGGCTCAAAAGATACTGGAGAGGATAGTCGAGCCCGAGCGCAGCATTATTTTCAGGGTGCCTTGGGTTGACGACAAGGGTGAGTACCACGTGAATCGAGGGTATAGGATTCAGTTCAATTCGGCTATCGGCCCCTACAAGGGTGGAATCCGTTTCCACCCCAAGGTCACGCTTTCGACCCTGAAGTTCCTCGGCTTCGAGCAGACCTTCAAGAACAGCCTGACCGGGCTTCCCATGGGTGGCGGCAAAGGCGGATCGGACTTCGATCCCAACGGCAAGAGCGACAACGAGATCATGCGCTTCTGCCAGAGCTTCATGTGCGAGCTCTACCGCCATGTAGGCGCGGACGTGGACGTTCCCGCCGGCGATA
This sequence comes from Spirochaetaceae bacterium UBA4077, assembly GCA_002383375.1. Classification (GTDB taxonomy): domain Bacteria; phylum Spirochaetota; class Spirochaetia; order Treponematales; family Rectinemataceae; genus UBA2256. The sequence continues at coordinate 19,148 of DFYR01000060.1, forward strand.
TTGGCGTCGGGGGCAGGGAAGTCGGCTACATGTTCGGGCAGTACAAGCGTCTGGCAAACGAGTTCACCGGCGTCTTCACCGGCAAGGGCTTGAGCTTCGGTGGCTCCCTCGTCAGGCCTGAAGCTACGGGATACGGTGCCATGTATTTCGCCAACGAGATGATGAAGGTGCAGAAAAGAAGTCTGGAAGGCAAGACTATTGCCGTCTCGGGCTTCGGCAACGTAGCCTGGGGCGCCTGCATCAAGGGCAGTCAGCTGGGAGCGAAAGTTGTCACCATCTCAGGTCCCGACGGCTATGTCTATGATCCCGACGGCATCGGCACGGAAGAAAAGTGGGACTATCTCAAGGAGATGCTGGTGATCGACCGGAACAAGGTCGAAACCTATGTGCGCAAATTCCCCAAGGCCCAGTTCTTCGCCGGCAAGAAGCCCTGGGTACAGAAGGTCGATATTGCCATGCCCTGCGCCATCCAGAACGAGCTCAATGGCGAAGATGCCAAGACGCTCATAGCGAACGGTGTTTCCACCGTGGTGGAAGTGAGCAACATGGGCTGCACTCCCGAGGCCTGGAAGCTCTTTATCGAAAAGGGCATTCCCTTTGCGCCGGGCAAGGCTGCCAACGCAGGCGGCGTGGCGACCAGCGGCCTGGAGATGAGCCAGAACTCGATGCGCATGTCCTGGACCGCCGAGGAAGTGGACGAAAAACTCCACGGCATCATGCGCGTCATCCACAAGGCCTGTGTAGAGACCGCTTCGCAGTATGGCTTTGAGGGCAACTATGTCGTGGGCGCGAACATCGCCGGTTTCAAGAAGGTCGCCGACGCCATGCTGGCCCAGGGGCTTGTGTAAGAGAGCTGGCGGAAAAGCGAGTTTACAAAGTGATCGGGCCGGCCGCACATCGCGCGGCCGGCCCTTTTATTTGCACAGCCCCTTCTTCAATCTATAGAACATTGATTCAAGAAAACGTCCTTATGCTGACCGCTGCCCCCTATCTGTGGTATAAACGCTTGTACGTAGAAGGAGAATCAGCCAGGCATGACGGTAGTTCGAGAAAAAGTGACTCTATCAGGAACTATAAAGGCTCCGCCCTCTAAAAGTCTTACTCAACGTGCGATCGCCTGCGCTGTCCTGGCCGAAGGCCAAAGTTGCATTCGGGCGAGCTCGCTCTGCGCCGATGCCTTATCGGCTCTTGGGGTAGCCCGGAGCTTAGGGGCGGTTGTGGACCGACAAAGTGAATGGATATCCATACGGGGCTCTCCCTTGTTCAATGAGTTCGCCGGAGAGTTCTCGGGTAGATTTGATGGGAAGAACGGAATTCCTATAGACTTGGACTGCGGCGAATCGGGGCTCTGCATGCGCATGTTCAGCCCAATCGCAGCCCTCCTGCCTGTGAATACGAGGCTCTTGGCTTCAGGTTCGCTTTCGGCCAGGCCCATGGCAATGATCGAAAAGCCCCTGAGGAACCTCGGGGCTGACTGCAGGACGACTGGAGGTAAGGCTCCTGTCGCGATCCGAGGCCCAATGCGCGGCGGAGCGCTGACAATGGATGCAGGTGGAAGTTCTCAATTGCTGACCGGACTTCTTCTCGCCCTTCCCCTTGCCCAGGAGGATTCGGAGATCCTCGCTCAGGGTACGGTGAGTCGCGGTTATCTCGATCTTACGATTGCATCTGCCAAGACTTTCGGTGTTAGGATCGAACGGGACGATGACTATAGCCGCTTCAGAATAGCCGGAAGGCAGCGCTATAAAGTCGTGGAGTACGAGGTTGAGGGGGACTGGAGCTCGGCTGCTTTCCTGGTTGTCGCCGCAACCCTGGCTTCCTCCAAGGAGGGATTGCTGATTCGTGGATTGAATAGGGACTCGCAGCAGCCTGACAAGGCAGTGCTGGATGCGGTATCGGCGGCAGGGGCTTTTTTCGAATTCGATCATGGAGGGCTCAGGATAGGCAGGACTGCGCTCCATCCCTTTAGCTTCAACGCCACCAACTGTCCTGATCTCTTTCCACCCTTGGCGGCCCTGGCTTCGGCCTGCCCGGGCATCAGCGAAATTAAAGGCCTTAGCCGCCTCAGGGGTAAAGAAAGCGACAGGGCGGCCAGTCTTATGGCGATGCTAAGAAGCCTCGGGATCGAGTCGGAAATCCAGAATGACAGTCTCCGTATCCACGGCGGCGATCCTTTAGGAGGCACGGTTGAAGCCTGGGGCGATCACCGCATCGCCATGGCCGCGGCGGTCGCAGCTTTGGCAGCTAAAAACCCGGTGTTCATCGATGGAGCTGAATGTGTGGCCAAGTCCTGGCCGGATTTTTTTGAGGATATGGATTCGCTTCAGGCTTGAGCTTCTGCTCGTTCATGCGAGAAGGGCTAGGATGATGCGGTCGAGGTCTTAATCGGCAATGTTCTGCCTCAGGGTATCCAAGAACTTTTTCATCTCCTCGTAATCCCGCTGCCTGATTATGTGGGTGAGATAACTTAGCTTCGAATTGATGAGCTCCAGCTGCCGGATTGTGTACTGGTTGAACATTATTTCGGTGAGAAGCCTGTCGTCCTCTGCCAGAAGGCCCTTTGCCGAGGCCATGTGCCGTTTGAAGTTTGTTCCCGGGGCTTCTTGTTTCCGCATGCAGGCAGCGAAAACCATGGAGGAAGCGAAGGGAGTGGCCAGGGAATAGGCGACGGTCTTGTCGTGCTCCTCGAAGCTGTATTCAAAGATCTTGATGGAAAGCTTGCTGTAGAGCTCCCTGAAAAAAGCCTTTCCCGCTTCGCAGGATTCGGAAATGATGATCGCGCTCTCGTCCTTTAGATCTCTGATGTTCGCCAGGGTAGGGCCGAACATGGGGTGACTGGAGACAAAAGGCCTGCCCAGGGCGGTGTAGTAGTCCTGAAGTCCATTTTTTACCGATGCAATATCGGCCAGGATGCAGGTCTCGGGAATATGAGGGAGGACTGCGTCAAAGGCTTTGGTGGTGTTGCCCAAGGCCACCGAGTTGATGAAGAGCTGGGGCTTTACCTCATCCAGCTCAGCCAGGTCGAGAATCCGGTGCACTTGCATGAAGTATTTCATCTTGAGCGGATCGGAATCGTGGACCCAGACTTCGTGATTCCAGCAAAGCTCTTCGGTGAGCCATGCTCCCATCTTGCCAGTGCCGAGTATAAAAATTTTCATCACGCTATCCTCGTTTCCCTGTAACAGCCAAGTATTCTAAAATCCTCTGCCATGGTGGAGACAGCCTTGACCGCCCTTTCCACCTTGGGGTCTTGGATAGAGCCTTCAAAATCGATGAAAATCGCATAGGTTCCGGGCTTGTCGGGCACCGATTCGATTCTGGTGAGGTTGATCGCTGCCTTGGCGAAAACACTGAGCACGGCGAAGAGGGAACCGGCCTTGTCCCCGGCGGTGAAGACAGCCGAGCAGCGGTCTCCATCCTGGTCGCCTTCATCCATGGAGAGTACGAAGAAGCGTGTTCTATTGTGCTCAGAATCCTGAATATCTTCTTTTATGATTTCGAGACCATACAGATCGGAGCAGAGCTTACTGGCTATGGCGGCGACGCCTTTAGGCCTGAGCTCTGCAAGATCTCGGGCGGAGCCTGCGGTATCGTAGTGCGGCAGTGGTTCAAGGCGATTACGGGCTATGAAGTTCCTGCACTGGGAAAGGGCTTGGGTATGGGACCAGACCTGCCTGAGCTCGCGATGATCGGCTCCAGGGGCGCAGAGCAGGCAGTGCCGTACCGGCATGTCGATCGCTGCGATAATCTTGTGATGGGTATAGATGAGAATGGAATTTACAGGACCTACCAGACCGCCCAGGGTGTTCTCAACGGGAACAATGCCACAGTCGACCAATCTCTCTTCGATCATGTCGAATACATCGGTAAACTCCCGACAGGGGATCATGGCTCCGCTGGGATAGAGGGCGCGGGCTGCGACTTCGCTGTAGGCGCCGTGCTCGCCCTGGAAGCCGATTGTTCGTTGATCGGTGGTCTGAATCCGCTTGGTTTCGCTGATAATGGTTTTATACAGTCCTTCGGCGAAATCGGGTTCAAGAAGGCAGTGGCTCGAGCGCCGTATCTTGTCCAACACAAGCATTTCTCGGCCAGTATCTTCGATATTTTTCTTCAACTTCTTGGTCAGCAGGGCCTTTTCCATGCGCTGATTGAGCAGCGCTGTGATTTTCATATCGATCTTGTCGATATCTAGCCGTAGGTCCTCAAGGGTCATGCTTTCCTCCATGGATTTTCGGTGTCGCGTAGATACAGGCCGCGATCGATGAGGTAGAGATCGGCAAGGCCGATAGCCGTTGCAGCCTCGATGACTACGGCGCTTCGCAGGGCGATGCAGGCGTCATGGCGCCCTTCTATAATAAGTTCAGTCATCGTGTTCCTGGAAAAATCGTAGCTTCGCTGCGCCCGGGCGATGGAGGATGCAGGTTTGACAGCCACTCTCAGCACCAAGTCATTGCCGTTACTTATGCCGCCATTGATGCCGCCAGCGCCGTTCTTGCTGGTCTTGCCCGAAGCATCGATGATAGGATCGTTGTGTTCAGAGCCGAACATGCCCGCTGCGGCGAATCCGTCCCCGAACTCGAGGGCGCGCACCGCAGGCACGGCGAACAGTATATGGGCAAGGACGCTTTCGCAGGCGTCGAAGAAGGGCTCCCCGAGTCCTACCGGCAGTCCCCGCACCACGACTTCCACAACAGCCCCAACCGAATCACCTCTGGCCACCGCCTCGGCCACCAGTTCGTCCAGCGACTCACCCTTGCGGCCCGAGCGCACTAGGGTGCTGAATTCGGCGAAGGAAAGTATTTTTTTAGCGATTACTCCTGCGGCCACCAGGCCCGCTGTGACTCGTCCGGAAAAATGCCCCGAACCCCGGGGGTCAGAAAAGCCAGAGTATTTTTTCATGCTGGTAAAATCAGCGTGGCCTGGCCGGGGGATTGCGCGGAACTGGTCGTAGTCCGAAGAACGGGTGTCCTTGTTGGGAATGCTGATGCAGATAGGAGAGCCTGTACTGAATCCCCCCTGGATACCCGAAAGTATGCACACCTGATCGGATTCCCTGCGGGGGGTTGTGCCCGCGGCTCCCGCCCTTCTTCTGGCCATGTCGGCTTCGAAATCCTCGGCCGAGAGGGACAATCCCGGCGGACAGCCATCGATGATCGCTCCCACCGCAGGTCCGTGGGATTCGCCGAAAAGCTCCACCCTGAAGAGTCTACCAAAACTGTTCATGCGCCATCCTTTAACAGAAAGGAGAGAAGCTCCTCCACCGGGATTTTTTCGATTTTAACCGTTCCTATCCTTTCGGGCAGAATAAAATGCACCAGATCTCCCACACGTTTTTTATCCATGAATAGAAGCTCGGCGGCTTTCATTCTCAATGATCCGTCCGAATCGACCGCCGCAAGGCTGACCGGCAGGCCGCAGCGGGCGAGGAGCCTGAGTATTCGCTGTAAATCCGATTCGCTCATCCTGCCCTTGCTGCGGGCATAGCTTGAAGCAAGGGCGATGCCCAGGGAAACAGCATAGCCGTGGGGCATGCCACCGGCCAATTCCAGGGCATGGCCGAAGCTGTGTCCGAGGTTTAGTAGCCTGCGTGTATCCGACTCCCTTGGATCCTGAGCCACAATGCCCAGCTTGACCTGTTGAGACAGAAAGACAATGCGCTCCAGCGCCTCGGCGGGGCAGTTGCTGTAATCCAGGCCTTTTTCGCCTCCATAGCGCCGCGCGTAGTCTTCCAGAAAAGCGAAGTGATCTTCACCGTCGAGAATCCCGTGCTTAATCGCCTCGGCCATGCCCGAGGCGAACTGCACGGGCTCCAGGCTCCTTAAGGTTTCAACGTCGCAAAAAAGCCGCTGGGGAAAATGGAAGGAACCGATCACGTTCTTGTAACCGCCAAAGTCCAGACTGTTCTTGCCGCCCAGGGCAGCGTCGCACAGGGCTAGGAGGGTAGTAGGGGCTGCGCAGAATCCGATGCCCCGCATCCAAATATGAGCGGCAAAGCCTGCGGTATCGCTGATCGAGCCGCCGCCCAGAGCGAGGACCGACCAAGAGCGATCCACCTTGTGCCGGATAAAACTGTCTAAAAGGGCAGCCAGGGCGTCCATGCTTTTTGCCGCTTCGCCTTCCGGTATAAGGGCGTAGGGTAGTCCGGGAAAATGGTTGCCGTAGAGAGCATGGATTCTCGCGTCGCTCACCAGCAGGGTCTTAGCCGGGTCTAGCTGCCCTGCGATATCGGCAAGCCGGCAGAAAAGCCGGCTGTCGCTGCTTGGTACCCGAGGATCCGATTCCATCAATCCACCGAGTCCTTAAAATGTCCTGCCTCTGGATTGATCCGGGACTGGTCGCTGCTTGCGCTGCCCTGCTGGCCTATGGCTGTGTTGTTGCCGGCTGCATCGCCTGGTTGGCATCCAGCGTTTCCATGCGCTGAACCCTTCTCTTCAGAATCAATCCTGCTATCGAGTTCCAGCATAAATGCTCTGGTCGCCTCGAGCTTTTTCATGAGCCGCTCGAACTGGGGTACCGAGAGCTGCTGGTCCTTGTCGCTCAGGGCGCAGGAAGGATCGATATGTACTTCGATTTCCAGACCATCTGCCCCTGCCACCAGGGCAGCCAGGCTCATGGGCTCAATCATGCTTAAAATGCCCGTGCCGTGACTCGGGTCGATAAAGATGGGCAGATGGCTTTCCCTGCGCACCGCAGGGATCATGGAGAGATCGAGGGTGTTCCGGGTATAGGTCTCGAAGGTGCGGATTCCCCGCTCGCAGAGTATGACGTTGGGATTGCCTTCGGCCAGGATGTACTCGGCGCAGTTCAGCCATTCTTCCAAGGTGGAATACATTCCGCGCTTGAGCAGGATGGGTTTTCCCGACTTGCCAACCTCCCGGAGGAGGGAAAAGTTCTGCATGTTTCTGGCGCCGATCTGAAGGACATCGGCGTATTCTCCAACCCAGGAGACATCCCTGGTATCGACCACTTCGGTGACAATAGGCAGGCCGGTTTCTTTTCGGGCCTTGTCCAGAATTTTAAGCCCCTTGAGTCCCAAGCCCTGGAAGGCGTAAGGGGAAGTTCTTGGCTTGAAGGCGCCGCCCCTGAGCATTGTAGCGCCCGCCTTTTTTGCCGCGATGGCGGTTTTGACCGTCTGTTCCTCCGACTCCACCGAGCATGGTCCGGCTATGACGACAAATTCCCCGCCGAGCTTTACTCCGCTTACGTCAATGATGCTGCGGCTGAAATCCGGTCTGGCCGCCGCGAGCTTCAGGTTTTTCATTGATTTCTCTCTCTGATGACTCGCCGCCCTATAAGAGTGGTTTGTCATTTTCCTGGCAATAATAGGGGCGATGATATAACTTCCGGAAGCTCAGGTCAAGGAAAGGCTTAATTTTACAATAGTAATATATTTCTGTACCACAATACTTCGGCTTCCGTTTGCATTTTCTCTAGTTTATCATAGCCCTATGTATTTTAACGAACTAGTCAGCGCCTATGACAGGCAGCGGAGAGAACGCAATATCTACCATGACCTCATGCGATTTCGGGTGCGGGAAGTTCTGCTTGTGGGCAGCCTCTACGACTCCTTCGTGGTGGAATCTGACGGCATACTAACCGAGCAGATCTATGGCGAGTACTTCAAGCTCAATCTCAATACAATTCCCAGGATAACCTGCGCCTATACAGAGGAATCGGCTATGGATCTTTTCAGGAGCGGAGGTTTCGACCTGGTCATTCTCATGGCGGGCATCGATTTCGACCTTCCCCTGCGCCTGGCCAATTTAATGAAGCAGGTGTGGCCAGACATACCTATCCTTCTCATGGCGACCAACAATTCCAGCCTCGAAAAACTGGATACGGATTCGCCGAATCTGGCGGCGATCGACAGGGTTTTCGTGTGGAACGGTTATTCCAAGCTCTTTGTGGGAATGATCAAGTACGTGGAGGATTTGAGAAACGTGCAGGCCGACACCCTGGTGGGAAGGGTACGGGTGATCCTGCTGATTGAGGATTCGGTGCGGTTCTATTCCCGTTTCCTTCCAGTCCTGTACAAGGTCGTGCTCAAGCAAACCCAGACCCTGATCGAAGAAGAAAAGGTCACCGAAACCTACAAGCTGCTGTCCATCAGGGCCAGGCCGAAAATTCTACTGGCGTCAAGCTATGAAGAAGCTCAGGAAATCTTCAACACCTACGAGAGCAACCTGCTGGCTGTCATCACGGATCTCCGTTTTCCCCGGCAAGGGATTCACGATGATGAAGCTGGCTTTGATTTTCTTTCCATGGCAAAGACAAAGATTCCCGACCTTTCCATTCTCGTGCAGTCCAGCGAACCGGGGATCAGACAGAAGGCCTACTCCATGGGCGCTTCCTTCGCGGACAAGAATTCCGAATCCCTGGAGATGGAGCTGGCTACTTTCCTCCAGGAGAACCTTGGGTTCGGCTCGTTCCGTTTCCGCATGCCTGACGGCACGGAGCTGAATAGAGCACGCAACATGAAGGAGTTTATCGATATCCTTCACGTTCTCCCCCCGGAGAGCCTGGCCTATCACGCCGAGCGGAACCATTTTTCTGCATGGCTCATGGCCCGCGGCGAAATCCTCATGGCTAAGGTGCTTCGTCCTTACAGAATCAGCGATTTTCCCAGCCTTCAGGCGATGCGCGATTTTATCGTGAAAATCCTGGACAACGTGCGCAAGGAAAAATCCCGGGGCATCCTCCCGAATTTCGATGAATCCATGATGCAAGAGGAAAACTACGTCAGCCGGCTGGTGGACGGTTCGGTGGGCGGAAAGGGTAGGGGAATCATCTTTATCCGCTCGCTGCTTGAAAATCTTGAATTCTCGCGCTACATCAAGGGCATCGACATCAAGATTCCCCGCACGGCCTTTATCGGCATCGACGAATTCGAGGTGTTCCTGGAGAGCAACGACCTGTGGGCTTCCTCTTTTTACGGTCCCCAGACCGATGAGCTGAGGAGGAGTTTTGTCACCATCCCGCTTTCCCGTTCCCTTGTGGCGAAGCTGAAGCATTTTCTGGCCGCTACTACAAAGCCCCTGGCGGTGCGTTCTTCGGGTCTCTTCGAGGACATGCTCATGGTGCCGTTTTCGGGTATCTACGACACCTATATAATCCCCAACAATAATTCCGATTCGGAAGTACGGCTCAACCAGCTCTGCGACGCCGTCAGGTTGATTTTCGCCAGCCTTTTCTCCGCCGAGGCCCGTTCGTACTTCGAAATGACCGGCTACAACCTGGAAGAAGAGCGTATGGCGGTGGTGATACAGGAGTTGGTGGGCTCGGTCCATGGGGACTATTACTATCCCCATGTTTCGGGTGTGGCGCAGTCCTATAACTATTATCCTATTTCATACAGCAAGCCTGAGGACGGGCTCTGCGTCTCGGCTCTGGGGCTGGGAACCTGGGTCGTGGGGGGAGGGGCTGCATACCGCTTCAGTCCCAGGTATCCAAAACTCGATTTGGTTCCGGCAGACCAGTCTCTGGATAACACCCAGCGAAGCTTCCATGCCCTCGATCTTAGGCGCAGCACACCTGAGCTTCTCGCGGGGGAGATGGCTAGCCTGGCCGAGCTGCCGCTCCAGGAAGCCTCCAAGGACAAAAAATTTCCTTACCTAGTATCTACCTGGGACGCTCAGGATCTGCGTTTTGTCCCCGGTGACAGCGGAAAGGGTACGAAGATCGTGGATCTGGCCAACATTTTAAAGCACGATGCCCTGCCGTTCGCCGAAGCAATCTCCATGATCCTAGACGTGGGAGCCCGCTCGATGGGCACACCGGTGGAGATAGAGTACGCGCTCAACCTGGATGAGGTTTCGGGAAATCCAGCGCTTTACATCCTGCAGCTCAAACCCCTGATCAACCAGCAGGACAGGATCGACGTGGACATGGAATCCCTGGACCGGCAGGCTTGCTTTATATACTCGAAAAAGGCTATGGGTAACGGCCGTTTCGAGGATATCAGGGACATCCTCTGGGTAGATCCTGAGCGCTTCGACCGTACCAAGACAGTGGAGATGGCCGGCGAAATCGAGGAGCTCAACAACCTTCTGCGCAGCGAGGGAAGGCACTACATACTCATCGGGCCCGGCCGCTGGGGGACCAGGGATCGCTGGCTCGGCATTCCGGTGACCTTCACCCAGATTTCTTGCTCCAGGGTTATCGTCGAGGCGGATCTCGAAGATTTCGTGGTGGAATCCTCTTTAGGCTCTCATTTTTTCCATAACGTCACTAGTATGAACATCGGGTACCTCAAGGTAGCCGAGACCGATGAGGGATTTGTGGACTGGGACTGGCTGAAGTCCATGCCTTGTGCCCGTCGAACCGCTCACTGCTGCTGGACGAGGTTGGATGCTTCGGTGGACGTGTTGATGGACGGTAGGAGCAGCAAGGCAGCCCTGCTCAAGCCGGGTGTCCAAAAATAGGCAAGCAAGCCCTGGCCGGAGCGCCTCGATTGACGATATCGCCTGTTTTGGGCAATACTCCTCGCTAATAGGCGCATTCGTTCCTTGCGGAACAAGGCTGGACTATGAACGTTCCAACGCGCCCTCATCCGAAAACCATGGAGCCTGTCACATGGATGCCATAAGCGTCGCTAAAACTCTTCATCCCCTGGAAGTCCGCATCCTTCTCGCCTACGAACCGGGAAGCGAAATCGACGGTGAAATCCTGCGTAGCCAGCTGCACTTCAGGGAAGGCCAGGAAAATCAGACCTTTTCCTGGCTTCTGGCCAAAGGCCTTATCGAAGAGCAGGGCAGGACTCAGAGCCTTTTTTTCGAGCTGACCGCCTTAGGTCGCGAGTACGCGGATAAGGGAATCCCAGAACGCAGGATATTCAACTTTATCAGCAAGAAGGGCGCCGCGCGGCTGCCTGAGCTGGCCCAAGAGCTGGGTTTGGATCAGAAGACAGTGGGTTCGGCCTTCGGCATACTTTCCAAGGAAGGAGCCTTGGGGATGAACGAGGAGAAAAAAGCCTCTTTGCTCCCCGGTGCAGTCTTTCCCGAACGGATGGAAAAACTCGGAGCGCTGATCGCCCGGGCACTGGCCGCAGACGGCATCCTCGAAGAGGCTTGTCTCGACGCAGAATCCCTTGAGCTGGTCAAGTCGGTGGCGAAAAAGCGCGGGGCTCAGGATGCTCCCTTCCGCGTGGCAGAGCGTGAGCGGGTTGTATACAGGCTGAGTCAAGCCACAGCCGAGCAGCGGCAGATACTTAAATCCCTGGGTGTCACCGGCGAGGAGTTAGGCGCGCTGACGCCGGCCATGCTCGAAAGCGGGGCCTGGAAAAAAGGAAGCTTTCGGCCTTATAACATCGGGGTGACGCCCGCCCGCACCATACCGGGCAGGAAAAATCCCTATGTTGAATTTCTCGAGAGTGTCAAGGACAAGCTCGTTTCCCTAGGATTCGAGGAATTCGACGGCAACATGGTAGAGACCGAGTTCTGGAATTCCGACGCTCTTTTTATGCCGCAGTTCCATTCCGCCCGGGATATCCACGATGTCTACAGCATCGAAAAACCCTCGATGGCGAAATTTATCGAAGAACCTCATCTTTCCAAGGTTGCGGCGGCTCACGAAAACGGCGGCGACACTGGCTCCCGGGGTTGGAACTACCACTTTGACAGGGACTTCACCCGCCGCCTTATCCTGCGCAGCCAGGGCACGGTGCTCTCGGCCAGGCAGCTGCCCACGGCCAAGGTCCCGGGCAAGTATTTCGGCATTGTCCGCTGTTTCCGCTACGACAAGGTCGATGCGACCCACCTTTCCGACTTTTATCAGACCGAGGGTATCGTCCTGGGTGAGGACGTGAACCTACGAACTCTTTTGGGATTTTTGGAGATGTTCGCTGTGGAGGTGGCGGGTGCCAAGGAAGTCAAATACGTTCCCGGCTACTTTCCCTTCACCGAGCCGTCGGTGGAAGTGCATATAAAACACCCCGTCCTGGGCTGGTTCGAACTGGGCGGCTCGGGCATATTCCGTCCCGAAGTAACCAAGTCTCTGGGCATCGATGTCCCTGTTCTGGCTTGGGGCTTGGGTATAGACCGCATGGCCCTCATGGCCTTGGGCTTAAACGACCTGCGCGAACTCTTCAGCCCAGACCTTGAAAGTGTCCGCCTGCGCAGAGCCCTACAATAGCCTAAATGATGGAGCGCTACGATGCCTAAGATAGAAGTCAACGAATCACTGTTTTTCAAGCTTCTCGGCAAAAAGATGGATGCCGCTTCCCTGGAGGCGATTCTCCCCAACGCGAAAGCCGAACTGGACGCCTGGGATGATAGCTCTACCGACATAGACGAACGCACTATTAAGATTGAACTGAACGACACCAACAGACCCGACCTATGGTCCACTGCCGGTCTGGCCCGTCAGCTCAGGGTGCGGGAAACTGGAGAAGTCCCCTCCTATCCCTTCTTTGTTCCCCTGGGAGAATCCCGTAAAACCACGTATACGGTTATCGTCGACGAGAGCGTAAGGAAGGTGAGACCTTACCTTGCCGGCTTTGTAGCCCGTGGTCCGGCGATCAGCGACGCCATGCTCAAGGATTTTATCCAAACTCAGGAAAAGCTCACCTGGAACTACGGCCGCAAGCGCCGCAGCGTGTCCATAGGGCTCTACCGGCCTTCGATCATTGCCTGGCCTGTGCATTTCAGGGGCGCCGATCCGGACAAGGAATCCTTTGTACCTCTGCAGGAGACTAGGAACATGACGCTGCGGCAGATCCTCGCCGAGCATCCCAAGGGAAAGGAATACGGCTTTATCCTCCAGGACGAGGCAGTCCACCCACTGCTCTTGGACGACAAGGACAGGGTTCTCTCCTATCCGCCTATCATCAACTCCGCCGATCTGGGCGCCGTTCTCGTGGGGGATCAGGATCTCTTCATCGAAGTAACAGGCACTGAGTATCCCTCGGTCAGCCTTACCGCATCCATCCTGGCCTGCGACCTGGCCGACATGGGTTTCAACATCGAGAACGTGGAGGTTCAATACCCTTACGACACGCCCTTCGGCCGCAGGGTCGTCTTCCCCGGCTATTTCCAGCCCGAGATGAGCGCAGGAATCGAGGAAACCAAAAAACTGCTCGGTATGGATATGAGCACGGAAGAAGCCAGACAGGCGGCGCAGCGCATGGGGTCCCGGACGAGGATCGAAGGCGATCGGATTGTTATAAAGCCCGCCGAATACCGAAATGATTTCCTTCATCCTGTCGATCTCATCGAGGATATTCTCATGGGTATGGGAATGGACAAGTTTCCGCCCGAGAAACCCCACGATTTCACGATCGGAAGGCTTTCGCCCATGGAGGAGCTCTCTCGCAAAGCCAAGCTCAGCTTTGTGGGCATGGGCTACCAGGAGATGATCTATAACTACCTGGGTGGGCGCAGAGAATACATCGACAAGATGGGCATCGAACCGGGTTCAGTGGTTAAGATAAGCAATCCCATGAGCGAAAGCTTCGAATACCTGCGCAATTCCCCGCTGCCCGGGCTGCTGGGTACCGAATCGGTATCATCCAAGGCACCGTATCCACACCGGATTTTTGAAATCGGCAAGGTAGCCCTTTTTGACGAAGCCGAGAATTACGGCATTGCCACACGGCAGTATGCAGGTTTCTTGAGCAGCCATGCCCAGGCGGATTATAACGAGACGGCCTCCCACGCAGCCACCCTGCTGTTTTACCTGGGCAAGGAATACGCTGTGCGTGAAGCACAGGACTGCCGCTTTATCCCCGGACGCCAGGCAGAGCTTCTCCTGGCAGGTAAAAGGGTAGGCATCTTCGGCGAGATTCATCCCGCCGTCCTCGAGGCTTTCGGCATCACCATGCCCTGTGCCGGCGGCGAAATTGATCTGGATCTTCTTCTGAATTGAAGCTAAAGCCCTTCTTTCGGGCGTAATCCCGGAGGAAGGGCTGAAATGGATGTTTTCGCTTACGAACCCCTCGGTTTTGAGGGCTGCCTGGTAAAAATCGAAGTGGACCTGCGCAGGGGCATCCCTGCGGTGGATATCGTCGGCCTGGCCGCCGCCTCGGTCAGGGAATCCAGGGAACGGGTTAGGGCCGCTATCAGAAATTCCGGCTTCAGCTTTCCCCAGGACCGGGTTCTCATCAATCTTTCTCCAGCCGACCTTCCCAAGGAAGGCTCTCTCTACGATTTACCCATCGCCACTACAATTCTCTCGGCCTGCGGCATTCTGCCCGACTGTGGGAAACCCATTCTCGCCGTGGGCGAGCTCACGCTGGACGGCCACGTCCTTCCCATACGGGGCAGCCTGCCGGCACTTCTTAAGGCCCATGCCAGCGGAATCCAGGATTACCTCGTGCCTCAGGGCAATCTGGGCGAAGCCGGACGGCAGAAGTCGGGTAGGCTCTACGGCATTTCCCATATCACAGAACTTCCTTCAATATTAATCGCGCTCAGGGAGGGGAAGCCCCTGGGCAATCATAAAACCGGCTGTGGCAGAGCGGGGCTGGCTTTGCCAGCCGGGCAGAGCATCCACGCCGGCCCAGCTCCTATTACCCCCGGGCGAGGCTTGGATTTTTCTGATTATTTCGGGAACAGCGGTGTGGTGCAGGCTCTGGTCGTGGCTGCAGCGGGCAGGCACAACCTGCTTCTGTTCGGTCCTCCAGGCTCGGGCAAGACAATGGCGGCCATGCGGTTTCCTTCACTGCTCCCAGATCTGGGGGAGATCCAAGCCCAGGAAGTGGCTGCCCTCTGGTCTCTGCGGGGCAAGGTCTATGGGGATCCAGCAGTCGCAGCAAGGCCTCCATTCTGCGCACCCCATCATTCGGCTTCCCTGGAGGGACTGGTGGGGGGAGGACGGCCTCCACGGCCCGGGGAGATAAGCCTGGCTCACCGTGGCCTGCTATTCCTGGACGAAACGCCTGAGTTTGGGCGGGATGTGCTCCAAGCTCTGCGTGAGCCGCTGGAACAAGGCTCTATCAGTGTCGTCCGGGCTGGCATGATCCTCCGCTATCCCGCGGACTTTCAGCTTATCATGGCGGCAAATTCCTGCCCCTGCGGCAACCTGGGCAATCCTGCCAAGACCTGTCTCTGTTCGCCCTTGGAGATCCAGCGGTATTGGAAGCGCCTCGGCGGGCCGCTCTTGGACAGAATCGATATGCGCATCCCGCTATCAATCCCTGAGGGCTCAGCCTTGGTGGATAAGCCAGTCTGGACTCAAGCCCAGCTTTGTTCCATGGTCGATGCTGCAGTCACTGTTCAGCTCCAGCGAAGCTCCAGATGGGGAGGCATGTTTAACAGCAAACTCACGCCTGATCTCATCCAGCAAATCTGTGTTCTCAAGCCCAGGCTGCGGGAGGAGTTCAGGATCAAAGCCCAGGAATTAGGTTTTTCTATGCGCGCCTGTCATTCGGTGCTCAAGCTGGCAAGAACCATTGCCGATCTCAAAGGGCTCGTTGAGATCAACCAGGAAGCCCTCGAGGAGGCAGTGGGATATCGAGAGTTCGGCGACGGCTCCAACTATTGGCCTTTCTAGAGCCGCTCGGCAAGAAATATCGAAGAGGCATCCTAAAGTTGAGTTCTATTTAAAGGCCCATTATTAACCGCCTAGCCTTTGGTGCTGCAATTAGGCGATTTTCTAACAGTAGAGTTTCGCAACCCAGTTGACAAGGCTTTTAAATCCGGGTACTTTCCTCATCGCGCCTTTTGACGAAGGGGTTCGCGGAAGAATTTGCGAGGGATTTGATGCGGCAAAAACGCTTTGAATTCTTCAAAAATCCGCCGTTTTGATCAAAACGATCTTGACAGAACCATGTCGATTTTGATACCTTCATCGAGCGCTCTGAAAAAGGGGGACCTTTAGAGGGGCGAGGGATCTTCAACAGTAATTAGGGAAGGGATAGAAAGAGGTAAGGGGATCTCGCAATGCGCTTCGCGCATTGCGTAGCGGATTTCACGAGCCGTGAAATCCGCAATACCTGGCACGAAGAGGACTCGCGAGAGGAATCTGAAGGCAAGGTAGTAAGGCAGGGAACTGCCTGTTGTTGGCGCGAAAGCGTCGATGACGAAGACATCTTTATGATATCCAACGGGAGCAATCCCGTAGGAATATATCATGGAGAGTTTGATCCTGGCTCAGAACAAACGCTGGCGGCGTGTCTTAAGCATGCAAGTTGAGCGGCAAGGGGGAGCAATCCCCCCTAGAGCGGCGGACTGGTGAGTAACACGTGGATGATCTACCCATGGCATGGGGATAGTCACTAGAAATAGTGGGTAATACCGAATACGGTCCGTACTGTGAAGGTACGGAAGAAAGGGTGCTACGGCACCGGCCTAGGATGAGTCTGCGTCCCATTAGCTAGTTGGTGAGGTAAGAGCCCACCAAGGCGATGATGGGTAGCCGGCCTGAGAGGGTGTACGGCCACACTGGGACTGAGATACGGCCCAGACTCCTACGGGAGGCAGCAGCTAAGAATATTCCGCAATGGACGAAAGTCTGACGGAGCGACGCCGCGTG
>DFYR01000062.1 GCA_002383375.1 Spirochaetaceae bacterium UBA4077
CGGCAGAATTAATCGGAATACGCATGATTTGCACAATATAGAAATCCCTTTGCCAAAAATGAATACGCAAAGGAAAATTGGTGATCTATATTTTTCAATGTCTGAAAAAATTGAGCTTAACAATAAAATCTGCTCGGAGTTAGAATCATTAGCCCAAGATCTTTATCACTATTGGTTCACACAGTTCGATTTTCCCGATGAAAACGGAAAGCCCTACCGTAGTTCGGGCGGAAGGATGGAATGGAACAAGGAACTGAGGCGAGAAATCCCAGAGGGATGGAATGTAGGAACACTAGCTAACATCGCAACCATCATCATGGGGCAATCGCCTAACGGTAATAGTTTAAATGTAGATGAGAATGGACTTATCTTCTTTCAGGGGTGTACGGACTTTACATTCAGATTCCCAACAAGAAGACTATATACAACTGAGCCATCTAGAATTGCACAATCAGGAGACATTTTATTAAGTGTTCGCGCACCTGTCGGCATGATAAATATTGCAATTGATAAATGCTGCATTGGTAGGGGACTATCTGCGCTCCATAGTAATACCAAGCATGATTCGTATTTGCTTTACTTAATGAAAAGTAAAAAAGAACAACTTGATGTCCACAATCGGAATGGGACCACGTTTGGCTCGATTGATAAAGATTCTCTATTCGGGTTATCGATAGAATTAGCACCCGAGAAAATTAAAGCAAATTTTAACAGGCTTATTATTCCAATAGATGACCAAATAAAGAATGCATGTAAAGAATCCCTCGAGCTTGCCCAGCTTCGCGACTTCCTCCTCCCCCTCCTCATGAACGGGCAAGTGAGCGTCTGTGGATGAGTTAGAGGAAGCGCAATAGGCAATTTCACTAAACCGGCTTCAGCCCAATGCACAAAGCCACACGATAGGCGATCTCCTCAAGTTGCTCGGCATCGAGTATTCCAACTTTTCTGATAAAGCGCTCACGGGAAACCGAGCGCAGCTGCAAGGAGTCGGCACCCGACTCCTTGCTTAGGCCATTCTTGCTTGTTGGCACAATGTTATAAAACCAGACCGATGAGGCGAAGCTCGGCTGCCATCCAGTGATGGGCACAATGATATGGATAGGAAGCTTAGCCAAGCCATCGCAACTCATGACTACCGCAGTCCGCTGCTTCTTTATCTCAGCCCCGCGGGTCGGGTCGAGGTCGACAATCCAAATCTCGCCTCTTTTAGGAATATTCAATGATGTCATCGACTACCCCTGCGATGTTTACATCAGGATCCGTATATGATTCGAGAGCGGCTTGGGCAGAGGCCTCGAGTACTTTTTCGCGCTCCGCATTCGAAAGTGAGAGGATTCGTTTGATCTCCAGCGAGGAAAGGCGCGTGACGGAATCTTGTGATGCGCGAAAACCAGGTAGAAACCTCTCCGCGTCAGCTGTTGAAATGAGCCCTTCTGACCATGCTCGATGCACCTTTCGCTTGAAGTCCATAGGTGACTCCTCGAATTTCAACTCGCTCGATTCTGGTTCCTCAACGCGAAACCCCATGCTGCTGAAATAACGGCAGAGCGACACATAGAGGGATTCGCTTATCACTTCCAAGTCTCGCAATCGGTACACTATCGCTTGCATACTCAAGCCGTAGCGTGCCTTGGCTATCAAAAGTTCCTCGATATCGACGGAAGTTCGTTTATGTCCGAATTCCTCCCATACGCGCTCGCGAGGATAGAGAAAAGCTGCCGCAAAGCGGAAAGCCGCTTTCTCGCTCGTTTTTTCGTCCTGAGCGGCAACGAAAGCATGTCCCGCTTCGTGGATAAGATTTAGCCTGATGCGATCGGTCGCGATCCCCAACCGTGAAACGACAAAGGGCTGGTGTGTTGATTCAATATAGCCGGCCATACCATTGAAATACTGTTCGTCAGGGATATACAGAACATACCAGTGCTTAGTTTCGAGGAGTGCCGTTACACTCGCGATAGGCTGCTCGTCGAGCTTCCATTGAGCACGCAGCTCAATCGCCTCATTCTCCGCCGCATCGAGCGATGAAACCATCCGTTGAACTGGTAAGTCTGTTGGTCTGTCTTCCCCAAGTATCGCGTCAAGTTCTATCCTCTTTTCGATCTCGTCGTAGATGTAGGACTTGATTTGCTCGACTTTGGTTTGCGCAAGGCTGGCCTTTTTTCGAAATCCTTGAAGGACTATCCCATCATCGCCTTCCGCGACGAAATACTCCATCGTCGTATTGAGAATCTTGGCTATTCCCCAAAGCGTCTTGGCATTTGGAGATGATTTATTTATTTCATAGGTAGACAGGGCCGCTCGGCTAAGCTTGACGCCAAGCACTTCGAGCCGATCGGCTAGATCCTGCAACGACAGCCCTTGAGCTTGCCGCTTCCGCTTGATCCTATCTCCGATCATGTGTCCTCCATAAGATATTGACATCATACCTAATATTTTTGTTTTTGTCAAATTTTTCGTAATTAATTATGAAAACTATATTTTATGTAAATCTTTAGTGTAAAGAATTTATTTGATTTTAAAAACAACGGGCTTCGGAGTCGTAGCTCCGAAGCCCGTGAAGTGACCACCTTAGTCATCATCGTTTTCTATACAGCTTTTACACCCGCAACAAGCCGCGACAACCTCACACTCAGCAGCGCCGCTCCCCGTCGATGTCCGCGAAATCGATCAGGACATTCCTGCCGTCTCGCAACTCGAGGCGGGCGCCCAGGGCCGAGTAGTTTGGCGTGATGTCCATGATCTCGATGGACTTGATGGGATCCAGCTCCTCGTCGGTCCAGGGCTTGTTGTCCGTACGATGCAAAAGGACGCTTATCATGAGCTCCATGGGGGGATTATTGGCCAGGCGCTTCTTGTGGGCATAGATGACGGTGCTTTGGTCGGTCTCGGCATTGCGCCCCGAGTGGACTCGCACCGAAAGATCGTCCCAGCCCGAGTATGCCACGAGGGCGACACGTCTGCCGGGAATGGCTGCGGTAAGAACCTTACGGCGAGCGTCGCTGAAGGTTTCTGTCACCGCCGCCGCCCCACCCAGGTGGGGTAAACCGTAGCATCCCAGGGTCAGTTCATACTCGAAGGCCAGGCGCGATCTGTCCACCCGCAGGACTCCGCCGGGGAGGCTGATTTCTGCCAGGTCGATGATATAGCCCACGCCGTTGTTGGGAGGTTGGCGCATGATGGCCTGGCGATAGAGGACTCCGCCGCGGATGCCGTTGTAGACCATGCTTTTAGAGATGCTGTAATCGGCTTTAGCCGCGGCTTCGTTATTGATGGTCTTGCCCGTGAGGTAGAAGTTGATATCCTCGCCTCGCAGGTCTCGGGGGTCCAGGCTCCGGAAGGCATATTCCATCGCCGTGCCACCCTCGGGATCATGGTCCTCCCAGGGGAAATGGGTATTGTAGGCTAGCTTAGAGTAGTTGGGATCATCGTAGTAGGTCTTGCCGGGCACTATCTCGGAAGCTCCCGTCTTGCCGTGGTTCACCAGCACCAGGCCTGGCTTTTCCAGCACCGAGACCTTCGAAGCTTCCCCGAGCGACGGCCAGAAGCCCTCGTTTTCCGTAGCCATCCAGAAAGGCGAATCGTCGGGCAAGGCCAGACAGATAAAGGGCAGGAACATGAGAAAGGGGCTGCCCGGGCAAGAGTAGTTTTGGACCATATACTCCTTGTGGCCGTAGAAGCCCAGGGCCGGTATGTCATTGAAGTAGAAATCCTGGCGGGTTACAAACTGGAGGATTGAGCCAGAGCAGAGGCGCCTGGCCCAGCCCGGGTCCAGGGGCGAACCATCTTTCAGCATGAAGGAGACGGGAAATCCGCCGGAGATCCAAGTGCGGTAGCAGATCGAGCGAGCCCACATGTTGATGTATCCATCCCGGGCGAAGAAGTTGGGATAGGTTTTCATCATCTCATAGGCCGAGCGTTCTATCGTGGCCGCGATCTCGGGGTAATGCTCATCGCCGAAGGCTCTGTTCCAGATGGTGCCGTACACGATGAACAGGCTTATCGTGTAGTAGTTATAGGTTTGCTCTAGGTACCAACCTTCGCCGGAATGATAGGAAACCACCCACAGAAGATGGCTTTTAAGCAGCTCATCGTCGATCTGGTACCCGTGCTTTTTAAGGAAGGACAGGGCTACCATGTTGAAGATGCGCCAGTTGTTCTGAGTGGTGCGATGGTGCGCCCATTTGGAGATGCACACCGCCATCTCGTCCTTCTGCCGCTGGGTATAATACGGCCAGATCACGTCGGGCAGCAGGAGAAGTGTCTTTAAAAGGCCGCCGAATTCGCAGGTAAACTGGTAAGTGGCGTCGGGCATGTCCTCAGGTAAAGGCAGGGACTGGGGATTGCCGGGGGTGAACATCCTGTAGAGCTGGTTGCAATAGTAGTCCCTGAGCTTGATGCCCCTGATTTCCACCTCGGGCTCCACGTGCATGAGGGGGGCGGCCAGGGTCAGGGTCCGCTCCAGGGACTCGAACTCGTGGGAGCGGAATCGCCAGGGAGGGGAATCAGCCTGGGGATAGGTCTTGCCGGGGACGATGGGAAAGGCGAAGGGAGCGTCCTTGTCCTTTACGTGGATAAAGGCTCGCTCCAGAAGGTACTTGGCGCACTGTATATAATGCTGCTTGGTCATGCCCGTAAAGGGGCTAAGGCGATAGTCGGGGTTCTTCACGGTATAAGCTGCATCCATCGATCTATTCTCCTTTAATCACATGGCATCGCTGTAGTATACGATAGTTTTGCTAAAATTTTCCAAATATCATATTTGGAATCCAGGTTACCAAGCCTGGAAAGAACACAAGGAGACAGAGCTCCAGCATAATCGCGAAGAAGAAAGGAAGCGCCGCATTGGTATAGTCCTCCACTTTGCAGTCCATGATGCCGCAGACCGAATACAACGCGGCTCCCACGGGAGGCGTCATGACTCCCAGGGTTACCACTGTGGCCATGAGGACACCGAAATGCACCGGATCCACCCCCAGGCTCTTCACCATGGGCAGGAAGATGGGCGTGAGGAGAAGGAAATTCACGTTGCTGTCCACGAACATTCCAGTGATGAAGAGGAAAACGAGCATTATGATCACTAAAAGCTGGGGGTTGGAGGTTATGCCGAAAATGAGCTTGCTTAAAGCTACGGGAAGCTGTACCCAGGTGAGCGCCCATTGGAATGATCCGGATAAGGCAATGATGAGCATGATAGCCCCGTTGTCTTTGAAGCTGGTTACCAGGGCGTTCTTGAATTTTTCCCAGGTTAGTTCTTTGTAGACGAATTTGCCTATCACTATGGCATAGATGACGGCAAAAGCCCCGGATTCAGAGGGGGTGAACACGCCGAACCGTATGCCGACAATCAGGAGCACGGGGAAGAGAAGTGCCCAAATGGAGTCCTTGAGGTTTTTGAAAAGTTCGGCGAGACTCAGCTTCGGTGCATCGGGGCGGGGAGGATCGTATTTATGATAGCGGCTAGTGATAGAGGTGGTAGCCATCAGGAAGCACATCATCAGGATGCCTGGTATGATTCCCCCGGCGAAGAGCCGGCCGATGGATACCTCGCCTACGAAGCCGAAGATGATGAAGCCTAGGCTGGGCGGTATGGTTGCTGTTATCAAGGCCGTGGTGCAGTTGACCGTGACGATGTAGCCCTTGCTATAGCCGATCCGCTGCATCTCCGGGCCGAGGATCCTCGTCTCCATCATAGCATCGGCTGTGGCCGAACCTGATACGCCTCCCATAAGTGTGCTTAAAACGACGCTCACCTGGGCTGTGCCTCCGTACATGCGGCGGGTTAAAAGACGGGCAAGGCTTAAGAGCCTGCTCGTGATGCCTGACACGTTCATCAGGTTCCCGGCGAAAATAAAGAAAGGCACAGCGAGAAAAGCAAAGGACTGGCTCTGTTGCACGGTCATCTGCACAGCGATCTCAAACGGCAGTTGGGGTTGGGAAAGAAAATACGCGAAGCCGGCAATTCCAATTACAAAGGCTATGGGCATTCCCATAAGCATGAATAGCACGAAACAGACTAATAGAAGGGTCATCTTGCCCCTCCTTCGCTGGGGGCGATCCTATCTTTGCCCGCCATCTGAAGAATAAGCTTTCGAATCTTCTGGATCGTGGAAAAGAACATGGATGCAGAGGCCACGACAAGGCTTAGGGTAACCAAGGCCAGGGGTATGGGCATGGATTGATAGCGGCTCACGCGCTCTGTCCACGCAAGTCGTATACCAAAGATAACCATGACTACCAAGGTAGCCGCAATTATCAAGAACACAACAAGTTCTACAACCCATCTGATCTTTGCCGGCAGCTTACGTGTCACAATGTCAACGCCGATTATCTGGCCATGGCGCCATGCGACATCTGCTCCCAGAAAGGCTGTCCAAGCAAGACAGAGCATGGCCAGATCGATGTACCAGGACACGGAAAGCTTGAAAAGGCGCAGGATGGCTGAAATGAAGATAAAGAAAATCAGGAAGCCGAACCCTACGCCGCAGACGATTTCCTCGACCTTGCAGAACCATTGGTAGATTTTTCTCATATTGACTCCAATGCGGGTAAATCAGAGAGGAGGGCCGCGGGAGGGACCTGGAGAGTCCAAGCCCCTCCCGCGGCCTTTATGCAATTCTTTTTACATGCCTAGCTGCTTAAAGAGCTTCTCCTTGAGTCCGGGTGAGAATTTGAGATCGTTGTTGGTATACAGGGGCGCAATGGCGTCCTGGAATTCCTTGATGTTGACTTCGTTGATGGTCACGCCGCGCTGCCTCATCTGATCGTAATAGCCGGCTTCATCCTTCTCGGCTATTGCGCCGTATTCCAAAGCCTTCTCGCGGATGGTCTTTAGGAAGAAATCCTTCGCTGCCTGGGGCATCGTGTTGAGGAGCCTGGTGGAGCAGACAAAGGAAGTCTGGAGCATGTAGTGCTTGGTCATGGCTATGTACTTGGTCACATCCCAGAATGCCGCGCCTGCGGCGGCTGATACCTGTACCTCGGTGCCGTCCAAAGTCTTCTGCTGGATTGCGGGGAATACTTCTCCGAAGGAAATGGCGATGTTGGCAAAGCCGAAATACTTAGCCAGGGCATTGCCAATGTCGTTTCCAAAACCGCGGATCCTGAGTCCCGAAAGGTCCTTGACTGTCTTTACAGGCTTTGTGGTGTAGAAATTGCGGAAGCCGTTGTACATATTGGCGACAAAAACAATGCCCTGAGCTTCGAGCTTCTTGGACCACTCCTTGAAAAGCTCGGTGTCCGGCAGGTTTTTTAGCACTGCGGGATCGGTGAGGATATAGGGGGCCATCAGGATATTCAGGTCTGGGATGGCAAACTGACTGGCCAGGCGGCCGGGGTCAGAGGGAACCACCAGGGGAATACCCAGCTTGGCTTGGGTCACCAGGGCGTCGGTATTGCCCGAGAGAGCTCCGGCAACCAGAACCTTGGCATCGAAGCGTCCGTCGGCGTTCAATACATCGGCGACGGCCTGCATCATCTTGCTCTGGGTGGTGGTAGCAGCCTCGGTGCCGGCGAAGGTTACGGGGATTTTACCAGCCTGGCCGCTTGCCATAGTCACGGCGAAAAAGGCGATGGCCAGCACAGCGAGGGTTTTAAATGACCGAATCCGTTTCATATCTCCTCCTTGGAATGGATAGGGTGATGGAAGTCTCGTACCCATCCTTGAACGGGATATGCCAGCGGTCAATCAAATATCTTACGAAGTATCTCCATAGAATTACTAAGCTCAGATCCTTGCCCGGAATTCCTTGGCCGTCATGCCACTGAGTTTTTAAAGGTGCTACTGAAGTAGTTGGGATTGTTGAAGCCCACCTCGTAGGCGATTTCGGCAATACTTTTCTCTGTGGTAGTTAAAAGAAGCTTTGCCTTGTCGATCCGCACCGTCGTGAGGTGGTCGACGAAGGTGAACCCCGTTTCTTGCTTGAAAAGGCTCAAAAAATAGGAAGGGCTGATGAATACTTCCTTGGCCACGTCCTTGTAACTCAAGGACTGAGCGTAGTTTTCATCAATATACTTGATCGCGTTCCGCACCAGGGATTTGGAGCGTTTTTCGTAGACATGGGCCACCAGATTGGCTATCTCCACAACGATCTGCGAAAGCCACTGCTCGGCGGTCTGGGCATCCTTGACGTGGCTTATATCATCAAAGCAGCTGCTTACAAGCTCGTTCAGTTTGGTTTCGTCGCCTCCGCCAAGGATGGCGGCGTCGATCATGGAGCCCAAAAGTTCGTAGAGCCGAACACCGAGGGCTTCGGGTTTTTCGGCAATAAACCGAGTGAATTTTTCCATGAAATCAGAAAAAGCCCGGCGACTTGCCTCGGGATCACCTACCTTGATCTGGGAAAGAAGTTTTTCCTTTTCTTTTACCGGATAGGCGTAGATCCTGGGATCCTGCTCGCTTATGTTGTCCACATGGACAATCCCAGTATTCGCAAAATGCTCGGCATATTCCTGGGCGTTCAGGGCTTCATGGTAGGATTTGCGAAGATCCTCCACCCTGTCGTAGCTTCTTCCTATTCCCACAACGGCGCTGCGCCCGAGGCTCCGCTTAATCTCACTCTGAAGAGCTTCGAGGATATCCCACATGGCCGGTCTTTTACCGGCATCCGCGCCCGAGGGCAGTCTGAGAGCGATTCCTATTCTTCCTTTCGTGAAAGGAAGGAGAAGAAATGCGTCTTCGTCGAAAACCCGCAATAAATGCGCGGTGGCGATCTTAATGACCTCATCAGGCAAGCTCAGTTCCTTGAGCGGTTCCCCGCCCTCCCCTTCGAGCTTTATCATGACTATGGTGTTCGGGCAGACCTTGCCCAGACAGGAGAGCATGTCTGTCAGTTTGGTCTTGGAGATTTCGCTGAAGGCAACGTTGTCAACGATGTCTTCCTTTATAAAGGGAAGAAGCTTTTCGTAATTGCGGTATACTTCCCTGACATCGATGAGGACGCTCCAGCCGAAGAGGATGGCGCTGAATATAGAGACGGTATAGTAGATCTCCCACTTCTTGGTCAAAGATCCGACTATGAAAGCTACGGCAAAAATCGAGACCCCCCCGTTAAAGAGGAAATGCTTGCTCTTAAATAGATCGCGGAAGGACGAGTCCAGTTTAAGCCGCGCCAATCTGATCGAAGAGGAAAGGAGCATGAGGGCGCCGGTGATCACCTGGACAGCGATGGTCACCTCCCTGCCATAGAAGGGAGGATTGCGTTCGGGTGTAAGGTTGTCGAAGGCGGTCATGCCTGCGAACTGGAAAAGCGTTTTGCTCGACTTGGTGCCTAGGGTGTTGAAGACGACATAGGTGAGCCCTAATAGGACGCCGATCGATAGGACAGTAACTGCACGTACTTCCATTTTCCTACGGTTGAAGAGGTCTGAACCCAGAATAGTGACAGGAGCTATAACAGCGCAGAGGAGGAAAACCCTGATATTCACCACGATGAGGGGGGCTGGATAGGGACCGAGGATCAGCTGAAGGGGTCGTCCGAGAGAAAAGATACTCATACAGACTAGGAAGACTATGAAATACCAATAGGAACTCACTCGGGAAGGATTGGCGATTATGAAATACACGAAGTACAGAAGAAAAAACAGCCCGGCGACTACGGGGGCTATGATATTAGAGAATAAGGACATCGTTCCATACCCGGTTTTGTTTCATTATTGCCCAATCATCCTAGGCGGGAAATCCCCGGGCGTCAAGGAAGCTTTTTTACCTTAGGATGCGACGAGTTGGGCGAATTCGGCCAGTATCATCGCGGTGAGACCCCAGACTATTTTTTCGTCAAAGCGGAAACAGGGCACGTCCCAGGTTTTGCCAGCTCTATTCAGCGGGAAGGTGGAACGGCTTGAGGAATCCATAAGAGCGGGTAGAGGAACCTCAAAAAAGGATTTGGCTTCACCGCCGTTGAGTTTGTAGTCGTTAAGGGATTCTACGCAGGCCACAAAGGGGTAGACCCAGTAATTCGAAGGGTGGGCGAAGATGGGACTAAGGGAAAGCCGTACGCTTGTAGCAGCCACAGCAACACCCAATTCTTCCTGCGTTTCCCTAACAGCTGCGACGAGCGCCTTCTCGCCAGGCTCCAGGCCGCCGCCGGGCAGGGCAATCTGTCCGGGGTGGTGGCGCATTCCTTCGGTTCTTTCGATGAGGGGAAAGCTTAAGCCGCACTCAGTGCGGTGAAGAAGGATGAGGACGGCGGCGTCTCTCTCCCCGCCTCCTTTTGGCCGCAGGGCTAAAAGCTCTGCTCCATCAAGAAAGGGAGGCAGCATGTGCCTCCAGGCAGAGGGCCCCGGAAGGCCTAAGCCTCGTAGTCTTTCCAGCGGGGAATTCGCACAGGGTTTAACCACCCTATAAGCGTTTTCAACAAATGTCAAAGGTCGAGCAACCACGAATCTTCAGGCTTTCTACCTTCCCAAGCCAGGGATGAAGCCCAGCCAACCCAGGAAGTAGGCCGCGACCAAGGCTCCGACCACGAAAACGATGGCCAGATAGAGGCCCCAGGGCTTTTTCTTTTCCGCGAAAGGATCGACCAATTGGCGGTTTGCTCCAGGAGGCAGCGCGGCCAGGTGGCTCAAGCTTCCTCCGAAGGGTACATTGATCTTGAGCCTCGAATTGACAGCCCAGCCCTCGGCGTTAAGCAGGGGGCCGATATTGCGCTTTCTCAGCTTCATATAGGCGAGAATCATGGATGGGCCGGAAATCAGCAGCAATATGCCGACGATGCCGACGGGCATCCATACGCCCATGCCCACAAAGAGGGAGAGAATTCCCGTGACCATGGCGCCGATGCTCCCCAGGGCTACGCCGATGGCGGCCACCGTACCCACATCCATCTTCTTGGGAACTGCCTGTTCGAGCTTAGCATCGGCCTTGCCCGCCTGTGCAGCGATTTCCCCCGCCGCCTTCATTTTGCCCATGCTGGCGGCCTCGGCGGAGGCGGCGCGCTTCATCGCCATGTCTTCCAAGGTCTTTACCAGCCACTTGTAAGGGCTGAAAAAGGCTTCCCTGATGCTGATGGGCTGGACGACTACCTTAGTGATCACGGCATCCCAGCTTTCACCCTCGGTATCGTAGAAGATTCCGTTTCTGCCTACGAAGATATTATCAGCGTCTCCGGCAGTAAGGCCGGCGACGATGGACTTTTTCTTGCCGTTTTTCTGGCTAAGGTCGCAGTAGATGAGGTACATGGAAGCCAGGCCTGCCATGGTACCGTGAGCCCCAGGATTTTTTACGTCCATGCAGAATTCCAGCTCCCGGGCGTCCAGGAAAAGTTTACCGGACTGGAAAATTCCCTGTTTACGCAGATAGAAATTGTCGAAATTGACGAAGTTCCTGAGTATGACGATAAAATCCCGCTTTATGAAAAGAAGGGTTTTAAGGTTTTTCAGGGCTTCGGCATCGGCAGCTTTGGCGAGGTCTTTTTCGATAAGCGCCCTGACAGCATCCACCTGACCAAGATCGGCCGAACCGGCAAGGACCGCTTCGCCCAGTGCGCAGACCTCAGGCGCCGGCTGTTTAGCCAGCCATGCTGCATAGGCTTCGATGCGGGCTACATATTCATCCCAGCTTGCTTGGCTGATTCCCTTGGCCGCATCGGCCCCCATGAGTTCCAGGAATCCAGCGACCGCTGTGGCATAATTAGGGTGCATGGCAGAATCGAGATAGAGAAGACCCTGGCTGTTAGGAAGCGCCAGCGGAAGCTGGGCGAGTTCCGGCGAGTCGGCTGGCAGGTTCTTGGCGAGCACCGAGGCCATCGAAGCCTCGAGGGCGGCGATCGCGGCGGGCGATTTGGACATGGCTAGAACCCTGCATCGCCTAAAGTATTCTGATACAGGTTCTTTTATCTGTTTATAGAACGCTGCGGCTTTTTCGCCTTTTGCCAGATCCGAAAAGGCCTCTTTGAAGGCCGGAAGATCGCCTGACCAGGACTTGTAGGCCTCCAGGCCGGCTAAAAACCTGTCCAAGGCAGCGGCATTGACGCCGGGATTTCCGCTGGCATCATCGGTCTTGTAGCCCTGGGCGACGATATACTCCAGGAAGGCTTTCAGTTTTTCATCTTTTGTCGATCCGGGAACTACAACCCCATCGCCGTTAAAAGGCAGTGCGGAGAAGGAGGCAATGGCTTTATCCACGGTAGCCAGGTCGACGCTGGTATCGCCGGCAGCTCCGCCGTTGATGGAGAGCACCTCGGCGATGGTAGCCTTGATCCCCTCATCCGAAATCTGGGTCGCCGAAAGTTTGTCGCTTCCGTCGAGTAGACAATCCAGGCTTTTCAGTTTTGCCTTGAACTCTTCCACGCAGAGGAGAATATCAGGCACTCTTATCTTTCCGTCCTTGTCCGCATCCAGGTATTCGAGGCTTTCCCTGATCCCCGGCTGAGCGGCGGGCATAGCGAGGGCGGCCCATAGCTTTTGATCCAAATCAGCCAGGTTGGCGATATCCTCGCCCCGCTTGATCACGACCTGGTCGACCCCACCGATTCGGGCAAAGGTCCAACTGCTGCCGGAAGTCTTCATAATTCTCGGCTCCTTAGAGTATATGGGATTATTCACTTCCCAAATTTAAAGTATTAGTCTTTTTTCATATTTGCGCAAGTGGAGAAAGTTGTGCGGCAGATGCTGTAGTACGTTATCAGGAATGTTCCATACGCGCGGCTGCCCAAGCAGTGCTTTAGCCCTGCGTCCAGTGGCGAGGGGCAGCCGCTTTCGGTATTTGACCCTGGTCCCCTGCATTGACTATACTATGATAAAGCATAAAGCAGCTCGTCCACCATAATTCTTAAGGAGCAGTCATGAGCGTCGAAGTCACCTTGACATCAGCGAATTTCCAGAAGGAAGTGCTGGAGTCCTCCATTCCTGTTCTCGTCGATTTCTGGGCCGAATGGTGCATGCCCTGCAGGATGATAGCCCCCTCCATCGCCCAAGTAGCGGAAGCCTACAAGGGCAAGGTCAAGGTTGGCAAGGTGAACGTCGATGACGAGGGTGATATCGCATCCCAGTATGGCATAATCTCCATTCCCACCCTGCTCTACTTCAAGGACGGGCAGATGATCAAACAGAAGGTTGGCGCCCTGCCCAAACACGAGATTGAAAATTTTATCAAGGCTTAAGGGCAGACGCTTACGGGCTTTTTACCCTTCCAGTAATCTTGGGCACAGCTGCCTTTTTTCCGCCTTTAGGGATTAAAGACTTTGGCTCTAGACTCCCAGGGCTCTGGGATGCACTCTCGCCAACATACCAGCCATTCTTCTCTTCCAGGGCAGCTCTCCGACGGTGAAGCGGTTTGGAGCTCGAGCTCTTCCATTGGACTGCTTCTTCCCAAAGTGGTGGAGTTGAGCAGTCCCAGATTCCCTGGGCAGCCAGTTCGGCTACAAGAGCAATGATTTTTTCTGAATCCACTTCGCCGGTTTTTGCCAACTCGGCGAAAAACATGCCGTCTTCCACAGGATCGCCTGCCCTGCAGCGCAGGATGATAACTCCCGTACCATCGGGGATTCCTCCGCCTGCAGCCCAGAAGTCCCGGCCTTCAGGGCTTGCATCCACACCGCCCGACAGCGACCTATCGGCGCCGGATTCGTCCTTTTCTTCCGGAAGTCCCTCCGGTGAACAGTGAAGGACAATCAGCTCTCCAGCCTGAACGACACAGGAAGGAAAGCAATAACTAACCAGTTTTACTGTACTTGCCCACTGAAGCTGGAGGCCACCGAGGTTGCCGGCTTCCTCAACCAGCAGTTCGATATAATCCCTATGAAAGTTGCTCGCCGAAGTGTTCTTGCAGGGCTGGACCTCATTAAGCCGAAGCTTGGCAGGCGAGGGATTAAATCCGACAAAACCGAAAAGAAACCTTGTGCTGTTGCCCGCAGCGTCTTTAACCTCTCCGGAGAGACTGCATTCCCTGCCTGGTTCCGCTTCCGGACTGAGTATGACCTTTAGCAAAGAGCCCTCAACATCGGGCATGGCGGATATGCCTGAAGGATAGAAAGAAAAACTAGAGCTCACCGGCAAAACGTCTTCATCAAAGAGAATGGAAAAACTGCGGCTATCGGTCTGGCCTGCATCCAGCACCGAGGGAGGGCGGATATCTCCCAGCGGGGCGAAGAGACCTGATGGTTTAGGTATGCAGGCACAGAGACACAGGCAAAGTCCCAAGAGTTTCCACATGGACAGCGAGCCTCCCTGAATTTTATAACGCTGGCTGCCAGGGTTCCTGCTTCAATGTTGCCTTAAAAAGTATTTCGCGGATATTATGGAACCATGAATATCGTAATAGCCAATGACCATGGCGCCGTTGAACTCAAAAAACGCATAGCGCTCTGGTTGACCCAGAAAGGTCATACAGTCAAGAATCTCGGAGTAGACAGCGAAGAGAGGGTGGATTATCCGGATATGGCCAAGGCTGCAGTAAAAGTGTTCAAGCAGGGAGGCTTTGACCTCGGTATTCTCCTCTGCGGAACTGGAATAGGCATTTCCATAGCAGCCAATCGGCACCCAGGCATCCGCTGCGCCCTCATACACGACAGTTTTACCGCCCTCATGGCTAAGGAACATAACAATGCCAATTTTATCGCCCTGGGAGGGAGAGTTCAGTACAGGGAAAGGCCTGAAGATCTCCTGGAATTATTCATGAACGCCAGTTTCCAAGGCGGCCGGCATGAGGACCGGATAGAAAAAATCGATACTCTCTAAGCAGCTTCGCTAAGGCATGAAGTATCCAGCTGTACTGCCACAGCGCTAAATTCAATTACCTTCGAAGGGCCGCAGACGACTGCTCCAAAGCTCTTGCGGCCAGCGAAGTCACCTCTTCGCGGCTTTCCACCAGGGCAGCTCCGTAAAGCGCGGCTCCGTAAAGCCCGGCTTTATGTAGAAACCGGGCTTTTTCCACCCGACAGTCCTTCCATGCATCACGGTAAACGAGTTTCGGGATGAGTGCCTGGATGCTTGAACAAAGATGGGGGGCCCCTTCGATGACACCTCCGCCCAAGACTATGGTATCCGGAGCCAGGAGGGCGAGACCGGCGGCGGCAGCCCGCGCGAGAGCCGCCTGAGCGACGGCATCGACGAACCTGGCCAGAAGATCGCCCTCGGTGTATGCCGCATACACTTCGAAGGCGTTCAGGCGCGCCCCGGCTCTCGCGCGGGCTGCCAGCACGGAGCCTTTAAAGGACCTGTCGATGCCCTCGGGCTCGAGGCTGCCCAGCCCCGCATCCCTGCCCAGTGCCAAATCGACTGCAATTCTCCCTATGGAAGGACCTGAAGCATAGGCTTCGGCACAACCTGCTACTCCGCAGGCGCAGGATCTTCCTCCCGGTTCCACGATAAAATGGCCTATCTCCACCGCTCTGTCGTTACAGCCGCCCAGGATTCGGCCATCCTCCACAAATCCCCCGCCTATCCCTGTTCCCAGACCGATAAAAAGCAGGGCTGAGGAAGTGGCAGCCCGGGCACTCCACTCCGCATAGGCAGCCATGTTGGCGTCGTTGCGCAGCACACAGGGGGCGCCGGCCATCTCCGCAAGGGCCTTCCCTAATGCAGTGCCAGCCCAGCCGGCAATATTCGCTGCCATACCCACGACCACAGCCGCTCTGTCCACGCCGCCGGGGCTGCCTACACCCACCGAAGACAGAGGGCCGAGGCTCGAAAGTTCGATAACCAAATCGGCGATACTGCTGAGCACTGCATCCCGGCCCTCCCTAGCTGGGGTCTTGCGCACAGCTTCGATCCGCAGCTTGCCAGTCCGGTCCAGGACTATCCCTTTCAGGCTTTGCCCGCCTATATCAATGCCGGCATAATACCTGTCCATTTTTAATCCCTAACCCTACTCCAGCCTGTACCGTTGGTTCGCCCTGGCGATTTCCACCGATGGCAAGCCGGCTTCCAGAAGTCTTAGCTTCATAGCCTGTAAAGCCTTTGACTCGCCGTGGACCAGGATGGTGCTCTTAAGCTTTTCAGTTTCAGTCTCCGAAAGCCAGTCCAGGGTTTCCTGCCAATCTGCATGGGCCGAGAATGCGTCGATGCTTTTTACATCGGCGGCTACCTTGTAGAAATCCCCATGGATCCTCACTTCCTTAGCCCCGTCCACGATCCTTCGTCCCAGGGTTCCTTCGGCCATATAGCCAACGATAAGGATCGTGTTCTGGGGTTTGCTGATGTTGTGGATAAGATGATGCTGAATCCTGCCTACTTCGCACATCCCGTCCGCCGATATGATGATCATGGACTCCTTCGCGACGTTGAGCGCCTTGGAGTCTTCCACGCTGCGGGAAAAATGCAGACTCGCGAATCCGAAAGGATTGTTTGAATGCGTGGTAAACGCATCATGGGTTTCTTTGTCATAGCATTCGGGATGGATGCGGAAGATGCCTGTCGCATCCACAGCCATGGGCGAATCCACCCAGATCGGAATGTCGGGAATCCTCCCCTGGTCCAGGAGCAGATGAAGGTTAAAGATCAGCTCCTGGGTTCGTTCTACGGCAAAGGCCGGAATGATCACTTTGCCTCCTGCATCCGCGGTGGACCTGACTGCTAGCGCCAGCCTTTTTACCGCATCGCTGGTATTCTCGTGAAGCTTGTTGCCGTAGGTGCTTTCCAGTACCAGGTAATCCAGCCCGTGCAGGTGTTCGGGATCACGGATTATCGGTTTATTCTTTCGCCCTAGGTCACCCGAAAAGCCCAGCACCCGCTGTTCGCCGTTTTTTGACCTAAGTGTCATTTTAATAAGCGCCGAGCCGAGGATATGCCCAGCATCGAGAAACTCGATAAGCACGCCTTCCAAGGCGTTGATCGGCCTGCGGTAATTGATCGTCACGAACTGCTCCATGGTTTTCACCACGTCCAGGTCGTTATAAAGCGGTTTCCAGTCGAATTTTTCGTTTTTTTTAGCCGCCTGTCGGGAGAGGTAGTCAGCGTCCCGGGCCTGGATATGGGCGGAATCCAACATGATGAGATTAGCCAGGTCTCTTGTGGCCGAGGTGGAAAAGATAGAGCCAGTAAAGCCTTTTTTTACCAGGTAGGGTAAAAGCCCGCAGTGATCGTAGTGGGCATGGCTGAGCACCACCGCATCCACGGAACTCGGCTCCACATCGCCCAGAAGGGCTCGGTTTTTCGCGTCCGACTCTGCTCTCCGGCCCTGGAAAGCCCCGCAGTCTACGAGAATCCTCTTGCCTTCGAACTCCACCAGGTGTTTAGAACCCGTTACTTCTCCCGCAGCTCCCAGCGCTCTAATAGAAATATCCATGGTTATACTATAGCACCGATCTCGCCTGCATACTTGCGGAATTTGCCGAACTTGGCATACTATCTTTTTCAGCATGGCTGACAGGAGAATTTTGAATGTCGAAAAGCTCGCCTCGGGCGGGGACGGCATCGCGTTCTCCAACGGACAGGCCGTTTTCATTCCATTCAGCATCCCCGGCGAATCCCTTTCCTGCGAAATAATCGAAGAAAACACCGACTTTCTACGGGCAGTCCCTCTCGAAATCCTCAAGCCCTCCCCCTTCCGGGTAGAAGCCCCCTGCCCCCTCTTTGGCATATGCGGCGGTTGCAGCCTCCAGCACATCGCATATTCCCGGCAGCTGGAGCTCAAAGGACAGATTTTCAACGAGTCCCTCGCCCGAACAGCCAAACTCCCTGGCCAGGAATTCCGCCTGGTGGCGTCGGAACCATACTCATACCGAAACAGAGTGGAGCTTCATGTCACCGACGACAATGGTTTCGGCTACATGGAAGGCGCATCGGATAAAGCCACACGGGCCCATGGCTGTCCGATTGCGGCCAAGCCTATCTCGGACTGGCTCAAGACTCAGAACAGAAAGAGCAAGCCGGCCAAGGAACTCCAGGCTCGAATCGGACCGAGAGGACGCTTCGTCGTCTTTGCCCAGTCTAGCCCGCCGGTAATCGAGGGACTCGACGCAAAAGCCCAAGCTCAGGTGGGCGGGCGTTTGTATCATTTTCCCTTAAGCCATTTTTTCCAGAGCAACCTCGCCATGACCGAACTTTTGGTTAAAAAGGCGCTCTCGGGGCTTTCAGGATCCAGGGCGCTGGACCTCTATGCGGGAGCAGGCCTTTTTGCCGCCGGCCTTGCCGAAACCTTCAGGGAGGTCACCCTGGTGGAAAGCGACAAGCAATCGCTGGAAGCCGCCCGGGAAAATGTCAGCCCAGGCAAAGCCCGCTTCATCCCCACCCAGGTCGAGGAGTGGATACAGGCCGAATCAGCCCGCTCCCGCCGCGGAACGTCGACGGCCATAGACTGGGTAGTCGCCGACCCTCCACGGAGCGGACTTTCTTCATCCACCCGAACATGGCTGAAAACCGCCCCCATTGGCGGGCTGAGCTATGTCTCCTGCAACCATGCCACCATGGCCAGGGATCTGGGCGATCTTTGCTCCTCCGGCTGGCGGATCGACTCGCTCGACGTATTCGATTTCTATCCACAGACAGGACATATCGAAGCTATGGCGCGCCTGGCGCCGCCGAAAGTCCTCAGCACAGGAGGCTGAAATGAAGCGAAGCGGACCATTTAAAGGAAGAACGATTTCCGTCGTCAACGATCTTTCCTTGGACGAACAGCGGTATCTGTACCGCAAGTCCCGGGAGCTGAAAACCCTGGCCATGGGCGGCGGCGACTGCAGTGCCTTCAAGATCAATGATCTGGACTATCAGGTTTACCTTATTTTCATGGAAGACTCCACCAGGACCAGGGAATCCTTCCGCAACGCCGCCAAGTTCCTGGGCTGCAGAACCAACGTTTTCGACGCCGCATCCAGTTCCTTCAATAAAAACGAATCCATCACCGACGCGGTTAAGATGCTCTACGGCTATTCCGCCGATTCCTGTTTTATCATGCGCACTAAACTAGAAGGAGCCTGCCGCTGGCTCGAGCAAGCCCTTTCCCGCTACGCCGAGCTCTCCGGAAAACCAAGGCCTGGCTTTATCAACGGGGGCGACGGAAAGCACGAGCACCCAACACAAGAGCTCCTGGATGAATTTTCCTTTCTCGAGCACATGCAGTGGAAGGAAGACCATATCCATCTCGCCCTGACCGGCGATCTCTACCACGGCCGCACCATCCACTCCAAGGCCGATGGCCTGCGGATCTTCAAGAACGTCGAGGTCGATCTCGTAGCGCCCGAGCTTTTGTCCATGCCTCCCTATTATGTGGAAAAAATGAAGGACAACGGCTTTTCGGTGCGAACCTTCGAGTCCCTGGATGAGTACCTGGCCTCGGGCAAGGTGGCCCCGATCTGGTATTTCACCCGTCTTCAGTTGGAACGGATGGGCGAGTCGGTACTTGAGCGTGCGCCCAGCCTTAGGCGCAGTGTAACATTCCGTAAGGATATGCTGGGACTTTTACCCGAAGACACTCGCTTCTATCACCCCCTTCCCAGGGACCGAATGCATCCCACAATCCCCCCCTTCCTGGATGATCTGCCGCTTAACGGCTGGGATGCCCAGTCTTCCAACGGCTACTGGACCAGGATCGTGGAGATCGGGATGGTCTCGGGCCTCATCGGCCAGGACTTTGAGGGTGCCTTTGCCATGGAACCTGAAATTGTAGAGGATTTTATAGTGGAAGCCCAGGTTGAGGAGCACCGAAAGCCGGAATACAAGGTAGGCATAAAACCCGTGGAAGAGGGCATCGTTATCGATCACATCGCCTCTGGGCAGGCGGTGGAAAATATTTGGAGCAACATCGAATCGGTGCGGAAGATCCTCAAGCTCAACGTACGTTCCAGTCAGGGTGTCTACCATTCCTTCAAGGGTCCGGAAGTCTATAAGGGAATTATCTCCCTGCCCGATATAACCAGTTTTGGAGAAAAGGATCTGAAGAAGCTGTCGGCCATAGCCCCTGGCTGTACGCTTAATCTTATACGAAATTCCAAGGTAGCCAAGAAGTTCAGGCTTTCCATGCCCCCCAGAATCTACGGCTTCGATGAAATATCCTGCAAGAACGAAAACTGCATCTCCAATCCCAGACACAATGAAGGTGTTCCCACCGAATTCCTGCGTAAGTCCGGCACTACCTTCGTGTGCCGCTACTGCGAGAAGGAACACAGCTTCAGAGAGATCTGGGATATTTAAGAAGGAAGCTTCAGCTTGAATAAAGGCGCCGGATCGAAGGTCCGGCGCCTTTGTTTCGCCCGGTGTTTTTATACCCGGTGTTTTTATACCCGGCGAGAACGCCGGAACTCATGCATAAGA
Source organism: Spirochaetaceae bacterium UBA4077 (assembly GCA_002383375.1). Lineage (GTDB taxonomy): Bacteria > Spirochaetota > Spirochaetia > Treponematales > Rectinemataceae > UBA2256. Next base: position 20,185 of record DFYR01000062.1, read on the forward strand.
ATGGCCGCCGCCACCGATACGTTGAGTGAGTCCACATGGCCTTGCATGGGTATGGAGACCAGGCTGTCCACCTTTTCGAAGAGCAGGCGGGAGAGTCCCTCCCCCTCATTGCCCAATACGATGCAGCAGCGCTGGGCAAAATCGCAGTCCTCGACCGCTTCTCCGCCCATTTCAGCCCCATAGGTCCAGAAACCGGCCTTTTTTATCTTTTCCAGGGCATCGGCGAGATTCTGCACCGTTACAAGGGGCACCCATGCCGAGGCGCCGGCGCTGGCCCTGGCCACCGCATCGCTCATGGGCGAAGCCCTTCTGGCCGGCACTACGGTAAAGTAAACGCCGAAGGCGTCAGCGGAGCGTAGGATAGCCCCGAGATTCTGGGGATCTTCGATATGATCCAGCAGCAAGATCAGGCAGGTTTCAGGCGCCTCGGCCAGCAGCTCGTCCAGGCTCGCTTTAGGTCTAGTTTCTGCGTCGGAGCAGCGCAGTATAACGCCCTTATTGTCAGGATCAAGGGAGTCCAGTGATTCCTGGCTTGCTGTTTGAAGCGGTATTTTATTATTTACCGCAAGTTCGAGAATATCCCGTACCCTCGGACCTTTTCGCTTCGCATCCTGGCCCTCGGCCACGAGAAGGCTGCATCCGGCTCCGCCCTTGCGCAGCTGTTCAAGAATTCCGTGTAATCCTGAGATGTAGCTCATTCGATCAGGGCATTACCGTAAATTCTTGGACCAGCTGAATCGCGCTCTCCACGTGTTTAACCCCAGATACGTTGTGGGCGACGTTGAGTGCCGAGTCAATAGAGAACTGGGCATTCGCCACACCGTGCAATACCACTGCCCCCCGCTCTACCGTAGCTTCCAGGAAGTGAACCGGAATTTTACGGGCATAGATGATCTCGGTCACCACCTTCTGAGCCAGCACGAGGTCGGCGATCTTCTGCACTCCAACATCTTCCTTTTCTTTGTCGATGTACGCCTTACACAGAGAATCGATGGCCGCAGCGGCATGGGTGGAATCAGTACCACCCGTATTGATTGTCAGATCGTATTCTCTGGCGTCCACCCAGTTAGTCGAGAAAAAGTACTTATGAAAGCCACCACGGTCGTGATCGCTCTCCTCGAGGATTTGCAGTGCCCGCTTGTTGTCGCATTCATAGAGTTTTTTAGCCCGTTCGATCCGCACAGCTATGGGGGCGGTTATCTTGACCGATACGACGTGAGGTACGCCCCGCAGGATGGCGTAGGCACCTCGACCCATGATGATGCAGTTGTTCTCCTGGGCGGCATCCAGAATCGCTGTCTTTAAATAATGGAGGTAGTTATCCCGCTGTTGCGACAGCGATGCCCAAAAACCAGGATTTTTTTCGTCGTACTTTTCCCGTTTCTCGGCGCTTATGCCGATGGAGTTGAGCTTGTCCTCCAGATATTCTTTGTCAATCAGCCTATACCCGGAGATTTTTGCCAGCTCCTGGGCAGTTTCTTCACCGAGGGATGCTACTTCGCGTGCTATCGTGATTATCGCCATATGTCCCTCCTTGTCCTGGTTCTACTGTATAGTTATCCGCAAACAAAGTCAATTTTTTTCGCCCTACCCAATCCCCGACCTCCACCTGCCTTCCCTTGGCCGCACCTGCCGCATTTGCCTAGACGCTTTCCTAGACAATTTCCTAGTCGCATTCTCAAAGGCTTGCCAAAGCCCAGGTGAGAGTGCCGGCTCCCTGGAATAAAGAGCGCCCCAGGAGTATACTCCGCCCCTATGGAAAAACTGGGCGCCCTCGCCGCCTTTGCCACTGCCGTCTGCTGGTCTATCGGACCGATTTTTTTCGAGAGCGCGTCGCGAAAAGTGGGGGCTCTAGCGGTCAACTTCTGGAAAGTTGTTTTCGCCTTCTTTCTGCTTTCTCTGACAGGACTTCTTGTCCGCGGCATGCCTTTCCCTCTCGACGCACCGGCCCGCACCTGGTTTTACCTCATCATCTCAGGACTCATAGGCTTTGTTATCTCCGATTACTTCCTCTTCAACGCCTACATCCTGGTCGGTTCCCGCATAGCCATAGTCTTTCAATCACTCACCCCCCTTTTTACCGCGCTTTTAGCCCTCATCTTTCTGGGCGAGCGCATGCTGCCCTCCCAGTTACTGGGCATGTTCGTTGTCGTCACAGGAGTCATGATCGTCGTTTTATCAAGACGGAAAAAGCTAAATCTAGAATCGGGACTACGGACCGAATCGACAAAGGGCTATGTCTACTCCCTAGTCGCCTCGCTCTTCCAGGCGACGGGCTTGGTTTTCTCCAAGATCGGCGTAAAGGACTACGATGTCATCTCAGGCAGTCAGATCCGCATCGTTGCAGCAATCGTAGGGCTGGCAACCCAGGCGCTCATTCTCGGACAGGGCAGGAAAATATTCATAGGAGTTCCTAAAGAACGCTTTGCTTTCAAAAACATCGCCATCGGTTCTGTTTTTGGACCCTTTTTAGGCGTTTCATTCTCCCTGCTCGCTGTGCGCTACACTCAGGCCGGCACCGCATCGACCCTCATGGCCCTCACCCCCGTTCTCATCATTCCCCCGACGATTTTCATTCTTAAACAGAAGATTAGGCTCCCCGAGTTTTTGGGAGCTGTTGTTGCGGTAGGCGGCGCCGCGCTGTTCTTCCTGCTTTAGGCAAAACGGTGATTGACGCTGTTGGCGCTCGTGGAAAAATCCATTCTAGGATATACTAGATATGATAAGGAGGGCGACATGAAGGCTCTCGTTAAGACAAAGACCGAAGCCGGGCTGTGGATGGAAGAAGTACCCATGCCCGAGATTGGGGACAATGATCTGCTCGTCAAGATAAAAAAGACGGCGATTTGCGGCACCGATATCCATATATGGAAATGGGATCCCTGGGCCAGTCGCACAATCAAGCCCGGCATGATAATCGGCCACGAGTTTGTGGGCGAGATCGTGGATATGGGTAGATCCGTCACCGGCTACCAGATCGGGGAACGAGTCTCGGGAGANNGACGGCTGCTTTGCGGAATACCTATCCATCCCCTCGTCCAACGCCTGGCACATGCATAGCTCGATACCCGACGAGATCGCTGCGATCTTCGATCCCTACGGTAACGCAACCCATACCGCCCTTTCCTTCGACATGATCGGCGAGGACGTGTTGATTACCGGAGCCGGCCCCATCGGCTGCATGGCGGCGGCTATTGCCAAGCACGTGGGCGCCCGGAACGTGGTAATCACCGACGTCAATCCCTGGCGCCTTGCCCTGGCATCGAAGATGGGCGCCACCAGGGCTGTGGACGTATCGAAGGAATCCCTCCAGGATGTGCAGCGGGAACTGGGCATGGTCGGCGGCTTTGACATAGGCCTCGAAATGTCAGGGAGTCCTCAGGCCTTTGAACAGATGATAGACAACATGTACAACGGCGGCAGGATAGCCCTCTTGGGGCTTTTGCCCGACGAGGCCGGTATCGAGTGGAGCCGGGTGATTTTCAAGGGCTTGTTTCTCAAAGGAATCTACGGCAGGGAGATATTCGAAACCTGGTACAAGATGCAAGCCATGCTTCTCTCTGGACTCGATATAAGCTCGGTCATCACCCACCGTTATAGCTTTAATGACTTCGAAAAGGGCTTTTCCGCGATGTTGTCCGGTGAATCGGGGAAAGTCGTCTTAAATCTAGACTGAAGATGCCTAAAAATTTTCGCGACGACAACCGCCGGGGCTTAACACCGAGGAAGCCCCAGAGAGAAGAACCGCAGAAAAAACAGGCACCTTTGAATTCTCTTCAACCTGGCGTTACGAAGCGCAGGAACTCAGAACGCAACCGTGCAAAGCCCATCAGCATGAATCATAGGACGGCGGATTCCAGCCACCCAAAGCCCGGCCCGTCCAGACAAGCGCCCTTCAAACCAGACGCTAGGATGCCGACGCGCGAAAACCTCATGCCGCTGGAAACCTTCTCCATAGCGCCGGATTGCCTTCGCGCCCTGGACATGCTACCCGGCGTCCTCGACGAAATAATCCCCCTCTCGCGCAGCCACAGGCTCGGCCTGGGTAGGAATATTCGCTCTCTCTGGGAGGATCTCACATCGGAACGGGAGCACAGGGCATCGGAATACCTAAGCGCGCCGGCCTATTATTCGGCTTATCTGCGCTATTTCTTCCCCTGGAATCTTCTACGACTATCATCCTTCCTGCCGACCCTGGCACTCCGGCTGGACGACGAAGCCACCATCGTCGACCTGGGCTCGGGTCCCCTCACCCTCCCCCTTGCGCTTTACCTCTCCCGTCCCGAATTGAGGACGAAAAAACTCACCTTCTTCTGTACGGACCGAACCGAGAAGATTCTCAAGGTCGGTCTGATGGTTTTCGAAAGCCTCTGCCTGCGCTCAGGGGGCGCGCTACCGCCCTGGACCATGATCCTGCGGCGCCACCAGTTCGGTATCCCCCTGGCGGAAAAAGCCGATCTACTGACGGCCGCCAATGTCTTTAACGAATTCTTCTGGAAGAGTAAGGTTCCCCTGGGCATGCGCGCCAGCCTTACCGCCCGGCAGCTCCTTGGCTACTTGAAAGATTCGGGCTCGGTCCTCCTGGTGGAGCCCGGCGATCCCCGTTCGGGATCCTTCATCAGCGCCATGAGGGCCGGCCTGTCGTCCTTCGGCGCGATGCCCCTCTCGCCCTGCCCCCATGCCAACAGCTGCCCCATGCCGGGCATTTTCAGGAGCCTTGAGGGTCCCGGCAGTGACGCCGGTCTCGGCGGCGAAGCGAGCATGCGTTCCAAGCCGAAGAGCCCCCAGGCCGTCGTGATGCCTAAACACAGGGATAAATACCCCTGGTGCCATTTCACCATCGGCGTCGACACAGCGCCGGACTGGCTCAAAGCCCTATCGGCGGAGGCTGGACTGGCCAAGGAAAAACTAGTGTTTTCCTTTCTTCTCTCCGCTATCCCCGATCCCCATGCAGCCTTAGCCAAGCCCAAGGAGGGCTGCGCCACCCTGCGGGTGCTCTCCGAAGGCTTCCCGCTTCCCGGCGGCCTTGCGGGCCGCTATTCCTGTTCACAAAAAGGCTATGCCCTGCTTCGCTACTTTCCCATGCGCTCCTCGTTTTCCAGCGGGGATCTCCTTCCCCTTCCCCAGGCTAAAGCCGCGCAGGGAAAGGAAGAGCGGGACGAAAAGTCAGGGGCGATACTCCTCTCCTATTGACTAAAGCCCCCCTTTCCCGATATAGTCCATCCTCGTCAGCAATGACACGGGGGCGTAGCGAAGCTGGTTATCGCGCTGGCCTGTCAAGCCGGAGATCGCGGGTTCGAGCCCCGTCGCTCCCGATCGCCGCAAGGCGTAAAACCCGTCATTCACTGACGGGTTTTTTCATTATCGGGCTGTAGCGCAGGGGCTAGCGCGCTTGGTTCGGGACCAAGATGTCGGAGGTTCAAATCCTCTCAGCCCGAAAAAAGCCGCTCGAGGGAGCGGCTTTTGCTTTTCCTGGGACATGCAGGTATTCTGAAAGGCCTGTGTCTAGCTTCCCCTGAACACCGTCAATCTGAAAACAAAGCTTCGGCGAATTCGAGCCTCTCCTCCAGCGGGTCGATGCACAGCTTTATCCCCAAAGGCAGGATGTGGCGCGGCTCGGTATGCCCGAAATCAACATTGGTGATTATGTTCAAGCTATCGCAACCGAATTCTCCGACGGCGATTCGGAGGATTTCCCGGTCAAGCTCAAGCTTCTCTTCGGACGAATACGCTTTCGGTTTGGCGACGATGAGGCCTTTTATAGTCTGGAGTATCCCCTGGATTCCGTAATTTCTCAGCATATACCCAACATATGCAGGACTCGGTTTGTCCTCAGATGTCTCTAAAATCAAAATTCTATCTTTAAAATCGTCCAACGTCGGCCACGCGAAAGTTCCGTTCATCATATTCAGCACTTCGATGCAGCCTCCCCACAACATCCCTTCGGCGCTGGTCCCTTTGTTGATCCAGCGATGGCCGACATCATCCGTAAGGAACTCCGCCACTTTTCCGCTGTTTTCAGGGTCCTTCCAGCTCATATATCGATCGGCCCAAAGCGAAAACGGTTTTATTACGTAAGGTGAGTGAGAATACAAAATATTCCTGTACTCCTCGACCGCATCGGGGAAACATTGCAGGTGTGAAAACCCCGCCATCACCGAAGAGCCGTAATAGGTGACAAGCCCCTGCAGATTCAGGTAGCTGAGGAAGGTTGTGCTGTCGGAATATCCCATGATGAATTTAGGGTTTTTCTTGATGAGATCGATATCGAGATGCTCGAGGATCCTTATGGAATCATCCCCTCCGATGGAAGAGAGTATCCCATCGACCTCACTGTCCTTGAATGCGCTGTTGATATCTGCAGCCCTCAACCTAGGGTTATTATAAAGATCTTCCGAATTCATCCGCGCTGTCGGATATTCTTTTATTGAGAATCCGAAAATGTCTTTCAAGGTTTCGAGCCCATGTTCAAAGACAGCCGGGAATTTTTCGGCAAGCCCTGTCGAAGGGGATATAACCGCAATAGTGCTGCCTGGCTGCAAACGTTTTGGCTTTATCATTTCTTCCTCTTTCAGGGCAATAATACTTCGATGAAAGGCGATGTCAACGGGCAAGCAGCGATTACATTGGAATTACGGATAAGCCAAGTTTCTTTTTAACGCACTCATCTTTCATATCAGATAATTCTCATCTTCAACGATTCCATACATTCGGTAATAAATGAAAAACGTTTAAGCCCCTGGGTAACAATTTTTCCAGATTGCTGTATACTTAAACCGTAATGAAAGAAGAATACACGGTCATTCAATCGGTGGACAGGGCGCTGCTGCTTCTTGAATACATAGTCGCGCACCCAGAGAGAAAGCTGACACTGACCGAGCTTGCCGAGGTCATGGACCTGGACAAGAGCTCGGTTTTCAGGATCCTCACAACCTTGTCCAGGCATGGGCTGGTCAGGCAGGAAGAAGGGAAGAAGCTATACAAGCCAGGCTTCGGGATTTTCGGACTGGCTTCGTCGCTCTATGAGCAACTGAAGCTTCCTGTAGTAGTCTCTCCCTACCTGCGGGAGATCGCCAGGAAGACCCAGGAGAATGCCCACCTGGCGGTAAAGTCGGGCACCCAGGCCGTGTTCATTGACCGGGAGCAGGGCACGAATCGTATTCTTACCAACACGAATATCGGCGATACCGAGGAGCTTTACTGCACGGCGGTGGGCAAGTGCCTTATCAGCGACTATTCGCGGGATGAATTGGAGATTCTTTTCGCCGGCCAGACGTTGCCGCGGTTTACCGAAAGGACTATCACCGACCTGGATTCATTAAGCAAGGAACTGGGCGAGGTGAAAGCCAAAGGCTACGGATTGGATAACGAAGAGTACGAGCCGAACGTGGTCTGCCTAGCCTGCCCGATCATCAATTATCAAGGTAAGATCGTCGCGGCCATAGGCATTTCAGGGACCAAGGATAGCGGACTGCGCGACCTGGAGCGTAATATCGGCATCATCCGGGAAGCCGCGACGGCTATAAACAAGCTTCTTTCCGGCACCGATCCTACAGGCGAAACAGCTTCTTCAGGTTGAGGGCGGTTTCCACGGGCCCTGTCAGCCTCAGCTTGCCATGGAGATACGCCGATTCGATAGCTTGCCTACCAGAAAGGATGCCCGCCCAGACTCCGGCAGAAGTCTTGATCACGAGGCTGGGACTTGCAGGGAGCTTATCTTCATCCACATAAACCGCCCCATCACGAATGGCTATGGACATGAGTTTCGCGCCGCCGGAAAAAGTAGCGCCGCTCAGTTCCAGACCGATCTCGATATCATCATGGGCGAGGGCTGGGGCGCTCAGCCTTGAGGGAATCTCCCGGGTAAGTTGGACAGCTAGACGGGACGCGTCTTCGGATGCTTCAGCGCCTTCTGTTTTGACCAGCATTTTTCTCGCCGCCCGAACTTCTCGCAGCTCACTCAGCTTCCGGAAGTAAGCCGCTGCTGGCGAAAGCATGGATCCATCCGGCTCCAGTCGCACTTCCCTGCCCGTCTGAGCCGACCTGGCTATGGCCAGGTCGATGGAGAGAATTTCCATGGCTTGGGGGAAGCTGAGTCGGGGCTCCGTCTCTCCCCTGATGGCTTTGATAAAATTCCAGGTCGAGCCTAAAAATCCCAATTTCCAATCCGATGGAATCCGGAAGTGGCGCCATTCGTTCCTGGAATAAAGGCTCACCGAGGGACCTTCCAGGAGATTCCCCGTGCAGCGGTTGATCTTGACCAAGCCAGCGGAACCGGAGACTTGGATCCATTCGTCGTTCGCGTAATATCGGGAAGGTATTTCCATCTCCTGGCTGTAGACGTACTCGCAGAGCCCGAATGCTTCCCTGTCCATGTATTTCCACATAATTGCGGCAGGGGAATCGATCACCGAGGCTGTGGTCCCAATCCAGGCCGATACTTTTTCGATCGGTCCCAGTAGGTAACGGGCTGTAGACCAGAGATGGTGGCCATGGTCGAAGGTCTGCATTCCCCGGCCTTCCGCGAATTCCTTAAGCCTCCAAGCCCAAGCCGAAGGGGGCACAGTCCAGCCACCCTTTCCTCCTGCGATCAGCTTGATTGAAATTGAAGACGGCGAACCGATGTAGCCTTCTTGAATAATCCGAGCGGCGAAGCGAATAGGGGGATAGAATATGTAGTTTTCAGTCAGCTTGCAGATGGTTGTGGCCGAGGCTGCGGCGTTGACTAGCCGCTGGGCGCCCTCCCAGTCAATGGTCATGGGTTTCTGCAAGGCTAGATGCTTCCCGGCTGCTATAGCATCCAGGCTGATTTGGACATGGGAGGTATGGGGCGTGAGGATCTCCACCGCGTCCACCGCCGGATCCTCCAGGAGCTTCCGGTAATCGATGTAGTGATTATCTGCTCCCCATTCAGCCCGGCGGCGCAGGGCGGTTTTTTCGTCTGTATCGCAGACTGCGGCTATGCGGACCCCCGGTATCGCCCGGTAGCCTACGTAGGCCATGTCGGCGATCCTTCCGCATCCGATTATTCCGATTCTTATCTCATCCATCCACAGCGTCCTATTCCTCTGGCCATTTCCAGCCCGGCTGCTCGATTACCGCCCGAGCTCGCTTTTAACCCTCTGGGCTATCGCTGCCGGTGACAGTGTAAAGTGTTCCAGGAGCTGAGGATAGGTCGCGGAATGGATAAATCGTCGTTCTCCCCTGGAATCCAGAGCGTTGAGAGCGATTATTCGGGCGCCGGCCTCTTTTCCGAAGAGTGCTTCCTTGGTCATCTTGTATAAAAACCCGTTGTTCTGCTCAGCCAGGACGATGAGTTTTCCTGCGCGAATAAGGGAGGACAACATCTGGGAGTCAAAGGAGGGCATGTCGATCACCCCAGCTTTTATGCCTACCTTTTCCAGGAGGGCAACCGCCGACAAGGCTTCGTGAACGCCCCGGCCCGCCGAGACGATGACAGCATCATCCTCCGCTCCTCCCTTGAGCCTGTAGCCTTTTCCATAGTCGAAGACGAAGTCCGGGCCGTAGAGCAGCGCCGATGCCGAACGCATGATCCTGGCATAGACCAGGCCCTTGTTGCCCTCCATGACCCACTTCATGAAACCTATAAGTTGGTTAGGGCAGGAAATGTCGACGATTTTAAGATGGGCCAGCTCGCTGAATACTAGGGCATCGTCGTTGCCCATGTGCGTGGATCCATTCGTCTTGGTCTCGAAGTTCGGAGCTGTGGCTAGGAAGGTCAGATCGAGGTTGTGGCCCTCCGAGAGCCAGCCTGAGGCCACGATCACCTCGCGGCGCTCCTGGTAGCCGATGGCGATCCGGCGCATCACTCTCCAATCGAAGAATGGACAGAAGGTGCTGACCCAGGTGTTGTAGCCAAGCACGGCCAGGGCCTCGCCTATATTTGTCATATTCGATTCAGCAACCCCGACGTTGAAAGCCTTGGTGGAATCGGTCCAGGCAAGGCCGCCTTCCAGACCACTGGTGGAAGCCAGGTCGGCATCCACGGTCGCGACTTTCCCTGAGCGGCCGAATTCCTTCATGCACTCGCTGACCACCCAGCTCGCCATGTAGGAGCGGGAGGGATCGAGGACAGGGAGCCGCCTTGGGTCGTAGGGAATGCGCTTGTCCCGGGGCGGGGCTTTTCTGACCCGCGCGCCGGCTCCAGGCACATAGCCCCTGGGCGCGGAAGCGCTCGGAGCGCCGGCGCCGGGATTGCTGCCCGTGGCAGCTCCTTCGCCGTTGATTCCCATAGCCGTAGCCTGCGTTATTAATTGGGCTGCTTGCTCGGAAGGCAGAGAGGCAAGAATCTCCTGGTATCGTTGTATGCGCAGCTTTTTTCGCTGTTCCTGGAACTGGATTTCCTGGGCGGCCAGTTCAGGTGGTATCTCGCCCTTATGGCTCACGCAAAAGCTGGAAAAGCCGCCGGCGCCCTTCCGTGTGCGGCAGAGAATGGCGGTGGGCTTTCCGTTCCGGGGGCCTTGCTTGAATTTACCCAGGGCTTGTAGAACAGCAAGATACTCAGTGCTATCCACCGACATCACCCTCCATCCGAAGGAGTCGAACCAGCCTTCGATATTGTTCATGGGAAATGCGGTAGCCCGCGGATTGTCCAGCTGGCCGCCGTTGACGTCCACCATGAGGCAGAGGTTATCCACTTTTCTCGCCCCCGCGAACATCACGGCCTCCCAAATCATTCCCGCCTGGATCTCTCCGTCTCCGGTCAGGCAGAACACGTCGAAACGGGGGTCCTCTCGGCCCGCCAGGGCAAAACCCTGAGCCACACCCAATCCGTGCCCCTCTGGGCCTGTGGCGATGTGGATGCCAGCCAAAAGCGGCCCCGGATGGCCGTTGAGTATGCTTTCGTAAGAACGGGAATTCTTGAGCAGGCTCTTGTCGAAGTAGCCGAGGTCGGCATAGATCGAGGCCAGGGCAGCCACGGCATGCCCCTTGCTGAGGATGAACATGTCCTGGCCGATCTTGGTCGGTTCTTCCACCGAGTACCGCATGAAACCGCCGTAGTAGAGGGCCACCAGGGGTACTACCGCAGAAAAAGCCCCGCCAATATGGATTCCCCTGTCTACCGCATCCCTGCCCTGTTCGAGGCAGAGAATTCGTATCTCCGAATCCTTGATCCTAAGAAGTGAAGTAAACCCTTCACTAATGTGACCAAACTCCATGTCAGACCCTCCCCAGTCGCTGCCGCGCAGCGCGCTTGATATCGTCCTTCCCCGGCGATTCCAGGTTCAGTATTCCTTCCGCGATGAGGTGATTAAGGGAGGGAAGAACGATGGCATCGGGCAGGGATAGGATGATCTGGGAAAGGCTCGTGTGGGTTGCATCGGATATGGCCTTGAGAATCTCCCGGGATTCACGCTGAGGTTCCCGGCGTTCAACCGGGTATCCCGAGCCCCATTCCACCGAAAAAAGACGGTCGAAGATGAACCGAAGATTGATTTCCCCCGCCCAGCCGTATCCCTGATTGAGGGCCAGGGAAACGCAGTTTCCGCTGTTTATCCGGGCGAAGAGCCAGGCATCCAGGGGCGAGAGCAGGTGGCCGCAGAACATTCCCGGATACTGCATCACGGAATTGAGATAGCCCTGGCCGGTGCCGCAGCCCCCGATCACCAGGTCGGCGATGCCGAGGTGGATGAGGAGCGCAGACATGAAGCCCGTGTGGGTGTAGAGCAGTTGAGGCTCCTGGCTTTTGCTCTTCATGCCAGCATTGACAAGCTCCAGACCGCGGCCTTCCAGCCCCGCCATGATGGCAGGGTTTTTGTCCGCGGCGCTGACTTCGTTTATTACCGCTACCCTCATTGTCTCCCCCTTATTCGTCCCGTACGCCGGGCATCCTCGTTGTATACTTCTGATAGTGCGGGCCAGGTTTATTAGCCTAGGAATGTTCTCCGCATCGTTCTCCGCATGGTCCTTTGGGAAGCCCTGTCAGAGTCCGATCCGGTGGTGCTCCTTTTGCACTTCTTCACACCAGGGTCCGACATTCCAGTTTCCGAATACTCCCAGGCCGCCCAGTTCGTCGTCGCCCAGATAGACGGGCAGGCAGATCAGGGAAAGCCCATCATAGGCATAGGCCTGCTCCAGCGCCTTGGCGAAGGAATCCGAATCGTAGCCGCCCGAGAGGGCATTAACACCCTTGACCGCTTTCGCCAGGGCGACATAGTCGATCTGCACACTATCGTTCGTCCGGTAGGTATTCTGATACTGCGCCTTCTGGAGCCCTGCTATGGCAGCCATGCTCCTGTTGTCGAAAATGATCAGGCAGCCCCGCGCACCGTGCTCCACCCCATCGAAGAGAATCTGGGGAGTCATGGTAAAGCTGCCGTCGCCCGAGAAGGCGAAGGTGTAGACCGGCCGGTCCGCCAAGGCGGTGCAGAGAAGGCCGCTGGCTGCCAGGCCCATATAGGATGCCCCTGTGTCGGAGAAGGTGAGGCCGTAGGCTTCATCCTCCACCACCTGAAATCCGTTGGCCTGGACGTCGCCAGCGTCGAAATAGCAGGCGGCGGCCTTTTTACGGGCGAAACGGTACGCAAGTTCTATAGCGGCGGGCTGGGTAAGGACTTGCCTGCCCCACACTGGATCGAAGAGCCTGGGATGTGCAAAACGTCTTCTTTTAAACTCCTGCCATTCCGCCTTTTTGGCCATATTCGCCTTCAGCCAGGTCGAGACCTCTGTTTTTGGCGTAAATCCTTCTGCTTTAAGGTATTCTATCCAGTAACGCAGGTTCTGTTTCGCGTCCCCTAATACCGCCACCGTGCGGTTGTAATGCCCTGCGTCCACAACCCTGGTATTGAAGTTTACAACGGCCTTTGCCTTCTTCCACGCCGTTCCCGAGCAGTCCCACTGACAGACAGCCCTGGCACCGATCACAATAGCCAGATCGGCTTCGTTCATGGCGAAATTCCCGCAGATGCTCCCCTTCGAGCCACCTACTGCCATGCAGCGCCGGGCTGAATAAGGGACCACTCCGCTCATCTTGGCTCCCGGAACGATCACCGCATCCAGCAGTTCGGCCAGCTCCACAATCTCGGCGCCGCAGGATGCCGCGCCCCCTCCCAATTTTATCGTCACCGCTTTGGCTGACCGGGCTAGGTCGGTGGCTCGGGCATATGCTTGTTGATCCACACAAGCCGTTGGGACGAAACGGGGGACTTCGGGAAGCTCTAGCAAGTTACAGTCTTCTAGAATTGCCGCCTGGGTGTTCATCGGCAGAAGTAAGAAAAAAGGTCCCGGGAACTCGGGATTGAAGACCGTAGCTGCGCCCAGCCGCAAGGCGGTGAACAGCGATTCGGGCGTATGAAGCTGATAGCCCGATCCCATCGCAGTGGCCAGGGAAAGAAAGCCGCCCTGGCGTGAAATGGGAATCTGCTGCATATTAGGCCCTTCGTCATGAGTGGTCTCGTCTCCATATATATGGTAGACACCGATCCCGTTGGAAGCCGATGCGAGGGAGCCGGCAAATGCGTGAAGAGCGCCGGGACCGATTGAGGTCACCACCGCCGCCGTCTCTTTGTAATGCCACTTGAGCATGGTAGCGCAGTGGGCAGCCTCAGTCTCGTTCCGGAGGTTCCACATCCTCAGCAGTCCCGCCGCCTCGTAGATAGATAGGACCTCGCCCAGGGCTGTGCTTCCATGGCCGAACACGCCCAGGAATTTTCGCACACCCTGATTCAAGAGTCCGATCACCAGGGCTTCGACCATCGAGACAGCCTGAAACTGGGCGAGATCCCCTGTCTCCACCGCGGCTCGGACGCTTCCATTTTTAGCGATCAACCGGGCGCGGACTTCCATTTCCTTCGTTTCCGCATTCATCGTATTGCTTCCTCTTGATAAGCGCAAAAACAGCCCTAAGGCTGGGGCCAAGCCATATGACAATCGTAGACGACACTACGAGCAATGGCATATATTGGCTATTGTACAAGTGCATTTATTATTAGTCAACAAAAATGAAGAAATAATTTGACATCTAAGCAATGGGATTGTACAATCTACAACCAGTAAGGAACTATCTATTTTATGGTTTTTGACCTAAAGACCGCATGGGCGGCCTAAAACTTTAGGAGGTAATCAAATGAAGGGGAAGAAGCTTTTATTGATTGCGGCCGCGCTGCTGCTGACCACTTCCACGCTTTTCGCCGCACCACCACTCATCGCCTTTAGCGTCTCCACCACCAGCAATCCGTTTTATGCAACCATGGCCCAGGGTGTGAAAGACGAGGCAAAGGTACTAGGCTTTGACGTGATCGTCCTGGATGCCCAGAACAAGATCGAGAAGCAGGTAGCCGATGTGGAGGACGCGCTCACCAAGAATATCAAAGTCCTACTGATCAATGGCGTGGACGACGGAGCCATACCCCTGGCCCTAAAAGCCCTTGCCAAGGGTATTCCCGTCATGGCTCTCCAACGAAATCTCAACCAGGGAAACATGACCGCTTTTATAGGCACCAACAACGTGGTTTTGGGCGAGCAGCTCATCCACTGGTATGCCAGCACCCTTGGAGGCAGGGTATCCAAAGTTCTCATCCTCACGGGAACGCCTGGAGCCGCGTCTTCCGAAGACCGGATCAAGGGCATCAACGCCACCCTCCCCAAGTATCCTAATATCCAGGTGCTGGCTTCTCAGACAGGTTACTACGACAGGGCTAAATCCCTGCCGGTGGCCGAGAATATGCTCCTGAGATTCCCCGAGGCCGAAGCTATCCTCTGCCTCAACGATGAAATGGCTATGGGCGCCTTGGCGGCCGCCTCCTCCATGAACAAGAAGGTAAAGATCACCGGTATGGACGCCAACCCCGACGCGCTCAAGGCAGTGGCCGAGGGAAAGCTGTACATGACCATTGCCCTGCCCCCCTATGATATTGGTCGAATCGGTGTTCAGTTTGCCAAGGATATACTGGACGGCAAGCAGGTTCAGGCCATGAAGATCATGGATGTCAGCTTTGTGACCGAACAAAATGTCGGACAATTCAGAAAATAAAACAAAAACGATGGACAGTCTCGAGACCCCCCAGGGGGCCTCGGGACTGTCGGCTCAAGGATCAGCAGACTCCAGGCAGTCAGAGCCAGGGCAGCCAACCTCAGGGCTTTCAGACTCCGGGCTATCGGTCCTGGGCATATCCAAGGGCTTCCCAGGCGTCCAAGCCCTGGATGATGTCTCCTTCTCCATTCACTCAGGCGAAGTCCACGTTATTCTGGGCGAAAACGGCGCGGGTAAATCCACCCTTCTCAAGATTCTGAGCGGAGCTCTCCAGCCCGACTCGGGCCGAATCCTGCTGGACGGAAAAGAAATTTCCCTCAGGACCCCCGGGACGGCTTCGCAGGTGGGAATAGCGGCGATCTACCAGGAACTTAGCCTTGTACCCTGGCTTTCGGTGGCGCATAACCTCTTTTTAGGTAGGGAATGGATGATCGGCCGGTTTCTCATGTCCAGAAAGATACTCAAAGAGAAAGCGGAAGAGGTATTTGCCGCCCTCGGCCTTAGCCTTGACCCGGGAGCACTGACAGGGGACCTGGGCATGGCGGAACAGCAGCTGGTAGAGATTTCCCGGGCTTTTTCCCGCAACGCCCGTTTTATCCTCATGGACGAGCCCACCGCATCCCTCACCGAAACAGAGATAAACCTCCTCTTCGGGAAGATCGAAACCCTCAAAAAAGCCGGAGTCGGGATACTGTATATTTCCCACAGGTTGGAGGAAATCTTCCGCATCGCCGACCGGGTGACCGTTATGCGGGACGGCAAGAGCGTTTACAGCGGCGCAGCAGGAGAACTCTCACTTCCAGAACTCATTTCCCGCATGGTAGGCCGACCTATCGGCAATCATTATCCAAAAGAGACAATCGCCCCGGGGAATCTGCTGCTGGAAGCAAAAGACGGCGTTTCAGGCGAGGAAGGACTTACCTTTTCGCTTCGCCAAGGAGAGGTTGTCGGTCTAGCGGGACTCGTGGGAGCGGGCAGAACCGAATGGGCCCGAAAAGTATTCGGCGCCGACCCAGATTCGAACATGCGCATTAAGGTCAGCGGAACCGAGGTCTCCGTCGCTTCCCCCAGGCATGGACGGGACCTGGGCATGGGCATGGTTCCCGAAAACCGGAAGGAACACGGCCTGATATCGGGCAGATCGGTGCTGCATAACATCACGATCACCATAATAGAATGGCTCTCCAATCTGGGCATCGTGGATCGCAAGCGCCAGTCCGATATATCCTCAGAATTCATCAAAAAATTGTCCATAAAATGTCCCTCAGATACCGCCGATATCTCCACCCTGAGCGGAGGAAACCAGCAAAAGGCAGTGCTCGCCAAGTGGCTAGCCCGAAAGGGAAAGATCATAATCCTGGACGAGCCGACGCGGGGGATCGACGTTGGAGCGAAATTTGAGATGTACCAACAGATGAACAGCCTGTGCCGGGAGGGCAAGGGAATCATCCTAATCTCCTCCGACCTTCCCGAGCTGCTCTCCATGAGCGATCGGGTCTATGTCATGCATGAGGGAAGGTTTGTTGCCGCACTGGACAAAAAAGATACCAGCCAGGAAAAGATCCTCGAGTACGCCTCGGGGCTGGGCGCAAAAAACACTGCAAGGAATGGGAGTAAAGGATTATGAAAATGCTGCCGCGGAGCGGTCTATCGAAATTCATGTCCCGCTATGGATCCTTCGGGGTTCTCTTTGTCATCACCCTGGCCATGTCCCTGGCGAACAAGTCCTTTCTCACCGTTCCCAACCTGGTCAACGTGGCACGGCAAGTCTCCATAAATACAATCATCTCCGCCGGCATGACCTTCATCATCATCACGTCGGGCATTGACCTCTCGGTGGGCTCCCTGGTGGCACTTTCTAGCTGTGTGGCCATGATCATCATAGAAGCCACGGGCTCCTCCCTTTTGGGCATAGTCACGGGTATCCTTATAGGCGGAGCCGCCGGGGCCTTCAACGGTGCCTTCGTGGCCTGGGCAGGAATTCCTCCCTTTATCGTTACCCTGGCGGGTTTAACCATCTACCGGGGGATCGCCCTGATAATAACCGGGGGAACGCCCATAATCAGGTTCGAGGGGGGATTCCGCAGCCTCGGCCAAGGCGCTCTTCTGGGCATACCAGTGCCGGTCATCATCATGATCATTGTAGTCATCTTCATGCATTTCCTTCTCACCCGCACCGCCTTCGGAACCCATGTCTACTCGGTGGGCGGGAACGAAGAAGCGAGCCGCCTCTCGGGCATCAAGGTGGCAAAGGTAAAATTTCAGGTCTATGTCATGGGGGGCATGCTCACCGCCCTGGCGGGCATGGTGCTTATGGGCAGGCTCTCCTCAGCCCAGCCTAATACGGGAGAAGGCTTCGAGCTCGACGCCATAGCCACGGTGATTTTAGGCGGCACAAGCCTCATGGGAGGCCGGGGCACTATCTGGGGAACTCTGGTAGGCGCCTTTATCATAGGAATACTAAACAACGGCTTTAACCTCATGGCTGTAGACGCCCACTTCCAGCTAGTCGCCAAGGGAGTCATCATACTCCTCGCCGTGCTCCTGGACCGCTATCTCAAGCGAAAGCAGGCCTGATCGCAAATCGCATCGGGATATCGGGATAATAGAAGAATTCCTCATATTTTTGCCGCCACTGTACCGCTTGCCCCTTTCAGCGTCTTGCCGGTAGGATCATCGACATGGAACTCAGCCCGGCGGCGATAGCCGTCATGTGCCTCGCCGCCTTCGCCATAGGTGTAGCCAAGAGCGGAATCGCGGGTATCGTAACCTTCTTTACACCTTTCGTTGCCATGACCATGCCCTCCAGGATGGCCACCGGCATTATGCTCCCCCTCATGGTAGCCAGCGATATAGCCGCAGTTCTGTATTGGCGACGCAAAGCTAAGTGGGGAACCCTCATGTGGGTGCTGCCGGGATCACTCACTGGCTTGCTTCTAGGATTCATTCTTCTTAAAAATATTGACGACGAAACCTTTAAGCCGATTCTGGGCTTGTTCATTATTCTCATAGCTTTGACTGATGCCAGCCTCAAGTATCTAAAATTCAAGATACGGGCAGAGAATAAAATAATCCCCCTGTTAGCGGGCCTGCTCGCCGGATTCTTTGCCATGCTCGCCAATGCAGCGGCGCCAATCATTGCGATTTATTTTTTAGCCCTCAACCTTGAAAAAGAAGATTTTGCAGGCACAAACGCCTGGTATCTCATGACGACGAACATCCTCAAGCTTCCCTTCAGCTTCGCCCTGGGTACAATAACCACAAACCATTTAGGCTTCGACGCCCTGATATTCCCTCTGTCGCTGGCCGGTTTGGCCTTGGGAATCAGATTCGTCAAACGTGTGCCCCAGAAAGTATTTAATACGATTATTCAGATTCTTTCGGTATTAGCGGGATTGAGGCTGCTTTTTTAGAGCTCGCGAATCAGCATATCTTCGTAGCTTTCGCGACGCACGGAGAGGCGATGCTTGCCTTCCCGGCTGGTCATGACTACCGCCGGCCGGGGAATCCTGTTGTAGTTGGATGCCATGGAGTGATTGTAGGCTCCAGTGGAAAAGACGGCGACAATATCCCCGGGCTTAGGCTCTGCCAATCCACTATCCTTGACCAGTATGTCCCCCGATTCGCAGCATTTCCCCGCTATGGTGACCAGGGTGTCGTGGCTCCAGTCGGCCTTGTTGGCGCTGAGGGCGTAATACTTAGCTTCGTAGAGTGCTGGCCTGATGTTGTCTGTCATGCCGCCGTCCACGCCCACATAGGTTCGAATTCCAGGAATAGTCTTGACCGAGCGTATTTCGTAGAGTGTGATGCCGGCTTCGCCGACAATCCAGCGGCCAGGCTCGATGGTGACCATGGGCATGGGGATTCCGGCTTTTTCGGTTTCATACCGGATGAGCTGCATCATGGGATCGATAAAATAGCTTAGATCTGTCTCGGGTTCTCCAGGCAGGTAGCGGATGCCGAAGCCACCGCCCAAATTCAACTCAGCAACATCGAAACTGTAATCGTTGTGGACATCCGCGATGAGTTTCAGAGCAACACCCAGGGCGGCAAGGTGTGAAAAGTTATCCTTTATCTGAGAACCTATATGGAAATGGAAGCCCCTGAAATCGATGTGGGGCGAGCTAAGCACTGGCCGCATGTAATCGTTGCGCACCGAAGCGTCCAGAGGAATTCCGAATTTTGAATCCAGGCTTCCGGTGGAAATGAAGCGGTGAGTGTGGCTGTCCACGCCAGGAGTTATGCGATAGAGCAACTTTACTTTCTTGCCCAGGCGGGCGGCGATCCGCTCAACTTCGTTGATCTCTCTGAGGTTGTCCGAAATAATACGTCCGACATTGCTCTTGATTGCGTATTCCAGCTCATCCAATGTCTTCGCATTGCCATGGAATACTATCGTTTCGGGATCGATGCCGGCTTTCAAGGCGGCGTACAGTTCGCCGCCCGATACAACGTCGATTCCGAAGCCTTCCTGGGCGATGATTCTGCACATGTCCAGGGTCTGGAAGGCTTTGGATGCGTAGACAGCCCGGGTATTGGGATATTTTTTCAGAAAGAATTCGCGTATGAGGGAACAGCGCTCCCTGACCGCGGATTCGGAGACAAGGTACAACGGCGTTCCGTACTGAGCGGCCAGTTCCACCGTATCGATGCCATCGTAAAAAAGGTGGTTGAACCGGATGCTGGCATGGGAATTGAATCCGCTTATTTCCATTCAGCGTCTCTCCTTTAGCAGCCTGAGGGCTGCGGCCACCTGTAGGGCTACGCCTATGGGCAGGCATGATTCATCGATATCGAATAGCTTCGAATGGAGCGGTGCATCGGCGCCTTTTCCGCTGTTGCCGCAGCCCAAGTGATAAAAGGCTCCCGGGCGTTCCTGTAGAAAGAACGCGAAATCTTCCACGCCCATGCTGGGCTTCTCTTTCCACAGAAGCCTGCCTTCGCCGAACAATGCTTTTGCTTCCTCTGCCAGAATGTCAACAATCGCGTCATGATTTATAAGGGCAGTGTAGCCAGGCCTTATTTCAACTTCGCCAGAGCCGCCCAATGCCGCTGGAATGTGTTCGACAATGGATCTGACGCGTTGCGCGATCTCTTTTCTTACCGCAGGACTTGTGGTCCTTATCGTGCCCGTCATGGTCACTTCTTCGGCGATGATGTTGTTGCGCTGCCCGCCGTTTATGGTGCCGATAGTGATTACCGCCTCATCAAGGGGAGAAACGTTGCGCGATATAATTGACTGCAGTGCGTCTACCACTTTGGCGGCGATCATTATGGCGTCGATGCCGGTACTGGGATAGGCGGCGTGGGCTCCCCTTCCCTTTATTTTTATGCCTAAAAAATCAGAGGCTCCGTTGAGCGCTCCATGCTTGAGCTCGATATTACCGGCTTGGACATCCGGCATGACGTGAAGCCCCAGGACGTAATCCACATGGGGGTTTTCGAGGCAACCGCCGGCGATCATGGGTTCGGCGCCGCCGGTGGTCTCTTCGGCGGGCTGGAACAGGAGTTTGATTGTCCCCGCGAATTCGTTTTTATGCTCCGAGAAAAAGCGCGCCGCGCCCAGGGCCACGGTCATGTGCGCGTCGTGCCCGCAGGCGTGCATGTATCCCGGGTGGCCGGAGCGGTAGGGCTTGCCCTCTGGTTCCTGGACCGGCAGGGCGTCCATGTCGGCGCGCAGGGCAACGACAGGACCGGGCGCGGCGCCTTCCACGAGACCCACCACGGCTGTTCGCATTTTCTGGTAGGGGATACCCAGCTCATCCAGAACCTTGCACAGGTATTCCTGTGTCTTGAACTCCGCATCGCCGGCCTCGGGGATGGCATGGAGATCCCTCCGTATGCCCACCAGCCAGTCTTTCATAGCCTCGGCCCGTGCCAGAATAGCTTTACGATCCTTCATCGTCTCCCCTTATTCATCACCGTAGAGCGCCGATTGAACGGAGCAATTCCATCATTTTCTCAGAAAAGCAGCCATCAAAAACGCGCAACGCAGGCCCCTTCATCATGACCGAATCGGAGGACAGATCCAACTCCAGCCGTCCCCCCGGCATGTTCATCATCACCCTGCCCTCGACCAAGCCCAGTCTTTTAGCCACCGAAGCGGCGGCGCAGGACGAGGATCCGCTGGCTAGCGTGTAGCCGGCTCCCCGCTCCCATATTTCGATCCGCATGGAATGCCTGTCCAGAACTTTGGCAAATTGCACATTGGTAGCCCTTGGGAATAAAGGGTACCGCTCAACCACTGGTCCAAGGCGCTTGGCGAGTTCGGCCGTCGGTTCATCCACAAAGATAACGCAATGGGGGTTGCCCATGGAAACGAAGCTCGCCTCATAGGATTCGCCCGCTAAATCCAGCCTGGCCTTGAGAAGTTCCTCCGCATCGGTAGCCAGCCCTGCCTCCCTGGCTGAAAAGGAGGGCTTCCCCATATCGATTCGAATCCTGGGCGGATCGCTGCGTTCCACCTGGGCTACAACCCTTCCGCCCTTCGTATCGACATAGAATTGATCGCTGTCAACATAGCCCTGTTCGGCCAGATAAAGACAGAAAATCCTCAAGCCATTCCCGCTTTTTTCCGCCTCCGAACCATCGGGATTGAATATCCGCACCCAGGGACATAAGCTTTCGGCGATGCGCCCCGGAGGCAGCCCGCCTAGGTCGTCCTCAGTGCTCAAGGGCCCAAATAGAATGCCGTCCGATCCGGCGCCGAAATTGCGGTCGCATATCGCCCGGACAGCTTCCGTTTTAGGAACAAATGGCAAATCCCTTGGATCGATCACAATATAGTCATTGCCCAAAGCCTGGTATTTTCTGAAATGAAATTTCATCAGCCCCTCTCGATAAGCACCCGCGGCACTCGCTTGGAAATTCCGCAGCTGACCTCGTAATCGATTGTCCCCATGATCTGGGCCAGCTCGCCGGCTGGCAGCTCTGCCAGTCCAAACAAGGTAACCTCGTCGCCAACCTGTACATCAGGGATGTCGGTCACATCCACCATTATCTGGTCCATGCAGACCCTCCCCGCCACTGGCGCTCGCTGTCCCCGTACCACTACCGCCGCCCTGTTGGAAAGGTGGCGGGAATAGCCGTCGGCGTAACCCACCTGCAAGAGTGCGATGCGGGTGGGTCTGGATGCGACAAATGTCCTTGCGTAGCTCACCCCCTCACCCTCGCCGATATCCCTGAGGCTGGTCACGGCAGCGCGGAACTCCATAACCGGCTTGAAACCCTCGGGTAAGCGGTGATCCCCTTCGGGCGAAAGACCATAGAGAAGCACCCCCGGCCTCACCATGTCCATCCGGGATTCGGGAATCAGTAGTAGCGCAGCGCTGTTAGCCATGTGCCTGATGCCCGGCTCAATGCCTTCAGCCCGTATCGCGTCCAACGCACCATTGAATACCTCGATTTGCCTGGCCGAAAAGTCCGACTCGGGATTGTCCGCTTCGGTGAAATGGGAATAACATCCTTCGATTGTTACTCCACCGAGCTGGGATACAAAGCGGGCAAAGGAGCCTGCCTGCCCCGGATCTATCCCCTGGCGGTGCATTCCTGTATCAATTTTTATATGGACAAAGGCAGCTCTGCCCAGGCGGAGCGCCGATTCGGATAGGGCTGCAGCCAATTCTCTGGTGAATATAGTTTGACTTATGCGATTTGACACGATTATGTCCGCATTGCCAGGATCGGTCGTGCCCAGAACGAGCAGTGGGGTCTGGATTCCGGCCTCCCGCAGCTCCAAGGCCTCTTCGAGATAGGCGACAGCCAGAAAATCCACCCCAGCCTCCGCCAAGATGCGCGAAGTCATGACAGCACCGTGTCCATAGGCATCGGCCTTGATGACAGCACAGATTTTCGAGCTGCCTGCGATCTTTCTGAGCTGCCGCAGGTTGTTTATAAGGTTTTCCTTGTGTATATAGGCCGAAGCCTTTCGCTGTATCATCGATCTATACCCTGTATACCCTTTCGAGGATCGCCGTCGTATCGCCGAAGCTCAGATCCCCGGGAATGCGTCCGTCGATCCTCTTGCATGTGCTGAAATCATTGTTCCATATACATAAATCAGCCTTCGCCCCTGATTCAAGCCGGCCGCGGCCTGCGGCTCCTGAATTGCCCAGCAGGGACTCGGGGTTGGCGCTCATATAGGAAAAGGCCTGCGGCAACCCACAGCCGGTAGCCGCAGCAAAAGAACGCACAATATCGATCCCAAGCAGGCTCGATCCGATCAGCGTTCCGTCTTGCGTATAACGAACTCCCGAGGTATCGGATCGCACAGTCTTGCCGAAATAACGATAGTCTCCATATTCCAGCCCCGCGGGAGCCACCGCATCGCTGGTCAGTATCAGCGATGCGGGATCTATGCAGCGCAGGGCGCTTCTTATGGCATGAGGGCTCACATGCACCCCGTCAGCGTTGAGCTCAACCCAGTCTGCGCCGCAATCCATGGCCACATTGGCCAATCCGCCTTCCTTGTGATCGAAGGGGCTCATGGCATTGAACAAATGCGTTATCGAAAAAGGTCGGCCAGGAAGCCGCGTCGATAGTTTAGCATCGGAATGACCCAGGGCGATCATTACTCCCGCTTTCCTTAAAAGCGGGTATAGCGCTTCAATTCCCGGCATCTCGGGAGCCAGCGTCATTATCCTGAGCTTGCCTGCACAGGCATCGAGTACCTTTTCGAGGATCGCGGCTTCCGGTTGGTATATCTGTTCCAGGCCTATACCGCCCCTCCGCTTCGGATTGATAAAGGGACCTTCCAGATAGATTCCCGGAATCGTCGAACCGTAGAGCCCCGAGTCCTCTATGGCAACCGCGAGATTTTTCACCGCAACTTCATCCCATAAAATCGTGGGCAAGAAACGGAACACGCCCTTGGTCTCCAGCTTTACAGCCAAACACCTAAGAGCAGCCCCATCTACGGCAGTCTCAAAGCCATAGCCAAAGGCTCCGTGGATATGCAGTTCAGTAAGGCCGGGACTTATCCAAGTTCCACCGCAATCGACGACAGGAAGAACTTCGTTCCGGGTACTGGCAGCCCGCTTCAGGGGCGCTATACCCTCTCCTACCCATCGGATGATTCCAGCTTCCACGACAATGCTGCCAGTATTTAAAATCCTGTCGGAAAGGAGTAACCGGGCGCCGGAGAGAATAAAGTTGTCGGTCATGGTGTGAGCATTGTGAACGACACCAGGATTCATGTAAAGGAGAGCCACGGCGATGACAAGAACAGCAGGATTAGAGTACTATGCCGGCACAAAAGAAAAAGGAAGCTCGATGAATCAAAAAGAGTACGGCTATATAGCCTTGGACCTGGACGGTACCATACTGAATGCCGACTATGTCCTCTCACCGGTCGTGCGTGATACCCTCAAAGCCTGCAGAAAAATAGGCAAAAAAATTATCATCTCCACTGGCAGGGTACTGACCTCAGCCAAAGGCCAGGTGAGCGCCCTGGAAGGCGTCGACGGCTTTGTCTGCTCCAATGGGGCGGATATCTACCAGGGTTCGGGTAAAAGCATAGCCCATTTCCATATGGACAAGACACTTTCCCAAGAGATGTATCGCATAGCTCGGGGCTTCGACTCCCATTACCACGCCTACCTGGGTGACTCATGGTGCTACGAGCGCCGGAACGCCTATACGGATTACTATGTAAAGAGGTCGGGTAAAGAAGGAGTAAAGCTCGACTTTGATGCTTTCGGGAGCCTGGAATTCACAAAGTTCATGTTCATGGATGATCATGAAAAACTGGAACCTATCAGGATGAAGCTCGTCGAACGCTTTGGTGCATCGATACAGATCGTATACTCGGCTCCTTTCATGCTGGAAATCGTCATAGCCGGCGTCAGCAAGGCTACAGGCTTAAAACTCTGCATCGAACAATTGGGCGGAACTCTTGACCAGGTAATCGCCTTCGGCGATGCCGAGAATGATGAGGAAATGCTCCTTGCCGCCGGCATGGGAGTAGCCATGGGCAACGCGTCTGAAGCGCTTAAGGCAAAGGTATCGGCGGTAGCTCCTTCGGTGGACGAAGACGGCGTGGCGGTTTTTCTGCAGCAATTATTCAGCCTTCCGGAGTAATACTATTTTGTGGTTTGAGGTTCTTAAATTGGCTTGCTTCCTTGACCTTGGCCGAGAGCCGCAGGTATCATAGCCACTGTGTCGCCGGGGTGGTGGAATTGGTAGACACCAGGGACTTAAAATCCCTTGCTGCGCAAGCGGCGTGCCGGTTCGAGACCGGTCCCCGGCATTCGCATCCCCGTTTTAGAGTTCTAGCCTGCTTCCGCAGGCCAGCCAGTTAACAATGCCAGACATTGCCCTAGCCAACGCTACGTATCCAGTGAGCCTGTTCCCTGGAAAAGCCTTACATGCTTGACTAGACAATACTGCTAATATCGCGAGGCGCAAGCCTACGGTCTCTAGGGATGCAAAGAGGTGGAATCTTCGGAATAGGCATAGGTGACGGCATAGAAAAATCAGGCTTCACCGCTTTCCTTATAAGCGGCAGGCCAGTTCGTCCATCCTTCTAAGGCGACGCGAAAGGTCCCTCGCCAGGTTCATCACCAGCATAGCGAAGGTCTTGCAGTCCAGTTTGGATATCTCGTAAAGAGCGCGGTTCGATATGGTAACGACCTCCAGCGGTTCCAGCGCCGTAATCGTGGCAATGCTGGGCATTATATCGATAAGTTCCATCTCGCCGAAGGTCTCGCCTTCTTCAAGCTCGGCGATGGCGATGCCCTGTTTGGAAACCTCGACCTTGCCGATTACAATAAAGTAAATTTTATCGTTAGGGTCGCCTTCCCTGACCGGCCTATCCCCCGCATCGTAGCGGGCATAGCCGAAAAGCGGTTTTATTCGTTCGATCTGGTCCGGAAGCACCCCGCCGAAGAGGGAATATTTTTGGAGTGCGTTCGTATCGATCATGGCGCCTCTCCTTGGCTTTGTTCGGGGAGGCCGCGATCGGCGAACCCCATACTTCTAGTATACAACAAAAATGAGATTTCTGCCCTCTTGTTTTAGTTTTTACGCGTTAGCCACGCCGAAGGGCACATGGACGCAGGCGGCCATGGGACCCGCATCTTCAAAGTGCCGCAGTTGATCGTCGAAGAACAGATGGGGCTTGAAGGCTTCCAGGATTCTGCGTTTTTCGATGCCACCAAGAAAGAAAATCTCATCGGTAAAAATCCCCCAACGCTTCAGGGTGTTGATCACCCTTTCATGGGCCGGGGCGTTTCGGGCGGTGATTATCGCGGTGCGGATCCTTGTCATAGGCCCCCCCTCGATCCCGGCCGAGCCCGTCGAGCCGGTAAAGCGTTGATGCTGCTGCAGAGCAGCCAGTTTTTCGAAAAAAGGCTTCATGGGTCCGGGATCGAGGGGGGTTTCGGCCTTGCGAAGCTCCATTTCGGCAAAGCGCTCCTGCCCGCCGGGCGAGCGATAGAGCCTTTCTGCCTCGTCCCCGGCTATCACCCCGTCGAAATCGAAGGCCACCCTAAGCTCCCCGTCCTCGTCCTCCCCGAAGCCCGGGGAAAGAATGAGCCCGGCGGGCAGGCCGTCATCGACGGCCGCCTTTACGTCCTCGGTATTCGTCGAGAGAAAGAGGGCCGCACCGAAAGCGCCGATATAGGGATATGGGGAACGCCCGTCCAGGAAGGCGGCGCGGATTATATCCAGATCATAGTGTCGTATGGATTTGAAAATCCGAATCCCCGCCTCCGGGTCGTTTCGCGAAAGCAGCACCACTTCCGCCGGCCCCTGTCCTTGGGCATAGCCTCTATTGAGTGAAAGAAAGCGCTTGACGAACCAAAAGGCGTTACCCGGTTCGAGGACATCCTCGCTGCGGGCGCTCATCCACTCGCGATAAGCATTTTCTCCTTTCATCCTGAAGATTTCATCGGATTCGGTCAGGTTGAAGAGGGCGCTGGAGGAGACGGCGATGACGATTTTGCTTTCGATGGGGTACGACACTTATTCTGTCAGCGCCTCCCTGAATCGTATATCTGGCCGGCTGCCTTAGGCCCCACCGATTTGCCGGCGAAGACAACCAGCGCAACGATGGTGAGTACGTAAGGCAGGGCATAGAAAAACTCGCCGGGCAGGCTGGCCAGAAAGGTAATGTCCTTGGCATAGAATGAAAGGGCTGTGGAAAAGCCGAAGAACAGACCCGCCCCCAGTACGCCGAAGGGGTTCCACTTTCCGAAGACTAGTGAAGCCAGGGCGATGAATCCGGTGCCGTGGATGGACACAAGGGTGTACTGGATATCGGCGGTAAGCACCATGATACCGCCGGCGAGGCCCGCGAGGGCTCCCGACGCCATGACGCCAAAGTACCTCATCCATGCTACGTTGATGCCCATGCTCGCCGCCGCCTGTGGATGCTCGCCACAGGACCGTAATCTTAGGCCGAAGGGCGTCTTGTAGACGAGAATCCAGGTAAAGAAGACCAGGAAGATCGCCAGGAAGAAAGTAGGATAATTCTCTATGAAAAGCATCCTACCCAATACAGGAATTTTTTCGAGCAAGGGCACAGTCACCTTCTGGATGCCGTTGGAAAAAGACCTTGTCCGCTGCTGGCGGAAGATAATCTGGCAAAGATAGACCGTAAGCCCGCCCGCCAGGATATTGAGCGCCGTTCCCGATATGGTCTGGTCGGCATTCATGTTGACGCTCGCCACCGCATGGAGAAGGCTGAAGACAATGCCGGCGACCAGGCCTGCAGCCAGGCCGAGCCAGGGCGCCAGGGCTGTGGAATCTTCCAGGAGCACGGTAACCGTGGCGGCCGAGAAGGCACCCACCATCATNNATTTTTATGCTCATGCCCTTTCTCCATCGGCCGAGACAGCCTGCTTTTTCTTGAAGCGATCAAGAAGCATCTTGATCCCGTATTGCATGGCCACGAACAAGACGATCGAAGCCTGGATGATGCCAGCGATCTCCCTGGGAATGCCCTGGGACTGCATGAGGGGCTGGGCGGATTTGAGCATGCCGAAGAGCATGCCCGCAAAAAATATTCCCGAGGCTTCGTTTCCGCCCACCAGGGCGACAGCGATGCCGTCGAAACCGTAGCCCTCCGCCGCCGACATGGCGCGGCCGAAATTGAAGGTCCCTACCGTGATGACCGAACCCGCCAAGCCGGCGAAGGCACCCGCTATCATCATGGAGAGGATGATATTCCTGTTCACCTTCATGCCAGCATACCGCGACGCGTCCTTGTTGTAGCCCACGGCCCGCAGCGAATAGCCAAAGGTAGTCTTGTTGATGATGAAGGAGAAGATGATGAGGGCGAGAATCACTGGAATGAAGCCCCAGTTCAACCTGGAACCCCTGGTTATAGATTGGAGAAAGGGAGACTTCAAAAGGGCTGTCTCGGGGAAAAAGGCTGTCTTCACCCTGTCCTGGGAACCGAAAATGTTAAGGATGACGAAATTGTTCAGGTGGAGGGCGATGTAATTCATCATGATCGAGACTGTGACTTCATGAACGTTGAACTTTGCCTTCAAGAAGCCTGGGACAGCCCCCCAGAGGGCGCCTGCAGCGATGGAAGCCAGGAGCACCAGCGGCAGGTGGATAAACCGTGGCGCCTGCACGAGAAGCGCCACGGTGGTGGCGGCCAGTGAGCCCACCATGAGCTGGCCTTCGGCTCCGATGCTGAACAGGCCAGTCCTGCTGGCGAAGGCGAAGGCTAGGCCCGTGAGAATGATAGGCATTGCGTTGATGACGAACTCGCCTATATACCGGGTGTTCCAGGGCACGTCGTTGATGATATCGAGGCCGGAGAAACCCTTGATCATCGCGGCAAACATGGCCGCCGGCGACCTACCCGTCGCGATCACAATCAAGGAACCGAGGATGAAACCCAAAAGGACCGCTATTAGAGGAAGGAGTATCTTTTCTCCACGCTTGGTCATGCCTGATCCCCCATCGGCGTTTTTCGCACTGAACCGGACATCATGAGTCCAAGCTCGTTTTCGTCGGTCTGCTCAGCCTGCACAATGCCGACGATCTCACCTCCATGCATCACCGCTATCCTATCGGAAACATCCATGATTTCATCCAGCTCCAGGGAAGCGAGGAGTATCGCCTTCCCCTTGTCCCGCTCCGCAACGATCCTCTTGTGGATATATTCGATGGCTCCAACGTCCAAGCCCCGGGTGGGTTGTGCGACGATGAAGACATCGGGGGAACGGTCGATCTCCCGGGCTACGATGGCCTTCTGCTGGTTTCCTCCCGACATGGATCTCGCCGGAGTGGCGGCTCCCTGACCGGAGCGAACGTCGAACTCTTCGATAAGCCTGACCGCGTTGTCTTTTATCGCTTTTTTATTCAAGACCCCCCAGGAGGCGAAGGGCTTTTGTATGTAATTGTGGAGCACAAGGTTCTCGTCCAGGTTGAAGTCCAGGACCAGACCGTGTCGATGCCGGTCCTCCGGTATATGTCCCAAGCCCAAATCCAGGCGCTCCTTGATGGGAAGATTGGTTATTTCCTTGTCTCGGAGGAAAATGTGACCTGCTTCGGCCTTGGCAAGCCCGGTGATGGCCTGGATGAGTTCGGTCTGGCCGTTCCCGTCTATGCCGCAGAGACCGAGGATCTCTCCCGCTCTAACCTCCAGAGAGAGTTTTTTCACACCCAGGAGACCCTTGGAGTTCTTGACGTCGAGGTCGCTGATCCGCAGAAGCACGTCCTTGGGAACAGCCGTACCTTTTCCCACGTGGAAATTTACTTCTCTTCCCACCATCATCTCCGCCATCTGTTCTTCCGTGGTGGACGAGACGGGAACGGTCCCCACGCAGCGGCCGCGGCGCAGAACCGTGCAGCGGTCGGCCACAGCCTTGATCTCCTTGAGCTTATGGGTGATGAGGACGATGGTCTTACCCTCCTCCACCAAGCGCCTCATTATCTGCATGAGTTCGTGGATTTCCTGGGGAGTCAGCACCGCGGTCGGTTCGTCGAAGATGAGAATTTCAGCGTCCCTGTAGAGCATCTTCAGTATTTCGACCCGCTGCTGCATGCCTACGGAGATATCCTCTATCTTCGCCCTGGGATCTACGGCCAGGCCATAGAGTTTCGAAATGGACTCCACTTTTTTCTCGGCGCTCTTGGTATCCAGCAGGATTCCCTTGCGGGGCTCGCTTCCGAGAATTATATTCTCGGTCACAGTGAAGTTCTGGACCAGCTTGAAGTGCTGATGCACCATGCCGATTCCGAGCGAAGTGGCTACGTTCGGGTCCTCGATGCTTACTTCCTTGCCTCTAATCCTTATGGATCCCTGTTCAGCTTTGTAAAGCCCGAACAGAATGCTCATCAGTGTGGACTTTCCCGCCCCATTCTCCCCCAGAAGGGCGTGGATGCTTCGCTCCTCTACCTGAAGGGTTACGTTGTCGTTTGCCCTGATGCCCGGAAAGTCCTTGGTGATATTGAGCATCTCGATGATATAGCCCACCGTTCAGCCCCCTGCATTTATGTATTCATATCAGTATACCACGGCTAAAATAGACCAGGCTAGATCAGGCGGAAGCCGGGATGCACTGTATTCCTCTGCTTGTCCCCCCGATCGGCTGCGCATAAAAAGGGCCGCCCGCGCGACGCGCGGGCGGCCCTCCCGCCTTGACCCTTTTGGTCAAGACCAGAAAAGACTTAACAATTGCTTACTTCGCCGGGACCTCGGAGACCTTCAGGGCGCCGGACTTGATCTTGGCCGCGTATTCCTTCACCTTGGCGACGATATCGCTGGAAAGGTTGGGGTTGACGTCAGGGATGCCGACGCCGTCGTTAGCCAGGGAGAATACCATTACCTGGCCACCGGGGAACTTGCCCTGCATTGTCAGCTTGGAAACTTCGTAGGCGGCCACGTCGACGCGCTTCATCATGGAGGTGAGAACCGCTGACTTGTTGCCGTAGACGCCGTCTGAGTACTGGTCCTTGTCTACGCCGATTCCCCAGCGGATATCGCCCTTCTGGGACCTTTCCTTGGCTTCCTTGATCATGCCGTTTCCGGTTCCGCCAGCGGCGTGAAAGATGATGTAGGCGCCGGCGTTAAATTGCTTCTGGGCAATGGCCTGGCCCTTATCGGGGGCGGCGAAGTCGCCGGCATAGTCCACGAGAATCGTCATCGAGGGATCGACCGCCTTAACTCCCTGTTCGAATCCTGCCTGGAATTTCTCGATTAGGGGGAACTGCATCCCGCCCAGGAATCCGAGGATATTCTTGCCTTCGGCCTTGGCCTTGAGCGCAGCGGCGACTCCGACGAGGAAGGAGCCTTCATGCTCGGCAAAGGTGGCGCTTACGACGTTCGGCTTGGCTACGACGGTGTCGATTATGAGGAATTTGCGGGCCGGATAATTGGCCGCTACATCGCCCATGGCTTTTTCGAAGAGGAATCCGGGGGCGATGATGAGATTGAGTCCCTCATCGGCGAAGGTGGACAGGTTGGGGACATAGTCTGCCTCGGCGGAGGACTGCAGGTACTTGTAGTTTGCCTTCGGCAACTTGTTGTCCTGGGCAAAACGCACGATTCCCTCCCAGGTGCCCTGGTTGAAGGATTTATCGTCAATGCCGCCTACGTCGGTCACAAGGCCGACCTTGAACTGCGCAAAGGCAGGTGCCGCCACCATAGCCAATACTAAAAGCGCAAGAAGTGCTTTTTTCATCTAAGTTCCTCCCCATTAGCATGCTAAAAACGCTTTATTCCCGTGCCGAACGGATCGGTATAAAGCGTAGTGGTAATACTAAATCTGTACCCCCACATTGTCAATGATCTTTTTCCTCGCCCTGCTCCAAGGTTTATCATTGACAGGTATGGCTATTTCGTTTATGTTTAAACTGAGCATAAATTCATCGATTGGGCATTAGCTCTAACTTTTTAATATTAACCATGTCGAAGGAGTGTGCTTTGACTGCAAGGCCAGGACGAATGAGATCCACCACAATAAGTGATGATTCCGAAGAGGATCTCATCACCAGAATAGCCTGGCTCTACTATAAAGAAAAACTAACACAGGCTGAGATTGCGGAAAAGATTTTTCTCTCCCGGCAAAAAGTCCAGCGATACTTGGAAAAAGCCCGAGATCTGGAAGTTATCCAATTCACGCTCAAGCACCCGCGGGTGAATCTCCTCGGTATCGAAGAGACAATTAAAAAAAAATTCGGACTAGAAGACGCCCTCGTCATTCCTTCCTCCGACAGCCATCCTGAAAATCTGAGAAAGTCCTTCGCCATGGGGGGAGCCTACTACCTGGAGCGCAGGCTCAGCGCCGCCGGCGACTGCACCCTCGGCGTGGGCTGGGGCAACACGACAGCGTATCTGGCGGATTATTTCGAGCCCCATTCCATAGAAGGCAAGGTAAACGTCGTATCGCTGATCGGAAACCTCATGGTCAACGTATCGATGAATCCATTCCTGCTTGGACAGAAAATCGCCGAAAAACTGGACGCCGAATTCTTCAATATTTGGGCGCCGGCAATAGCCCAGACCAAGGAAAGAGCCATCGCATTCAAATCCGAGCCCTGGATACACGAAGTGCTTGACATAGCGTGCAAGGCCGAGGTTAACCTGATATCCATCGGCGAGGTTTCCCAATCCGCCAGCCTGTTTCAGATGGGATATCTTTCCAGTGATGATCTTAAGCGGCTCACTGGAAAAGGCGCGGTGGGAGATATCTTGAGCCGCTTTTTCGACAAGGATGGTAATCTTGTCGACGACGAGGTGCACGACAGGGTTGTCGGCATTCCACTCGAGACGCTCAAGGATGAGAAAAAAATCCGAATCGGCGTCGCCGCAGGAGCGTCAAAAATCCAGGCAATCGCCGCGGCTATTCATCAGCGGTATATCAGCGTGCTTATAACCGATGAGCAGACCGCCCGGGAACTGACAAAGTATTGAAACAACCGATCGTAGGCTTCAGCCTCCGGTCGATCAAACAATGTGAAAGGCTTTGAGGAGGGAGTATCGTGGAGAAATCTAAGGACGCACTGGGCATGATAGAGACAAGAGGCTTCGCGGCTATGGTCGAAGCGGCCGATGCCATGGTTAAGGCCGCTAATGTCCAGCTCATTGGCTTCGAAAAGACCGGAGGGGGATATGTCACAGCGATCGTGCGCGGAGACGTGGCCGCATGCCGGGCAGCCGTCGATGCCGGGACAAGATCGGCCGAAAAAGTCGGAGAGGTCATATCAACCCACGTCATTCCCAGGCCGCACGATTCGGTAGACCGGGCGCTTCCGCTCGGAAGAACCGGAGAGAGGGTATAAAATATGGCAGTCGATCTAAGAACCTATGTTTTTCTCGATTCCCTTCAGTTACAGAACGCTTCATTCATCGCCACGGTGAGCAAGGGCTATTATCCCATCGGAATGCAGGCCTGCTGCATAATCGAAATAGCGCCTGGCATCGAAATCAACAGGCTGACCGATGTCGCGTTAAAAGCCACCAACGTTACCCCGGGGCTTCAGATCGTCGAACGTGCCTACGGGCTGCTGGAAGTGCACTCGGACAACCAGGGCGATGCGAGGATGGCCGGAGAAGCCGTTCTCAGAGAGCTGAAGCTTAGCGAAAAAGACCGCCTCAAGCCGCGGGTGATGACCAGTCAGCTGATTAAAAACATTTCGGACCACCATGCCCAGCTCATCAACAAGGTGCGACATGGCAACATGGTCCTGCGCGGGGATACGCTCTACGTCCTGGAGGTGGAGCCCGCAGGCTACGCCTATTACGCCGCTAACGAGGCTGAAAAAACAGCTGATGTCAACATCATCGAAGTCGTGGGATTCGGAGCTTTCGGCAGAGTCTATATCGCCGGAGCCGAAGCTGAGGTAATCGAGGCCAGAAAGGTCGTCGAAGCTCGCTTGGCGGACATTGACGGCAGAGTTATAGCGACCAACGCGGCGAGAATTTAAAGGAGAATCGGTATGGCAGATACGAACGATGCGCTTGGAATGATCGAAACCAGAGGCTTTGCGGCGATGGTGGAAGCGGCTGACGCCATGGTAAAGGCAGCCAAGGTGGATCTCGTCGGATTCGAAAAAACCGGCGGGGGGTATGTAACGGCTATCGTACGCGGCGATGTTGCAGCCTGCCGGGCAGCGGTAGACGCGGGAACAAGGTCGGCCGAAAAGGTCGGCGAAGTCGTATCCACCCATGTAATCCCCAGGCCGCACGAGGCGGTGGACCTGGCGCTCCCCCTAGGCAGAAAACCCGCTCCAGCATCCAAATAAGGAAGCCTGTTATGCAACTTGCACGGGTGAAAGGGACGGTCGTTTCGACACATAAACCGGCCAGCATGGAAGGGCTGCGGCTACTGCTTCTCGAAAGGATCGATCCTATAAGCCTCAAGGGCAAAGGCGATTTCGTCGTTGGCATCGACGGCGTAGGCGCCAACGCAGGCGAAATCGTATTCTACGTGACAGGATCCAGCGCGAGGATGACCGAGACGACAAAGGGTAAGCCTTCAGATGCCACCATCATTGCCATTGTGGATGCCATCGAAAAAGACGGAGCATTCACCTACGAAAAATCGGCGGCCCAAGGATGACTTTAGCCCGGGTCCGCGGGACGATTGTCGCGGACAAGCGATCCGACGGGGTAGCCAATCCCCGATTTCTGCTCATCGAAGACTGCGATCAGCGCGGAGAAGGCAGGGGTGAATTTCTTGTAGCCCTGGATCTTGTAGGTGCCGATAGGGGACATCTGGTGCTGGTGACACAGGGCAGTTCCTGCCGATGGACTTCCGGGACGGCTGACAAGCCAATCGACTGCTTGATTGTGGCAATCGTCGATAGCATCGATCAGCGCGGCATCGATGTATGGATTCAAGAGTGAGGTGGAGTTGATCTATGGCGAATCTGACTGACGAGATTCAATCGATCGTCGAAGAGGTACTGCGAAACCCGGAGATCGCAGCCCTTCTCAAAGCCCAGGACTCTGTTCATAAAAGTTCGGTAGCGGCGGCACAAGCCCTACAGTCGAGCAATTCTCCTGTACCGAATCCTGCCAGGGCGGGCATTTTCCCCGATCTCGATTCGGCCGTCGCCGCCGCCAAGATCGCCCAGAGGGAACTGATCGCCCTCCCCCTGGATACCAGACGTGCGGTTATTGAAGCGATACGACGAGTTGTTGTATGGAACAACGCCGATCTCTCGGCACAGGCTGTCGCTGAAACGGGTATAGGAAATGTGGAAGACAAGCAGGTAAAGAATAAACTCGCGGCGATGAAAACCCCCGGTGTAGAAGACCTCGAGCCGAGGGTGAGTACGGACGAACACGGCCTCACGCTCACCGAGCTTGCTCCCTGGGGAGTCATCGGTGCGATAACGCCGGTTACCAATCCCATCGCCACCATAGAGTCCAACGCGATCGGCATGATCGCCGCCGGCAACAGTGTCGTCTTCAATGTCCATCCGAACGCCAAGAATATTTCCTGCCGCCTTATCAGTATGCTCAACGAGGCGATCCACATGGAGGGAGGGCCCTTCAACCTTCTCTGCGCAGTCAATGAGCCAACCATCGAAAGTGCCAATGCTCTGATGCGACATAAGGACATCTCTCTTCTCGTGGTAACCGGCGGTCCCGGCGTGGTCAAGGCTGCCATGGGAAGCGGGAAAAAAGCCATCTGCGCAGGTCCGGGTAATCCTCCCTGCGTCGTGGACGCCACTGCCGATATCGTGAAAGCGGGACGTGACATCGTCCTGGGCGCCAGCTTTGACCACAATGTGGTCTGTATCTGCGAAAAAGAAGTGTTGGCGGTCGCCCAGATCGCCGACAGATTGAAGGAAGAGATGCGGAAAAACGGCGCCTTCGAGCTGACCGGCGCCCAGATCGACGCGGTGACGAAGCTTGTGATTGCCGAACCCGGCGGCCCCGACCGCGAAGGCGCTCCCAACAAAGCCTATGTGGGAAAAAGCCCTGCCGCGATTGCAGCCGCGGCGGGCATCACCGTGCCTGCCGAGACAAAGCTCCTGCTTATGGAGGTAGGGCGGGAACACCCGCTTGTCTGGACCGAACAGCTCATGCCTGTCCTGCCTTTAGTCAGAATGCCCAGCGTGGACGAGGCTATCGATTTCGCCGTTATCGTCGAACGGGGCTGCCGTCATTCGGCGATGATCCATTCCCACGACATAGAAAAACTCTCACGGATGGCAAAGGCGATGAACTGCTCGCTCTTTGTCAAGAACGGCCCCTGTTATGCCGGCTTGGCCCAGGGAGGCGCCGGGTACACTTCCTTCACCATAGCCAGCCCGACCGGCGAAGGAATAACAAGACCCCGCACTTTTACACGAGAGCGGCGCTGCACCCTGGTGGACGCCTTCAGAATAGTATGAGGATCGCAGGATGAAGCTTGGCAAAGTAATCGGCAGGGTGGTGAGCACAAAAAAACTGCCCTGCTTTGACGGTCTCAAACTCCTTCTCGTGCAGCCCTTGGATTACGCACGCAGGGAGTCGGGCCCTGCCATAGTCGCATGGGACACGGTCAAGGCCGGCGAGGGAGACCTGGTGTTTTTCGAATCCGGCAAGGAAGCGGCCCAGGCCAACCCGAACGGATGGTTCAATCCCGGCGATGCGGCGATCATCGGCATCGTCGACGCTGTCAATACGGAAGAACGCCTATGATGCTCGGTAAAATCGTCGCCAATGTAGTCTCCACAGAGAAGCATCCCCACTACCTGGGACATAAACTGCTGATGGTACAGCCGATAGATGCTAAGGGCGAATACAAGGGTAAATCCATTCTCGCGGTGGACGGCGTACAGGCGGGTATCGGCGACATCGTCCTGGTGGTGGACGAAGGCGGTTCGGCGCGGAATGTGGTGGAAGACGAAGACGCCGTCACAATCAGAACCGCAATTTGCGGCATCGTCGATAGAATCGATATCGAGGAGAACACGTGAGCGATGAATTGAACAACAATGCCCAGGACAAGGTCCGCAGCGTAGCTATCGGATCCGATCACGGGGCAGTGGCGCAGAAAAAAATGCTCGTCCAATACCTCGAGCTCCTGGGTTACCGGGTGGCGGATGTCGGGTGCTTCGGCACCGACAAGGTCGATTATCCCGATATCGCCCAGGCGGTATGCAGAAAGGTTGTCAGCGGGGAGTGCGACCGGGGTATCGTGCTCGACGGAGCCGGCATCGGCTCCTGCATGGCGGCGAACAAGATTCGGGGAATTCGAGCGGCGATGTGCTATGACCTACGAACCGTGGTGAATAGCAGAGAACACAATAACGCCAACGTGCTCAGCCTCGGCGGCCCCTTGCATAAGCCTGAAGAGCTGGCCGAAATGGCACGCGTCTGGCTCGAGACACGATTCGCCGGAGGACGGCACATTGTACGGATCAACAAAATTATGGCCTTGGAGCGGGGAGGCTCGGAATACTGATGGATCAGAATCAACTTGTACAGAAAATCGTCGAGGAAGTCCTTGCGAGGATGAACGCCAAGGCAGGCCAGGCAGCTGGCGCCGTTTTTCAACCCAAACCCGAAACAGCGACTCAGGCTGAGCCTGGAAAGCAGTCCTTTGCCGACCCCGGCATTCTCCCTTCGGACCTGTCCCGTTACATTGACCATACCCTGCTGAAGCCTGAAGCCTCGGTGGAACAGATCAACACGCTCTGCGACGAGGCGGCAAAACATCACTTCTATTCCGTCTGCGTCAACTCCTCCTGGGTAGAACACTGTGTCAGAAGACTGGGCGGAACGGGGGTAAAAACCTGTGCCGTCGTCGGCTTTCCGCTGGGAGCCATGGATTCCAGGGCCAAGAGCTACGAGGCGCGCACCGCCGTCTCCAACGGAGCGAACGAGATAGACATGGTGCTCAATGTCGGGGCGCTCAAGGCGGGCAACATAAAACTGGTCCGGGAAGATATGCTGGCCGTGCGCCGTGCCTGCAGGACGGGAATCCTCTTGAAGGTCATCATAGAAACCTGCCTGCTCAACGACGAAGAAAAAGTCATCGCTTGCCAGCTGGCTAAGGATATCGGAGCCGATTTTGTCAAAACATCCACAGGCTTCAGCAAGGGTGGAGCGACGGTGGCTGATGTGGCGCTCATGCGGAGGACGGTGGGCCCTACAATGGGAGTTAAGGCATCGGGAGGCATCAAGAGTTACGAAGATGCAGTCCAGATGATCAAGGCCGGCGCGACCAGGCTTGGCACGAGCTCCGGCGTACTCCTTATCAGCGGGCAGAAAAGCGCTGGCAGTTATTAAGCTTTTTTATAGGGGAGCATTAAAATGATCGGTCCAAGGTTCATAGGCAAAGTTGCCCTCATAACCGGTGCAGGTCAGGGGATTGGCAGGCAGATAGCCATTGATCTGGCCGAGGAAGGCGCGCGGGTGATTGTATGCGATATCAAGGCTTCCTATGCCGACGACGTGGTAAAGGAAATCAAGGGAATGAACGGCGATGCCGCTTCCGAGATCTGCGACGTATCCGAAAGACAACAGATCGACGAAATGATTAATAGAATCGTCGCCGTCTACGGCCGATTGGACATAGTGGTCAATAATGCCGGAATACTGATTCCCGCAACAATAGAAGAGACTACCGATAAACTCATCGATGATACGATAAACATCAATTTGAAGGCTGTGCTTTGGCTGATACGCGCCGTCACACCCCTAATGAAAAAGGCTAAGTACGGAAAAATCGTCAACATTGCCTCGATCACCGGCAAAAATGGGGATAACACATCCACCTTCGTCTACGGAGCCACCAAGGGTGCTGTCATGTCCATAACGCGATCGGTAGCACGCCAGTTGGGCCCCCACGGCATTACCTGCAACGCCGTCGCTCCCCATGCGATCATGACACCAATGATGACTTACTGGGATGATGCGAAAAAACACAGCATCTCGGATAAGATCCCAGTCCGAAGGCTCGGGACACCCAGCGATGTCTCGAGAGCGGTCTTATTCCTCGCCGCTGACGAATCCTCCTTTATCAACGGAGAAGTGGTCAATATAAACGGCGGATACTACATGGATTGATAAAATAGCTGGGATATCTGCGAAAAGAATTAAAACA
Organism: Spirochaetaceae bacterium UBA4077; assembly: GCA_002383375.1. Taxonomy (GTDB): domain Bacteria; phylum Spirochaetota; class Spirochaetia; order Treponematales; family Rectinemataceae; genus UBA2256. The sequence goes on from DFYR01000062.1 coordinate 59,182, forward strand.
GACCTACCGTCTTACATCAATATAACCACAAACCAAAGCAATAAGAGAAATGACATGGCAGGGAAGAAGCATAATGGTAAAAAAAGCTCCCCCCTGCCATTACAACTCAACCTAAGTTACATTGCGAGATACTTTTCGACGTTTTCCTTGGTCACGATTCCAAGATCAACAGGGATCAATGCGGGCAGTTTCTGTCCGTCGAGGAACTTAGCCGCGGCTTCAACGGCAGTGTAGGCCTGGAGCCAGAAGTTCTTGAATACTGTGGTATTCAGCTTTCCTTCTTTAATCGAGGCCATGGCATCCTTATTCCCGTCGATTCCGCCGATAAAGATCTTTCCGAGCTTGCCAACCTCTTCTACGGCTTTTACCGCGCCCAAGGCCATCTCATCGTTGCATGAGAAGATGATTTTCAAGTTCGGATAGGTTATCAGCATATCCTGGGTAACCTTGTAGCCGGTGGCTCTGTCGAACTTGGCTTCCTTCTTGTCCACTAATTTGATGCCTGGGTACTTGGCAAAGGTATCCTCGGCGCCCTTTGTCAGATCGATCGTCACCTGACCGCCTGAGGGACCCTGAAGAATGATCGCCTCTCCTGAACCGTTGGCCAAGCGAGCCAGTTCTGTGGCGCACAACGTTGCGCAGGTAATGTTGTCGGCGACCACGAAGGTTTCGCTATTCGCCCTGCCGCTCTCATTATTGATCTTTGTGTTGAGGTTGATCACTGGGATCTTAGCCTTGTTCAGCTCCGTGACGGCGGGAACGATTCCCTTGGAGTCCGCCGGGGTGAGTATCATAATATCCTTGCGCTTGGCGATCGCCTGCTGCACCAGCTGAATCTGCTCATCGTTGTTGTTAGAAACAATTGGTGCGACCACTTCGATCTGCATTCCAAAATCTTTGGCTGCGGCTTTAGCTCCTTCCGCCGCCTGTATCCATACCGGGTTTGTCAAATCCTTTAATATCAATGTTGCTTTCTTTCCGACAGCTCCAGGATATGGTGCGGCAGAAACACTGAAGACAGAGATTGAAAAAAGAACGACCAGGAAAACCGTGAAGGCTTTTTTCATCTTCCTTCCTCCTTTAGACTTTATCCTTCTCATGCAAAAGCATGTACGGGATTCTACAGTTGGAGATAGTTCGCGTATCTCTGCTTAGCCATTTCGAGCAAGGCTGAAACCACTATTACCAATCCAAATACCGCATCCTGCCACAAGGTTGATACCTTCAACACATTGAGGCAGTTCATAAGAAATACCATTATCAGCACGCCAATGACGGTATTCCCGACTCCCCCCTTCCCTCCTTGAAGAGATGTTCCCCCAATCAGCGTAGCTGCCAATGCTTGAAGACCAAAATTCTTGCCGAGAAAAGCCTCTGCGCAATCCAGCCTCGCTACGTACAATAATCCTGAGGTTGAAGCCAAAACGCCGGAAATCATGTAAACGATTATTATCAGCAGATCGGTATTTACGCCTGTTAGCCGTGAGACCTTTGTATTCGCCCCTGTCGAATAGACGTTTCGACCAAATACCGTTTTTTGGAAAACAAACATTAGAATAAGAAGAATAGCCACCGAGATATATACCAGGTTGGAGATACCCAAGAAACTGCCGTCGGCGATGATTTTAAAATCATTGCTAAAATGATAAATCATCGCACCGCTCATCATGATATACACGGCTCCTCGTATGACCCAGTCCATGCCGTAGGTCGCTATGAATGGATTGACTTTGGCTTTTGTTATCAACAGCCCGTTCAGCAAGCCAAGCCCGGCGCCTATCAGTAGACACACGGCTATTCCGAGAAAAATCTGATCCTTGATTATCAGAAAAGCAGCTGCGCATGTTGAGAATGCGGCAACCGATCCGAGCGAGAGGTCCAGCCCCCCGGTGATCACCGCAAGCGTCATCCCAAAACTGTAGATCATGACGAAGGGAGCCTGGATCATGATCATGTTTTTTATATTCTGGAGCGGATCTTGGGTGACGCTACTCGACACGGAGAGAATGGCAAATAGAAGGATTATCTTGTAGTAGTTCAATGCAAAGCCGGCTATCCTTTTCATAGCTTTATCCTTCTTTTTTCTTCCGCCTTTCTCCGCTCGTTGATAGACACGTCTGCAACGATCGCTATAAGGATTGCCAGTCCTATGAGGGCATATTGCCAAGCAGGAGTAAATCCGAGCATGCTCAAGCCATTTTTTAAAATGGCGAGGAACATTGCGCCGATAAGCGTACCCAGCAATCCTCCTTTTCCGCCTTCGAAGGGGGTGCCTCCTATTAATACTGTAGCTATGACGCTGAACTCATACCCGTCGCCGATGGTCGCATTGCCGCTATTCGCCTTCCCTGACATGAATATTCCCCCGACAGCTGCAAGGACACCGGCGATAACATAGGTCAGCAAATAGACGTTCGAAGTCTTGATCCCCGATAGTCGAGCGACTTGTTCAGATCCACCTATCGAATAAATCTTGTATCCGAACTTAGTTTTCGTTGATAAGAAAAACATTATAATCAAAAGGATTGCGGCAAACCAAACAATGAAGAAAAGACCGAAAATCTTGCCCGTGCCGATGAACAGCAAAACATCACTGTCGCTGCTGATTATGTCTCCATTGCAGGCAACGAGAGCCAGCCCTTTTGCAATACTCATCGTCGCAAAGGTTGCGACAAAGTGGTTGAGATTCAGTACCCCAACCAGATAGCCATTCAAAAAACCTATAATCGCACCAGCCAGAAGTCCTGCAAGGAGGGCGAAAACAATGTTGAATCCATAGGATAATAAGAGTGTCGTTACTATCGATGCCAGCGACATGACCGATCCCGCCGACATGTCGATTTTTCCTAAAAGAATAACCAACGTCATGCCGGAGGCTACTACCATCAGAATAAGAAGATCTTTCAATACATTGTGCAGATTATACCAGCCGAAGAATCCTTCTGCGGCAAAGGACATAAAAATAAAAAGGACCAGAACTCCTGCGAGAAGACCTGTAATTTCCCTGTATCTTGAATAATTGTTTTTCTTCAAGACAAACCCCTCATATGCTTACACACAGGCCGCAAGAATTTTTTCCTGCGTCGCTTCGGTTCTCGAGAACTCTGCTGTTACCTTGCCGTCTTTAAGCGTATAGATCCGATCGCACATCCCAATCAATTCCGGCAAGTCGGAAGAAATCATCAGTATAGCTTTTCCCTTTCCAACCAACTGACTCATGATCGCGTATATTTCAGCCTTCGCGCCGACATCGATCCCTCTGGTAGGTTCGTCGAAAATCAGGATTTCGCAATCCGCGCACATCCATTTTGCTATGACCACTTTTTGCTGATTTCCGCCGCTCAGCAGCTTTACCAGCTTGTTCACCGATGGCGCCTTGATGTTCAATTCTTCCTTATATTTTGAGGCGACCGACAATTCTATTTTCTTGGAAATAACCGAGGATTTGAAAAGTCTGGGTAAAACGGCATGAATGATATTATGCCGTATGGACATTTCTACTATGGCGCCTTCTTCTTTCCTGTCCTCAGGAACCAGGCCGATCCTTAGCCGGGTAGCCCTTTGCGTATTCATTTTATTGTATTTTTTTCCATAGACATACACGGAGCCTTTTTCTATTGCATCTTCACCGAAGATTGTTTTTGCTATCTCAGTTCGACCGGCACCGACCAATCCGGAGAGCCCAACAATTTCTCCTCTACGCAGATTTATATTCACTTCGGAAAAACGCTTGGCCCCAAGGTTTTCAGTTCTCAAGACTTCTTCGCCATGGGTATGGTAGTGCCTTTCATACTGGTCTTTGATCTCTCTTCCCACCATCATGCGAATGATTTGATCTATGCTAGCATCTTCTATGCTTAAGCTTCCTACGACCTTCCCGTCCCTGAGAACGGTCAAAGTGTCTGCTATCTGCTTTATCTCTTCCAGCCGATGAGAGATATATATAATGGATACCCCCTCGGATCTCAATTTTTTGATTATTTCAAAAAGCTTGGCTGTTTCTTTTCGCGTCAGCGTTGCCGTAGGTTCATCCATGATGAGTACTTTCGATTCAAAGCAGAGCGCCTTTGCGACTTCGACCATTTGCTGCTGCGCTATCCCCAGATTATAGACCAGGGTACGGGGGTCCAGGTCGAGCCCCAGATATTCCAGCAGCTCTTTGCTTCTTTTACAGATATGTTCATAATCGATCGTCTTCAAGAAATGAGACTTTATTGGTTCTCTTCCTAAAAATATGTTTTGCCCGATTGTTCTATGAGGCAGCAAATTGAATTCTTGATGGATTATGCTGATGCCAACACTGAGCGCTTTTTGAACGCTGTTGATCTGAACCGGCGCCCCTTCGAAGAATAACTCGCCCTTGTCTTTCTTGTACACGCCAGAAATTATTTTCATGAGCGTGGACTTGCCCGCGCCATTCTCGCCGACGATTACATGAACCTCGCCCTTTTTTATACACATATTGATATCTTCGAGAACCGGGACTCCTGAGAAGCTTTTACTGATATTCCGAATCTCCAATATAGTCTCGTCCACGATCCCTATCCCCCAGCACTTCGCATCGGACCATGCTGTTACTACCACAGGGCCAATACGCCAATAATGTAAAACAAGGCGTGTAAGGAGCGCTTGAAGCACATCGGCAGATGACCGAACAGCTCCAGCAGATGTTAATACTCTAACATCGCTATCACCAGCAGTCAACATTTTATTCTAAGTGATGATGTATTTTTACCATTACAATGTTAGTACATAGGCATGTTTTTATATAAAAAATATGTAATTTTTAAGAACAACAACTTAAACGATTATAAGGTTGATCCCCTTATCGAGAATCATTTTTTTATATGCTTCTTTTATGCCGGCATCGGTGATGATCGTGTCCATCTCCGTAAGGTCGGCATACTTTGCATACCAAGCTTTTCCGAATTTGGATGAGTCGACAAGGAGGATTTTCTGCTCGCTTACGCTCAGGGCAGCTTTTTTTATATTGATCTCATAGGACTCCGCAGTCGTGATTCCAACGAAATCGGTCACTCCGCGGGCCGCCATAAATGCCTTATTGATGCTCGCTCTCTTTATCAACGAAGCACCTTCTTCGCTCTCGAACATTTTAGTGTTCTTGTGATAATAGCCTCCGCACGCGACGACATTTAAATATTCTTTTTCGCATACACTATTAATTATATTTAGGGCATAGCAATAAACAGTATGGTCGCTTCCTTCGGGGATATAATCGACAATACTGCTCGTCGTTGATCCTGTATCTATTAAGATGACATCATGGGGTTCTATCAAGGAGGCGGCCTTCTGGGCGATTCTTTTTTTAATTTCGGTCTTTCTGATCAATTCATTGTCTATGCGATAGTTGCCTTTTTCCGGAGCATCGATCCCCGCATTGAGAGACACCCCGCCGTAAAAAGTCTTAACCTTGCTGGCTTTCGCCAGCAAGGCAACATCACGGCGTATGGTCATTTCGGACACATGGAGGTCCCGAGCCAATTGCTTTATAGTGAGGATCCGATTTTTTTCTAAAAATCCCAAAAGCTGATCTCGTCTGTCCATCGCTCCCCCTAACCGCACTTCGCCCTTATTTAAGCTTCGTGCCTATTTTGTGCTAGGGCTTTTATCAAATTATCCAAAATCATTCAATAAGGATCGAGTTTCCCGGCTAGCTGCTGGTTTAGGTCAAAAATCTTCTCCAATGTTTCCACATCGCCCGAACCGTCAATTTTGGGAGAAATCTTATAAGCATTCTTTAGCCTTGCATTCCATTTAGGGCAGGTTTCATTTGCTCCCCAGATTCGGTATACCTCATTGATATCTTCACATTCATAAAAAAGTATCGAAAAATTCTTATACCGATAAATCACTAATTCATCAGCCCCGGCTTCCTTAAGACCTTTGAGCGTTTCGGGCCAGGGATTCTTATGCAAGGCGATATAATCATCCATCTGGTCTTCATTGATCTCTATGACAAAACAATACCGTTTCTTCATACGCTTTCTCCCGTTTAAAAATAAAATCGACAAAACAAAGCCGCATCAAAAATCGCTTGATGTTTGAAAAAACCTAAAATAGACCTATTTAAATAAAGCCTCTCTTACCACCTTTACCATCCTGCATGGATCGCCCTCATCGATAAGCTCTCCAAGCTGCTCGAATCCAATTCTGTCCACAGCCTCGTCATACTTTTTCATGTTCAATACGCTCTGCTTCGTAGCCTCGTACTGATCTTCGCGATAAGGGAAAATATCGACTGACACAAAGCCATCGTATTTTACTTTACGCAGCGAATAGAACACTTCAAGGTATTCTGTCAAACGGAGCGAGCCCACAATCATGTCGTCATCCCAGAGATTGTAATTGTCGTTGGCGTGCATCATGAAAAGCTTGCCGTAGCGTGCTGCGATCTCGATATTCTGCGCCACATTCTGCTGCGATTGAAATACATGCCCCGTATCGATGGCGACGCCGACATTCGGGCGATCGATTTCCATGCACATCATCAGGGCTGTCATTGTCGTGTCGACTAACGACCGGTTTCTCGGTTCGCGGATTTTCCCCTCCAGGGTAAGCTTGATTTTGGGATTGTAGTCCGCCAGCTCCCTGACATTTTTGATCAGATAGTCCCACTGCTTGGAATAATTCGTCTGCAGAGGATAATCGAATCCATCCTGCCCCAGCCAGAGATCTACGCTCGGACTGCCGACAAGCTTTGCGTTGAAATCGATGTTTTGCTTGATCAGCTTCATCGCAGCCTTGCGTATCTCAGGATCGGCGGCGGAAATGGAACCTTTTTGCCACCTGCGCTCTCCGAACACGAGTGGGAGGACCGAAGAGGCTTCCAGATGTGATTTGGTCAGAATTTCATTGACCGTATCGGGATCCGACAAGGGTCCGGTGGGTGCCTGATACAGGTCAGCCCCCTGGAGTACCTGCATTTTTTCAAGGTTCTTTATCACATCCGGGAACTCAACCTTGTCCAATTCCGGATCCTTATATCCGCACTTCATGAAACGATCGTAGGTCTGCCCCAGCGAACCGATGATAGCACTGTATTTTATCTTGCTCATACTCCTACTCCTTGCGCTATTGCCTTGGTATATATGGTTAAAATTACTTCAGCGAAAGATCGATCATGATCTTCACGCCCTCTCCCTTCCTGAGTATTTCAATAGCCTCTCTAGTTTTTTCCAGAGGAAGGGTATGGGTGATGAGGAACCCTAGATCCAGGATGCCGCTTTCGAGAATCTTCACCGCCTTGGGGAACGCATCGTTGGCCAGCCAGGTACCTATGACCGAAACTTCACGATTGGTAATCTGGTGCTGTTCCACAGCCGGCTTAGCCTTGGCATTAAACCCGAACAGTAAGATTGATCCGCCCTTTCTAACGACCTTAACAGCCTCCCAGACCTGGGATCCGACTACATCGATCGCGAAATCCACCCCTATCCTGGTTTTTGCCGCCACAAGGCCGGCCAAGTCTTCATGCAATGGATCGATGACATAGTCAGCGCCGCACTTCAGGGCGAATTTCCTTCTCAAGGGCGCAGGTTCCGATACAATAATCGGATACGCTCCCCGGGCTTTCATGATTTGTACGAATATGAGACCAATGGGTCCTGCGCCGAAAACCAGAACGCTGTCAGCGGGATTCACGGGGATCCGGCTTGAAGCGTGTACTGCGCAGGCAAGCGGCTCTGCGAAGGCGGCAATCTCCGGGGGAACCTCGCTTGAGATCTTGTGTGCAACTTTCTCTGATACCTTGACATATTCAGCGAACCCGCCATTGGCGCCTATGCCCATGGGAATGATGTTTTCGCAGAGGTTGGGGAGGTTTTTCTGGCAGTAGGCACAGACACCGCAGTAATCATTTGGATTTGTCACAACCCTGTCGCCTGGGCGCAGATTTTTTACTTCCGATCCGACCACTACAACCTTGCCGACCAACTCATGGCCCAGGATGGTTCCAGGATCCGCGATATAGCCAGGAGGGACGGACATTATGTGGACATCGGTACCGCATATCGAACACATTTCCACCTGCACGAGAACATCGGTTCCCTTTTCCACAACAGGTGCATCTACTTCCTTTATATTCAACACACCGTTGCCCTCAAACACCGCCGCACGCATTTTTTTCTTTATCATCAATCCCTCCTAATTCATTTATTCACTTACTCTAATTGATATTATAAGCAAACATCTTTCTCGGACGGAGTCGCGCAGCCAGGTGTTGAAGGGCAATATCCGAAAATCCGGCCTAAGCGGTATTTTGATGATAGCACGGAACCATCAAATGTCAATATTTATGTTTATACTTTACCTTTTCACATCACCTACTTGCTCAATTTAACATTTTTCCGTTGACGAAACACAACTTCAACTCATATAATGAACATTGATTTACTCCATTTCTTGCTTACGCAGATGCAATTGCATCCGGAATTTTAACAAATCCCCAGGAGGTATTCCAATGAGCAGTAGGCAATACATCGAAGACACAAGCATTAAAGGAAGAAAAGAAGAGATCGCTATCAAGGTTGACCGTATCAAGAAGTTACTTGCAGCCGAAAAACTGGATGCTCTCTATCTTACAAGACAGTCAAATTTCTCCTGGATAACCGCCGGCTCCAGCAATCTTGTTACCATATGCACCGAAGACGGTGTTGCTTCGATTCTGGTCACGAAAGATGGGAAGAAGTATGCGATTACCAATGCTATCGAAGAAGCCAGGATGCGTGAGGAGCAGCTGCTCGAAGAGCTTGGTTTTGAAATAATCTCGCAAGCCTGGTATGAAAACAAGAATGTCGAGTTCATTAAAAAGATTGTCGGAGATATGAGAAAGGTAGGTTCAGACATTCATTTCGATACTACCAGGATGATCCAAGACAAGATCAATCCTCTCCGTTATTCTCTTACATATAACGAGATATGCCGCTATCAATATCTCGGCGATTACATGTCCGCCGCATTGGAGAAATATGTAGCCACGGTAAAGCCGGGTATGACCGAGTATGAAATTGCCGGAGGAGTCGCCGAAGCATTGTGGCCGGAGCAAATCGATCAGGTGCTCTTCTTGGTCGCTGCCGACGACCGGGTCCTTAAGCATCGGCACGCCATTCCCACTATGAATAAGCTGAAAAAGCACCTGATGGTATCCTGCAATGGGCGATATAAGGGTCTGATCACCACCACGACCCGCATGGTGTATTTTGGTACGCCTCCCAAGGGCTTGCTCGATCAGTTCAAAAAAACGGCTCAAATCGAATGCAGGATGATAAGCGCCACGAGGCCTGGGGTTGACGACCTGGTACCGCATCTGGTGGGGAAAAAAGCATATGAAGAGTTCGGATATGGAGACATGTATTACAAGCATCACCAGGGCGGGCCTCAGGGGTATTACAACAGGGAATACCTTACTTCCGAGCTGCGCCACGAAAAGACGATGATTAATCAGTGCTACTGCTATAATCCCGTCGTCTCCGGGACCAAAACGGAAGACGCATTCATCGCTATGGAAGAAGGCCCGCTATTCATTACAAAACCCGTTAGTTTCCCCAAGCTGACCATAACCGAGGGGCCGTATACGATGGAGCGGCCGGGATTGCTGGTGCTATAAAAATGCTTGCCTACGTATACAGCAGGCAGAATAACCTTGCTCTTCTAGAAAGAGAAGCTCCCGAACCGACTGACGAGAGCGTGGTCATAAAGGTTGAGGCGACCTCCATTTGCGGCACCGACCTCAGAACATACCGTTTTGGCAGTTCTAAGATAAAGCCACCAAGAGTAATCGGACACGAGGTTGTCGGAGAAATCGTATCTGTAGGAAGCAATGTCCACACTCTCTCGGTCGGCGACAGAGTGCAGGTCGCTCCAGCGATAGGTTGCGGGACCTGCATAGACTGCAGGGAAGGTCATACGAATCTATGTGATTCGCTGGAGACGATAGGTTTTGACTACGATGGAACCTTCGCCGAGTTCATGGAAATCCCTCAGAAAGCACTCCGAATGGGCAATGTAAATAAAATTTCTCAAGAAGTACCCTATGAACAAGCGGTACTCTCAGAACCGATAGCGTGCATTATCAATGCCCATCAGTATCTAAACATATCGGCGGGAGATGTCGTGGCGATTTTCGGTTCGGGTTTCATCGGCTGCATGCATGCCGAACTCGCAACACTGGAGGGAGCGGCAAAGGTAATAATGATAGAGGTAAATCCCGCGAGAGCTGCTGCAGCGAGAAAAATCAACGAAAACTTGATTGTCATTAATCCGAAAAGCCTCAGCCTGTCCGATGAGATTAAGAAGCTTACCGATGGCAGAGGGGTGAATGTCTCCATTGTCGCATGTTCGGTAGGTTCAGCCCAGACAGATGCCATGAACATCACCGCGAAACGGGGACGTATAAGCTTGTTCGGCGGACTCCCGACGGACAGCATCGGATTCATTGACAGCAATATCATTCATTACAGGGAAATCTCGGTATTCGGAGTTCATGCATCATCTCCTACCCAAAACCGCGAGGCTTTACGATTGATTTCGAGCGGAATTCTTGATGTAAAACCGTATTCATCCAATATTTTCTCATTGAGGGATATTGATAAGGCATTCATGTCACTGAACAACGAAACGATAATGAAGGCTATCATTGTCCCTTAAGAGCGAGAAGCCGCGATTGGCTTCATTTTTATAAAACGTGGGAAAGGCTATGGAAAATTCTGTCTCAGGATGTGAAAAAGGATGCTTTCTCGTTCTCGGCAGTCTGAATATGGATATGGTCACAAGGACGCTCCGGTTTCCCTCCCCAGGAGAGACGGTTAAAGGTTTGTCGTTCAAGATTTCCCCAGGAGGCAAGGGAGCGAATCAAGCTGTCGCGCTGGCCAGGCTCGGCGCTCAGGTTAAATTGCTCGGCGCCTTAGGCGATGATGTTCTCGGATCGATGTACTTGAAAACGCTGAAAGACGAAAGCATCGATACCCAAGACATAAAAATACTCAAAAACATATCAACAGGGACGGCGAGCATTGAAGTCTCCGGTACGGGAGAAAATCGAATCATAATAGTGCCGGGAGCAAACGATGGTATTGACGATTCCCTCATCGCAAAGATTCGAGAATTTTCAGACTCGATAAAAATGCTTTTGCTACAGCTTGAGATTCCGCTGGAAGCAACACTTAAGGTAACAAGAACAGCCGCTTCTCTCGGAATTCCAATAGTGCTCGATCCGGCTCCAGCCCAAGCATTACCGGCAGAACTCTATGCTCTGATAGATATCATTACGCCGAACGAAACAGAAGCTGAAATATTAACAGGCGAATCGACCAGATCGGAAGAGGGAATAAGGCGTGCAATCGGCACTCTGCACTTGAAGGGGGCTAAGATTGTCATCATAAAAGTCGGCGCAAAGGGAGCCTGGGTATCCGATGCTCGATCGGTCACTCATGTAACGGCATTCAGCGTGGATGTCATGGACACGGTCGCGGCCGGCGACTCATTCAACGCAGGATTGGCCTTCGCTCTTGGAAATAACCGCAATCTCATCGAAGCTGTTCGCTTCGCGAACGCCACGGGGGCGCTCTCAACGACCAAAGAGGGAGCCCAGAGCGCGATGCCTACTTTTTCTGAAGTTGAACGATTCTTGAAGAGCCAAGCCCCTTAGTCAATCAACTCCGAAAGGAGCATGCCATCCTTTGGGATCCATTGCCGCCAGTATTTCACCGACTCTTCCAAGACAGACAGAATCTCCCTTTTCGTATCGTAGGTGTGGGGGAAAATTTCGAAAGTGAGATAGATGTCATCGACCATCGGAGGCATTTTCCCCCTCGACGGATTCATATAGGATTCGGCGATAGCCTTGAGCATCGCTAGCGGCTTCACGATGCCGTCTTCATTATTAGCTCTGGTGAAAGGAAGATGAGAAGATGATTTGCCGTTCGTCTGCTGAAGATGCACTATCGGAGAATAGCCGGCTGTTTCCCTTAGCCATTGATAAAGGTCGCAATCGATGGGCTTCGCGAATAGATGCGAGCAGCTATCCATTTCTTCGCTAACCTGCAGAGCCGCTCGTTTTAGTTCATAGTCACTTTTTTTTCTCAACTCATCATACAGGTCATACACGCTATCGGCGCCCAGGTAGGGAGCAGGTTCGCCGCTTTTAAGAGTTTTCGCCAAATCGTCCACGGTGGGTCTTAAAAAATGCTGCTGCCCTGTTTGGTGCCCGGTATCCAACGCCACATACACCTGGGTATTCGCCCTGCGGCTAACCTCTTCCAGGTATTCGAGGGTTCCAGCGATCGTCCAAGGTATCTGATGAGGCGAATACATCTGCTCGATGATCATTGGAACATTTCCGGCATCGTTAAAAAGTCGCGCAACGTCAGCGAGCGTGTTATAAAGACGATCTCTGTTTTTTACGAATGCTATTGGATCGAAAAGAACGCTTTCGGGAAACGCATGGATATAAAAACCAAGGCCTGCCTTTACTTTAGCGGCGATCCTGGCCATGACCCCTAGCCAGTCATTGGTTATGCGATTTCTAATTCTCTCGTCGGGATGGGCTAAACCAATTGTACGATAGGTCGTGTATCCAGTAAAAAAATTTGCTATTCTTACATTGTTTTCGGAACATGCATCCTGCACTTCCTCGATCCATTCATTCAGATACCCTTCACCACAATAGAATGGGTCAGCTTCGGTATCGGCGCTCGCCTCGATGCATTCGATGCCGATGCTTTTGATAATAGCCGTCCACTCGCTTGGTTTTGTCCATCGTTTTGCGGCAAAGGAATTATCCATGGCCAAATGGATTCTTGGGAACTTCATTTCTCCACCGCCTTCGAGGCGACAATCGTTCTGAATCTTTCGGCCGCATTCTCCCAGGGCTCACCCGCTTTAGGTTCGTACCTGATGACCTGGGAGGATTTATGCGATATCGCTCTGCCCTGCTCAAGTGTGGAGATTTCTCCGGCACATTTAAGTTGCATTAGAAGGTTTCCCATGGACGTTGTTTCAGCCGGTCCTGCGAATACAGGAATGCCGACAGCATCGGCCGTCCATTGGCATAAAGTCTGGTTTTGAATACCGCCGCCTACTATGTTCAACTGGTCCAGTCTGCGACCGGTGAGCTCCTCCAGGGTTTTTAGGTTTTCTCTATACTTCAGCACCAGGCTTTCGTAGACTGTACGGGATATCCCGGCGATGGAGTTTTCCAGTCTTTGTCCTTTCTTTCTGCAATACTCGACTATTGCGCCGGGCATGTCAGGGATCATCTGTGTGAATGAAGGATCATCCACATCGATAAATGCCGTCGCAGGTCCCGCTTTTTCGGATTCTTTGACAATCTCCGACCATGATATATCTCGCCCAGTGTCTTGCATCCATTTTTGCCTGCACTGTTGGATTATCCAGAGTCCCGTTATATAATTGACGAGCATGTTACGGCCATCGGCGATAGCGTTATTCCCGTATCCGGAATCAAAGACACGATCCGTGATTATAGGCTCTCTCGTTTCCATGCCTGCTATCGACCAGGTTCCCATGGAAATAAAAGCCCAGTTTTTTGATCCGTCAGTTATCGGTATTCCTGTAACAGCAGAGGCAGTGTCATGAGTGGCGGGTGCGACAACCGATATCGGTTTAATCCCGAGCTCCTCGCATACTTGTCTTTGAAGCAGACCTATCATACTTCCCGGCATGACCAGATTCCGCAAAAACGAGTCAGGAATTCCCAAACGGGCGGGGATTCTTTTCTCCCAAGTCTTTTTTTTCTGATCACACAATAGCGTCATTGTTGCGTTAGTGTATTCGTTACAGGCTTGCCCTGTTAAAAGGTAGTTGAGCAAATCAGGAATCATCAGCAATTGATGACCCTCTCGTAGCTCGGGAGCGTCGTCGCATTTGTAAGAGAACAGCTGGTATAAACCCATAATTTCATTGGTCGAGCCCGCGCAAAGGTGGAAAAGCTCTCTTCGCGGTAAAGTCTCGTAAAGAAGTGGAGCCCTCTGGTGTCGAAAGGCATCGCGATAACTAACTGGATTTCCTAAAAGCCTTCCATTTTTATCAATAAATCCAAAATCGCAACCCCAGGTATCTACGGCCACGGAGACAATATCCGGATACTTATTCAAGGATACCTGCAGGCCAGTTTTCAGCTCCGAGAATAAGCGAAGGATATCCCAGTATAAGGTTCCCGCAGCGATAGTGGGCGTATTGTCGAAACGATAGGTAACCTCCATTTCTGCCTTGGCTCCGTCATACGCCGCAACGATAGCCCGTCCATTGCTCGCACCGAGATCAAAGATCAAGAACCGTTTTTTCGCCATCTCTGGACTCCATTGACTGCGAATTTAAAAATTAAAGACAGCACAAATGATATTTGCTCGATCATTGAGCTATTGCTCAAAATTCTATAGTGTATTTTTTAACCCTGTCAAGCTTAATGTTTACTTAGAACCGGAAACCTTGTTGAAGTTGATGAAGGGTGCGCCAGAACTTGGGCACATAGTCAGCGTATGCATCTAAGGGCGTCGGATAGCTTCTCTCCTAGATAGCGATATCCAATTTTTAAAAGGGTTCGGATGGAAATGGCCTGTTCACGAATAGACTCGTCTAGGCTTTCTCGGTCTTCTCCTCATCGATTACGGCCATTGCTGCATGCGTTGGCACTCTTCGATCGATCCAATCCATTCGCACCCTGAGTGGATCACGTTACCGATGGTGGTTGAAGCAGAGGGATTTGGGGCAGAATGGGGGAATATAAAGAGGGTTCTGTGCTGGGACTATACATAAGAAATCCTCAACTGCTTCCTAATGTAATGAAGTAATCTTTCATTACCCATCAACAAGGTTCCCGGTTCTACCTACGATGCTGCACGCAGAATTGTGGCTAAACGAGTACTTCAGTCATCAAACTCAGCCATAATTGCAAGACTGGAGGAGGTCCCTATGCGCACGGCTCCGGCTTCGAGCATTGCTATACATTCTGCTTTTGTCCGGATCCCGCCGGCGGCCTTTACTTTAGCGACACCGCCCAGGGCTTGTCGCATAAGTGCAATGTCGTCGCAAAGCGCTCCGCCGGTTCCAAACCCGGTACTGGTCTGGACATAATCGGCGCCGGCAGCCGCGGCTGCCCTGCAGGCGAAGATTTTTTCCTGGCGATCGAGAACACAGGTTTCTATAATCACTTTCACCTTGGCCGGCTTTGCCGCTTTTGCCACCGCTGCGATGTCTTGAGCGATATAGTTCCAATCCTCGGATTTCGCCTTGCCGATGTTTATCACCATATCGATTTCACTAGCTCCATCAGAAACCGCCAGCCGAGCTTCCTGGGCTTTGATGGATGTGGTGGAAGCTCCCATTGGAAAACCCACGACAGCGCAGACAGTAGTCTTGCTTCCGGCAAGCTCTGCAGCGCAAAGCGAAACCCAACAAGGATTTACGCAAATACTCCTGAATCCGAGCGCTCTGGCTTCTTCGCAGGCTTTTTTGAGGGTAGCCTCATCCGCAGTGGCTCTTAGCACCGAATGGTCGATGACAGCCGCCAGTTCTGCCTTGGTCCATTTCTTATCCATGCAAGGGTCCTCCCTTTCTCTTTTTTTAAATCTCGAATCGCCGCGCGAGGTATTCGCGACGGGTAGCGACGAGCTTTTGCAGCTCTTCAAGCATGCGGATGTCAGCAAGCTTGGCGATAGGGAAAACATAGCGCTCGGTTTCGTCGGTATAGCGCTTGATGAAGGCGATATCCGTGACATAGCCCAGGCTGATCATGTTGGAGATTCTGTCCGCCGACTTTAGCACCTTGGCGCGGATCGAGCCGAAATCGCTGATCCTAGCGAGGAACTCGATCTTGTTTTCGATAGGGCGGCGGGTGACTTCCAGGACCAGACTGTACACGTCCGGGGATTCTTCGTCGATCGAAAGCAGGTTGTCTCGGTCGAAATCAGGCAGGTCTTCGATGAGGTCGTGGACAACCGAGGCTTTCAGCAAGACCGAATCGATATAGCCGTAGTCCATAAGGATGGCCATGGTGTCGAGCTGGTGTCTGAACATATTGCCCCCGCTGCGGCGGAGCTTGCCGATGAGGCTTGTGGCCAGCTGGATATAGGGGGCGAGGTGCATGTTCTTGAGGCGAAGCATGGCTTCCCCGTCCATAGGGACACTTTCGGAGCGCAGGGGGAGATTGGAATGTCTAATGCCCGAGAGGTCGAGGCTCTCGAGTTTGACGCCCGTATCTCCCTGAGGACTCACGACAGGTCCTCCATATAACGACGTAGTCGTATGCTTCGGCTCTGGGCATCCGCGAGCTTTCGTCGTTCCTGTTCAACGATCTGGGCGGGAGCTGCTTCCAAAAAGGCCTGATTGGCCAGCTTGGCTGTCAGTTTCTGTGCGAAGGATTCCTCCCGTTCGATGTCCTTTTTAAACCGTAAAAGCAGTTTTTGAATATCGATGAGTTCCTTGATCTGGATAAAAAGCTCGAATCCTCTGCCAGCCAGGGCGATGGAACCGGCAGGTTTGGATGCGCCTGGTTCCAGGAAAAGCGGCTCTGGCCCTACCACCAGGAGACCGATCAGAGCCGCGTTCCGTTTAAGGAAATCCGCTGCCGGGAAAGAAGCATCCAGTTTTACATAGAGTGGCATCTTGGCTTCCTGGGAAATCTGGAACTCCGATCTAAGGCTTCGCGCCATCGTAACCAGCTCACGCAGGCTCTCAAATTTTTCTGCCAGCTCTGGGGCTCTTCGTGACTGGACGGATTCCGGCCAGCGCTGCACGATAAGCCTGCCGGCAGCGTTGGGCAGCATGCCGTATATTTCCTCGGTGACGAAGGGAAGGAAGGGATGAAGGAGGCGCAGCGATTCCTCCAGTACCTGCAGGAGCACTGTGGTGGCCCGATCTTTTTCTGCCTCGTCCCCGAATTTAGTCGAAAGCTTGCTCGCCTCGATGTACCAATCGCAGAAATCGTCCCAGAAATAGGAGTAAACCGCCTGGGCTGCGTCGTTGAAGCGCCACGACCTCAGGGCTTCGGTAACCTGGGAGGCGGCCTGGTCAAGCCTATGGAGTATCCATTTGTCCAGGTCGTTGCGGCTGATTTTTTCCCGGGGAAGGAATTGCCGTCCCTCGAGGTTCATGAGGATGTAGCGCGAAGCGTTCCAGACCTTGTTGGCGAACTTGGAGCCCATCTTGAAGGAGTCCTTGTCCAGAAGGATGTCCTGGCCCGAGGCGCAGTTATAAGCAAGGGTGAACTTGAGGGCGTCGGCGCCATATTCATCCACTATCTCCAAGGGATCGATGCCGTTCCCCAGGCTCTTGGACATTTTGCGGCCTTGCTTGTCCCTGATGAGGCCGTGGATGAAGACTTCCTCGAAGGGGCTTTGTCCGGTGAACTCCATGCCCGCCATGATCATACGCGCCACCCAGAAGAAAATGATGTCGTAGCCGGTGACCAGGGCGCTGGTGGGATAGAAGCGCCGGAAATCCGCCGTGTCCTTGGGCCAGCCCAGGGTGCTAAAAGGCCAGAGCCAGCTGGAAAACCAGGTATCCAGGACGTCTTCGTCCTGGTAGAGCTCGCCGGAACCGCATTTGGGGCAGACGAGAGGATCTTCCCGCTCCACCAAAACGGCCCCGCAGTGCTTGCAGTAGAAAGCGGGAATCCTGTGGCCCCACCAGAGCTGTCGGGAAATGCACCAGTCGCGGATATTCTCCATCCAATGCGCGTAGGTGTTCTCCCACTTCCTGGGGAAGAAGACCACATCGCCGGACTTCCACGCGGAAAGCGCCTTCTCGGCCAGGGGCTTCATGCGCACGAACCATTGCTTGGACAAATAGGGCTCGATCGAAGTATGGCAGCGATAGCAATGTCCCACTGCATGGACAAGTTTTTCTTCGGATTTAAGAAGTCCGAGGGCTTCCAGGTCCGCCAGAACGGCCTTGCGGGCTTCGAGCACCTTGAGACCCCTGTATTTTTCGGGGGCATTGCTCGAGAGGCTTCCATCGGGATTGAGAATATTCACTCTGGGCAGATTATGCCTGTTGCCCACCTCGAAATCGTTCGGATCATGGGCGGGAGTAATTTTGACAAGGCCGGTGCCGAACTCCCTGTCCACATAGCTGTCGGCGATAAGCGGGATTTGTCGGTCAGTGAGGGGCAGTTTGATCATCTTGCCGATAAGGCTCTTGTAGCGTTCATCATCCGGGTGGGCGGCGACAGCCGTATCGCCCAAGAGGGTTTCGGGCCTGGTGGTGGCGATTTCGATCCTGCCCGAAGGACATTCGGGACATGGGCCGTCCGCCAGCTCGTACCAGATATGCCACATCGAGCCCGCTTCGTCCTCGTGCTCGACCTCGTCGTCCGAAATAGCCGTGCCGCAGGAGGTGCACCAGTTGACCAGGTACTCGCCCTTATAGACAAGGCCCCGCTCGTAGAGGCTGACGAAAACCTCGCGCACAGCCTTGGAAAGCCCCTCGTCCAGGGTAAAGCGCTCCCTGGTCCAATCGACGCTGGAGCCTATCTTGGCGAGCTGCTTAAGAATTATTGCCTTGTGTTCCTTGGCCACCTTCCAGGTCTCTTCAATAAAGGCTTCCCTGCCGATGTCCAGCTTGTCCTTGCCCTCCTTGCGAAGTTTCTTCTCAACCACGTTTTGGGTGGCAATTCCGGCATGATCGGTTCCGGGGAGCCAGAGCGTCGGGCGCTGCGTCATACGCCTGTAGCGTATTTGTATATCCTGAAGGCAATTATCAAGAGCATGGCCAAGATGGAGTACGCCTGTTACGTTGGGGGGAGGAATTACGATGGTAAAGGGATGCTGACTTTTGTCATCCGAAGGCTGAAAGCAGCCCTCGTTCTTCCAGGTGCTGTAGATAGTATCTTCAAAACTCTTCGGATCGTAGGCTTTAGCCAGTTCGATCGCCTTCATGCACTTCCTCCGGCTTCTAACGACAAAACTCGTTCGGAAAAGCATAGCGAAAAAGAGGCTGCTGGGGAAGGGGAATGGCAGAACGTTAGCGTTAAGCGCCGAGAAAACGCCATTTCGCGATAGGGTTACTATGTAATAATCCTGTTTTACCCCAGCCCTGTACGCGGAAAACCGACTGTTACGTGGCCTAACTATCCAGCGACCCTGCTGCCCGATAGCCCTCCGTGATATCTTTTAAGTTTTCGGCTTTTAGCATATATTCATGCATATCGCAGGCTGATGCCGGCGACACTTCGATTCAGCGGCCAACAAGCTTAGCCGCAAGGGGGCCATATGGAAAAGCAGTTACCTTGGACTTTCTTGGACGAATATAGAGGAAAGGTCTTTACCGGAACCTGGCCGACTATCCCTCAAATGTTCAAGATTTCTGTTCAGCGCTATCCCGACCGACCCTGTTTTACCGAATACGCACCCGACAGGATAAGCCTGAGCTACAGCCAGGCATATGAAAAAATCCAGAATCTCGCCGCGTATCTGCGCGGTTTCGGATTGAAGAAAGAAGAAAAAATCGCCCTCACCGGCAAGAACAGCCCCGAATGGGCGATCGCCTACCTTGCCATCCTGGAAGCCGGGGCTGTCGTCGTGCCCATCGATTACCAGATAAGCATGGCCGAGACGAAAAATCTTCTTAAAGCCAGCGACGCGACGATCCTGTTCGTGGATGAGGAGAAGGCGGACGAGCTCCGATCATTCTGCAAGAGCTTCAAGAAAATTATTTCTCTCTATCGATCAGGGGAAGACTATATCTACGACCTGCGGCTCTCCGAAAGCGAAAACCCGCCTGAAGCACAGTCCCTGAGCGAATCCGATCTGGCCGCGATCCTCTTTACTTCCGGCACAACCGGAGTGCCCAAGGGGGTAATGCTGAGCCACAGTAATCTTGTCTCTGACTGCTACCTCGCCCAGGCCAATCTCACCGTGTACCCCACCGACGTGTTCTATGCCCTTCTGCCGATACACCATTCCTACACAATGCTCGCCGTGTTCATAGAAGCCATTTCCACCGGAGCGGAAATCGTGTTCGGCAAAAAAATGGTAGTTAAGCAGATACTGAAGGATTTGAAGGAAGCCAAGATAACCATGTTTCTGGGCGTGCCCCTTCTCTTTAACAAACTGCTCAACGGCATTCTTAAGGGAGTCCGCGAAAAGGGAGCCCTGGTTTACGGCCTCATCTCCTTTCTCATGGGCGTATCCGGAGCCATTAAAACAATTTTCAAGGTAAATCCTGGCAAAAAACTATTCCACAGTATCCTGGAAAAGGCCAGCCTTTCCACAATCCGCATCTGTATATCAGGCGGCGGTCCGTTGGCGCCTTCGGTCTTCAAAAAATATAACGAGTTGGGTATCGATTTTATCCAGGGCTACGGCCTCACCGAGACTTCCCCCATCCTCACCTTGAATCCCAAGGAACATTACAAGGTGGATTCGATAGGCAAGATCCTTCCCCAGGTGGAAATGAAAATTCTGGAGCCTGATGAAGATGGCATAGGCGAAATCGCCGTAAAAGGCCCGATGGTGATGAAAGGCTATTATAAGATGCCCGAAGAAACCGCCGAGGTTTTTACCCAGGATGGCTGGTTCAAGACCGGGGACCTGGGATATATGGACGAGGAAGACTACGTCTACCTCACCGGCAGAGCCAAGAACCTCATCGTCACCGCGGGCGGCAAGAATGTCTACCCGGAGGAAATCGAAAACCGCTTCCAGCTCTATATGGAAATCGACCAGATTCTGGTGAAGGGTTACCATGAAAAAGACGACGAGAGTGTGGAACTTATAGAAGCCCTCATATACCCCGAACAGGAGTGGCTTAAAAAGCTGGCAGATACCGACGAGGCTGCCTATAAAGCCGCGAAAGTGCGTATGGAAGCAATCGTCGACGAGGTAAACCAGAAGCTCCTGCCCTATCAGAAAATCATGAGGGTACAGGTGCTGCGCGAACCCCTCGAGATGACCACCACGAAAAAGGTCAAGCGCTTCAGCCTCTAGTCCTGGCCGGCGCGGTCCTGCCGTGCAAGGACGTAGCGATTAATCAGCACTCTCCTGATGCGTGGGAGCGTAGCGCTTCACCCTGTCTTTTGAAGGTATTTCCTTAATGAGTTCCGCCCTGGCGTAGCTGTACAGAAGCTTTCTGGCCCGGGCTGGGCCTATATTCGTGGCCTTCCCCAGGGACACCGATGTCCAGTAACCATTCTCATTTTCCGGCAAGAGGGCTAACCAGTCTGCAGGGCTCGCAAATTCCCTCGATTCCCTCACGGCTACGAGGTTTCTGTCGACAGTGGCATAGGACTTAAGGAAGCGACCCCGGCGCACTGGCTCTTTCAGCACGGTGCGGATCTCTTCAATTTCAACATATACGAGTTCGATGATCAGTCCCGGCAGACTCAAGAGTTTCGAAGCCCTGACAATGCGGTCGAATACCGACCAGAGTTCCTCTTTTTTTGGGCTCCTGCGGCGGGAGAGGACTTCGCCCGTATCCTGTTCGATCCTCAGAATGATTTTTTGGGCTGCAAGAGGTATCTGTATGCGCTGCCTGAATCCTCGGCGACTCCAAAACTCCGCTTTATCCACAATAGGGCTCAAAGAACCCGTCTGGATTTCCACTATTTCGCCGTCCGCTCTCAGCGCGTCGGCTATTTTCCCCTCGACATCGACCTCAATCCGGCCGCCCGGGCCTGCAGCCAGGCGCTTGAGCTGGTCGTGGAGACTGTACTCGGAGTAGAGATTGATTCGGTTTGTCTCGGCCACCAGGGTTTTGTCGTCATTCACGTATTTCTAGAATAGCCTGGGTTGAAACCATAACGAAAGGGGCTTGAGGGCTGTGCAGCCCAGCCCTCAAGGAGGTTCATACGAAGCCCCCGACCAGGGCCGCTTTTAGACCTATCTTTTTAATACTGTAACGCAGTTGGTCACCGACGATCCTCCCACATTGAGGCTGACGCCCACCTGGGGCTTTTTACCTACGGGAACGGCGCCGATCGCTCGGCCGACCAGCTGCTTGTAAAGCAGGACGTTCATGGAAACCCCCGTGGCTCCAACGGGGTGACCCTTGGCCTTCAGGCCGCCGGACAGGTTGACCGCGCATGTAGGATCGTCTCTGCCAAAGCGTCCATCCATGTAGTCGTAACCCGCTCTTCCGTCGGCGGAGAGGCCGAGGGCTTCGGTGCAGAGCAGCTGGTTGATGGTAAAGCAGTCGTGGACTTCGGCGATATCCACATCTCTAATACTGATACCCGCTTCGGCAAATGCCCGGGCAACAGCTACTTTGCCAGCCATGAGCTCGTACATGTTAGGCCTGGCCGAAATGGCGATTCGTTCGTTGGCATGACCGATTCCAGCGATCCGTACGGCCTTCTCTCCTCGGCTAAGGCTGGAGTCCGAGGAGGCGATGACCAGGGCTGCGGCTCCGTCAGTCACCAGGGAGCAGTCGTGGAGTCGTAAAGGCTGCGCGATTATTGGATTCTTCTCCGGTGGCAGGTTGAGTATGGCCTCTGGGCTAGTCAAGCCCAGTCGGTCCGAGGGGCCACCTTTGCCGAAATGGGCAAGGGGATTGTCCAAACCGTTCTTATAGTTGAGGGCAGCCACCGTGGCCAGCATCCGCGCGAGGGTGGCATCGTCGAGCTTATATTGGATGGCGTAACCCTTGGCATATTCCGCGAAAAGCCCAGGGAACGTCATTCCCCTGGCTCCCTCCTCGGCCCAGTATGAACATGTAGCAAGACCGTGGGTCACTCCCCTGGTATCCAGCAGATTCATTTTTTCCACGCCGATGACAAGGGCTATCTTAGCCCTGCCTGATTCTACGGCGTAAAGGGCGCTGAAAAGCGCCACGGATCCTGAGGCGCAGGCGTCCTCCACCCTGGTCATGGGCTTGAAGCGTAGCGCAGAAGGGGCGACTTCGACGCCCAGTGCAGCGATATGTTCCTGATTCGCGAATATGCCGGGAGCGCAGGAAGCCACCCAGACGGCGTCCACTTCGGAGGCCCCAATGCCCGCATCGTCCAGGGCTCCCCTCCCCGCCTCGGTTAAGAGTTCGTAGATGCTCTTAAGGTCGGTGATGCTTCCTGTCTCCTTGTCTTTCTTGACAAAATTGCCGAACGCGGTGTTATAGGCACCGATTATGCTCACCTTTGACATGGGAACTCTCCTTATAGGTAAAACGTCTTGCGGAAGGCTTATCCTTCTACGTGGATACTGTTTGGTACACGATGCCGGGTTTATGCGACACTTAAATCCGGTTCAGGCCATTCCTCTTGCAAGAAAGTCTATGAGCAGCTCGATAAAAGTACTTGGGGTCTCAACAATAGGCGAGTGGCCTGAATTCTCAATGAGATGGAATTCACCCGAAGGATAGGCGTGGGCTGTCTTTCTGGCCATTTCTTCGGTGATGAGAATATCAGCCTTGCCCTGGATGACCAGCACAGGCTTGGTGAAAACGGTAGTGCGGTCGCTGATGTCAAAGCGGCTCAATGCTTCGGCATTGCCTATCCAGGCTTTCTCGTTCATCCGTACGGCATCGTCAACCAGGGATTCGAAGAACGAGGTATCCTTGTTGGTCGGCAGTGTTGCGGCAAGGGCTTGCGCAAGAACGGTCCTATTCGTGCGCATCATTTCGATAGCCGGGTAACGCTCCCTGGGTGTAATGAGGCCTGTAGGCGAAGAAGAATCTACCAGCACCATGGCGCTCAAGTCTCCCGGATGATGGACTGCCAGGGATTGCACAACAGCTCCGCCTAGAGAATGGCCGACAATGACAGGGGATTCGAGATTCAGCGCTTTGATGAAGGCATGGAGGTAATCGGCGTAACCATGAATATCGGGTTGGACTCCCAGGGCGTCAGAGCGACCGAAATTGGGTAGGTCCAGCGCTATAGTCCTACAGTCTGGAACCTTAGCCACTTTATCAAACCAGCGGCTGGAGCCTGTGTTGCCGTGGACATAGACGATAGGGCGTCCCTCTCCGTTTGACTGGTAAAATATTCTGCATCCCAGGACATTTACGATATGACTGCTCATAGTCCATTCTCCTCGAGAAAAGCGAGAACTACTGATGCCGTCTCTTTTGGTTTTTCGATGACCGCAGCATGACCTGCTCCGGGAATCTCCACGAGGCTCACCTGACCTCCCAGATGCTTAGCGATTATGGAGGCGAAGCCGCGGTGCTTGAGGATATCCAATTCGCCAACTACCACCAGCGAAGGACAAGTTATGCGATTCAGAGACTTAGTGATGTCAAGTTTAAGGAAAGCCCTACAGAGGCCGGCGAAAGCCTCGAACCATTCCCGCGGAAGGGATGCCACCGCGTCTTCCCTTGAATCAAGGACCTGCTTATTGGCGCCGATGAATTCCGACGAGTAGGTCCAGGGCATAAGTGTTTTGTAGAATACTCTGGGATCGCTCAACGCCGCTGCTTGCCAGGATTCGGCTGTGGCGCGAAGCAAAGGATCGATTTCGCTCACCCCGTCGATGACCGTGAGGCTTGCGGTTTTCTCAGGATATGCCAGGGCGAAGCACATGGCACCCTCCGAGCCGTAAGAGGTGCCGACGATGTGCGCCTTATCGATACCCAGTTTTGCCATGAGCGCGGCCAGGTCTTGAGAATGCTGCTCGAAACTATATTCGCCTATTGATTTTTCGCTCAAGGTCTGCCCACGCAAATCGTGGCAGAGCACTCTGAACGACCCACTGAAGGATTGGGCGAAGGGCTTCCAATGCCCTATGGACATGGCTATACCGTTGAGCAGCACGATACATGGTCCCTTGTCGCCTAAAATCTCGTAACACAGTCGAACGCCGTTCACTACCGCATCAGGCACGGATACCTCCTTTTCTCGCGACCGCGGTTGCGTTGCTGTTGCCGCCGCGCCGCAGGCGCGGCGGCAACAGCAACGCAAGCTTTCTAGAGGCCCAGGTAGGACTTGAGCACGTAGGGGTTTGTTTTGAGTCCTTCGGCGCTGTCCTCTATGACGATCTTGCCGTTCTCCAGCACATAACCCCTGTCGATGGACCTGAGGCTTTCACGTACGTTCTGTTCGGTAACCAAGATAGATACGGTCTTCTTTAGTTCTTTTAAAACCTCGAACACCTCGGCGACGATGGAGGGCTGCAGCCCCAGCGAAGGCTCGTCCAGAATCAGGAGTTTAGGATTGGACATCAGCGCCCTGGCTATGGCCACCATGCGCTGTTGGCCGCCCGACATAGTCCCCGCCAACTGCTTTCTTCTTTCTCTTAAAATGGGAAAGAGGGAAAAAACCTTTTCCAGCTGCTCGTCGCTCTTGTCCCTTGCATGGGGTATATAAGCCGCGCCAAGCATGAGGTTGTCGTCCACCGACATTCCCGGAAAGAGTTCCCGCTCCTGAGGGACAAGGGCTACACCCATACGCGCCATGAAGTGGGTGTCGGTGTTTTCGATCCGTTTGCCGTCGAACTCGATACTCCCCCCCCAGGGCTTATTGATGCCCATCACTGCGCCTATGAGCGTGGTCTTACCCGCACCGTTGGGGCCGAAGAGCCCCACGGATTCGGCACCTACCTCCAGATTGACCCCTTCTATGACCCTCATGCGGCCGTAGCCGCACTCCAAACCTTGAATTTTCAACATCAGGCGGCTCCTCCGAGATAGGCTTCGATGACCCTGGGATTCTTGGAGACTTCCTCATAGGGGCCTTCGGCGATCAATTCCCCTGCCTCCAGCACGATCACCCTGTGGGTGAGTTCCCGGATGACGCCCATCACATGTTCGACAACGCCCACAGCGAGATTTCTTTCCTTGGCCAAGCGCTGGACGAGCCCGATCATCGCCTTAGTCTCATCCGAATTGAGTCCCGCCATCACCTCGTCCAGGAACAGAATAGTGGGACCGTTGGCCAGGGCATGGGCGATCTCCATCTTTTTTGTCTCCAGCATGGTGAGCTGGGAAACCGAGCGGTGGAGCTGGCTTAAGCCGATTTCTGCACAGAGGGATTCAGCCGATTTCCTGGCCTCAGGAAGGCTTTTCCCGGCAGCGAAGATAAAGCCAATCATGACGTTTTCCAGCACATCGAGACTTTCCATTGGATGGATAAGCTGATAGGTGCGCGCAATGCCCCGTCTCGCTCGCTCGTGGGCGGGCATAGTGCTGATATCCCTACCATCTAAAAACACCGAGCCCGAAGTAGGATAGTAGATGCCGGAAATGAGGTTGATAAAGGTGGTCTTTCCCGCCCCGTTTGGGCCAATGATGCCAAGGATCTCCCCGGAGGAAAGGGAAAAGCTTACATTTTTTACAGCCACGAGACCGCCGAACTGCTTGGTGAGCGACTTGGTTTCGATTCTAGCCATTTCGCTTGCTCCTCTCCTTCTTGATGAGGCCGTAGATTCCTCTGGGCATAAAGAGAATGACCAGGATGATGATTAGTCCGTAAACCAGAAGATGGCCATATGGAATCATAAGCTTGAGGTATTCGGAAATGACGCCCAGCAGAAGGGCACCGATGATTGGACCCCAGGTGGAGTGAATGCCTCCCAGGAGGGCCATGGCCAGGGGCAGAAGGGTATAATTAGCGTCGAAGGCAGTATCGGGCATGGCAAAGCCGTATGACATGACATGAACACCGCCAACCAAGCCCTGGATAAGGGAGGAGGCGGTAAAGGCGATGAGAAGGTTGGCGAAAATGTTGATACCCGAGGTGCGGGCGGCGATTTCGTTGTTACGTATTGCGGTGAGGGAAAAGTGCATCTTGGATTTTTCGAACAGCACCGAGGCGCCGACGGCGAAGAGGAGTATCGCGTAGGAAAGCCAGTAGAGGGAGGATGACTTGCCCCCGAATACTACCTGGGGCAGCACTAATCCCTCAGGACCTCCGGTAAAGGAGGACCAGTTGTGGATGATTACCTTGAAAATCTCCCCCAGTGCGAGAGTGGTGATGGAAAAATACGTGGATCTGAGCCTTAAGACCAAAAATCCGAGAAGGAAGGCGACAAGCGCTGCGAAGGCTGCAGCCGAGAGCATGGCGACTACGGGAGCAACCCCTGCCCTGACCGAAAGGATTATCGCAGTGTAGGATCCCAGACCGAAAAATCCGGCTATGCCGAAGGATATCTGGCCAGAGCGGAGCAGCATGTCCCAGGAAATGGCAAGGGCCATGAAGGTGAATACGCTTCTGGCCACGGCCTGCGGATAGGCGCCCAGAAAGACCGGCAGGAGGCCGCCTGCGAAAATCAACGCAAGAGGGAAGATATAGTTGGCAGGTTTTTTCATAGTTTCCTCCCCTTGTACGCCCGAACAGCAATGACAATGATGATGATGAGGAAAAAGACTATCCCCGACCAGCCCGAGGCGCCTCGGATTCCGTTTATAGCCGCTTCAGCAATACCCAGGAGCAAGCTACTGTAGATGATGCCTGATATGCTTCCTATGCCCGCCATGGCCACGAGGCTGAAGGATTTCATTGTGTATGGAGATCCGACATAGGGAAAAATGGACTGTCTTGTCATGAAGACCGAGCCCGTCATACCCACAAGGATCACGGAAACAGTGAATATGAAAACATACGTTTTCATAACGTCGATGCCGACGATGGCCGCTCCCCGGGGATTCTGTCCCACCGCCACAGCCGCCTTGCCCATTCTCGTATTGGAGAGAAACCACTTAATACCGAAGCCCATGAGGAGGGCTATGGCCACATAGACAAAATCGTAGACACCGAAGCTTGTCTCTCCGATAGTTGCCGACATGGACACGTAGGAGAGTGGAAGTTTTCGTGTCTGGGGCGTGAAGATGAGGGATATGGCCTGGGTCATCGTGATGGCTATGCCGAAGGTCAGAATCAGCTGATTAAGCTCCGGCGCCTTGAGGGTGTGGCGAATCGTGAGCTGGAAGATAAAATAGCCCATGATGCCCATGACAAGGGCGACAGGAAGAAGGGCGAGCCAGGGATCGAGCCCAATGCTTCTTGCTATGTTGTAGGTCAGATAGGCGGATACCATCATTATTTCGCCGTGGGCGAGATTGACGATATGGACGATGCCGAGCACGAGCGCCATGGGAATGGCAACCGATGCGTATAGGCCCGCTCTCTGAACTCCATAGATGAGGACCGTGGGTTTCCACGCCAAAATGGCTACGACGGCTGCCGCACCTAGGATGATCCACGGTACGGCTTTTCGGTTCACTGTCATCGCATCACCTTGCTTTTATAGTCAATTTTCTTCCGAAAGCCTATGGCTTTGCCGGAAGATAGCCAGGATTTTGCCCGGACCGGCGAAGGTCCAAGGCAAAACCTCTCACGACGCGGCGCGGGCTGCAAGCCCGCGCCGCGCCTCACACGGTTTCAGCTGCGGCTGTCACTTCCACGCGGGGAAGGGATAGACCGGCGGCCTCGTCTGGACCTCGAAGGGCCATATGACTTCCTGCCGCCCGTTCTGCCACTGGAGGATCTTCTGGTTGCGGATGCCCTGATGCTTTATCACGTTGGAGGGGGAGAAGCTGATGGTTTCGCCCAGGGCGGAGAGATACTTGGTCTGCTCCAACGCCTTGATAACCGCTGTGCTGTCCAGGCTACCCGCCCGCTTGATGCCTTCGGCGAGGACATAGACGGCGGAATAAGCCAAAGGTCCGAAATAGGTGGCTGGCTCTTCCTTGTACTTGGCCACGAAAGCGTCGTAGAACTTCTTGGATACAGGGTTTACGTCGTTGATGGAGGGTGCCCACATACCGTAAAGGGTCACGTTGTCAGCCAGCTTGGACTTACCGAAATCCTTTGGCCATCCGGGAGGCGCTCCGACAAAGAGTGGGGGAGAAAAGCGCATAGCCTTGGCCTGCTCGAGCATGGGCAGCGCATCGGCATCGTAGCCGGCCCAGAGGAAGATGTCGGGCTTGTATTCCTTAGCTTTTTCGATCATAGCAGTGTAGTCGCCACCGCCCAGGGCAGCGCTCTTGAAGGATTCGCCGTCGAACTGGAAATCCTTCTCGAACATCTTTTTAGAGGAGTCATAGGAGGATTTGCCGAAGGCTCCTTCCTCGTAAGCCAGGAACATTCTGTCGATCTTGATGTTGGGATACTTGTTGCGGATCGCTGTCCAGCCCTCCAGATAGGAAGCGCCCTGAGTGTAGTCCCAGGGATGGAGATGAAAATACCAGTCGGCATCGGCGCCGAGTGCATTTTCGACCAGGTAAGAAGCGGCTCCGGTTGAAACAACCACCTTCTGGTACTTTTTCATGGTAGGAACCTGGGCCAGGGCTACTGCGGAAGACATGCCGCCGATCAGGAAGTCCACCTTATCCACGGTGACTAGCTTTTCTATGGCGGCGACGCCCTTGTCACCTTTGCCCTCATCGTCCACAATCACCAGCTGGAGCTGTTTTCCAAGCACGCCGCCGGCCTTGTTGATTTCCTCCACCGCAAGCATGGCTCCTTTGGAACCATGGTTGCCCGTGATGTCCGCCAGGTTCCAGTTGGCGCCGATCTTGATGGCGCCCTGGGCAAAGGCAGTCGACGCGAGGAACGCGCTGAGCACGAACATCGTCAGGAATTTTTTCATTCCTTGCCTCCCTGAATGCGCCGCTATCCGCCGCGCATCCTTGGTATATTAATTTTCTCTGGAAATCGTACGATTTCCAGGGCTTTACAGAACAAGACCTCCGTCCACCCTGAGGACCTGGCCGGTGATGAAGACCGCCTCATCGCTGCAGAGAAAGAGAACCGCGTTGGCGATGTCGATAGGCATGGCCAGCCTTCCCAGAGGTGTCTTGGCGATGATGGGTTCCAGCACTTTCTCAGGGACTGTTTCGATCATCGGAGTGCGGCAATAGCCCGGGGAAATTGAATTGACCCGTACCTTGGCTCCCTTTCGGGCGAATTCCTTGGCCCAGCCCTTGGTCATGGCCACAATGCCGCCCTTGGCGGCTGCGTAGTTAGACTGGCCAATGTTGCCATCCAGACCCACCACGGAAGCTATCGAGACGATGGCGCCGCTTCCTGTCTGCATCATCTGGGGCGCAATTGCCCTGGTCATCTTGAATACTCCCGCAAGGTTCACATTGATCACCGCCCACCAGTCGTCGTCGCTCATCTTCTGGATAAGGGCGTCCTTGGTGATGCCTGCGTTGTTTACCAGAGTATCGATCCGGCCGAACTCTGCGACTACTTTTTCAACGAAAGCCTGAATCTGGGCTGTATCGGTTACGTTGACCACTGCTCCCCGTACGTTTGTCCGGCCGGCTTCCAGTTCCATGAAGGCCGAGTCGTTCACGTCCAGAGCGAATACCATCGTCGCCCCTTCCTCGGCAAACCTGTCGACGATAGTCCTGCCGATGCCCCGGGCTCCCCCAGTGACGACACAAATTTTGTCTTTCATCCTATTCATAATGATCCTCCCAAAATTAATCTCAACACTTCGGCATCCCAGATCCAGAGCCCCGGCGGTGATACGCCTGAGCAGCTCTCCGGCTGCCTCACTCCGCCCGGCCAGCGGGCTGGCTCCTTAATCCCGCCCAGCCACCGATCCCCAACGGACAACCGAGCTGGCCCACACAAAGCCCAGGCCGGCGCCTACCAGTACTATCTTCGAACCGTCCCTGATCTTGCCCGCTTCCAACCCGAGCTTTATGGAAAGAAGCTGATCGTTCTGCCCCAGGTGACCATACTCGTCCAGGTAGGTCGACTGTTCTTCCTTCAAGCCAAGCTCCTGGAGTACGGCCAGGTGTGCGCTGCGCTTGAAGTGAAGTATTGCTAGGTAGTCGATGTCCTGCTCTCCAAAGCCGGACTTACGCATGGATTCACGAATAACGGCATAGAAATTGGGCATGGTGACTTCGCCCAGTTTATTCTTGAACGCAGCTTCGTCGGAGACCCTGAAAAAGGGCTCGGCTGCGTCTCCAGGCTCGGGGGGCCACTTTTTAGAGCCTAAGACGGGAACGATACACATTTCGGACAAGGAGCCATCGCCCCTAAAAGAGGAGGCTAGTACCTCATTTTTCCCCAGATCCTTTACCAGAAGGCAGGCTGAGCCCGCTGATCCTATGTCCATCATAAAGCGAGTGGGTGGATAAGAAAGCTGTATGAGGTCGTTATTTCTGTACCCTGACACCAGGAGAACATTTTTAAGATCGTCCCTGGCTAGCATAAGCGACTTAGCCACATCCAGGGCGGCCATCATGGAGCCGCACATGGCTTCCATGTCGAAGCTCCAGGCCTTCACCGCGCCCAGCCTGTTGGCTACGTTGAGGCCGGCGAGCCAGCAAGGGTAGTCTTTGTGCTGGGCACCGCACCAGATCACCAGGTCCACATCTGCCGCGGCGACACCTGCCTCTTCCAGAGCCTTCTGGGCCGCCTTGAAGCCCATATCGGCGGTTGTGTCATCCGCTCCGGCCACGGGTTTGCGCTTTATACCGAACTTGAAAGCTATCACGTCCTCCGGGACTCCCGTCTGTTTGGCAAGATCAGCGGCTGTAAGTTCTGTGCGGGGGAAATAGAGACCGATACCAGCGATTCCTATATGCATTGGATACTCCATAAATAGTGAATCATCTCTCACTACTATCTGCTCAGTTTTTTCGATCCGTCAAGAGTTATTTTTTATTTTTAATCATTTTTTTGGTTTTTTAAAAAATCAGCTTACTGTCAAAATAAGTATTTACTATTATTATATATATACATAATAATACACTCCACCCAATCGCTCAGCCTCGTCCGGGAAAGGTAAAAATTTTTACTATTTTACTTGCACGTTCCCAATATGCGTTCTATACTCAACCATAAAGAAGTGAATCATCTCTCATAATTGTTGAGCAAACTAGAGTCCGTAGATGCATGGAGAACGGAGAGTAGTACAATAGCGTTTAATTATTGAAGGAAAGGGAGACTAGATGGCTATATTCGCCGCCCCCCAAGAAGGACCGCCCTCAAGCCAGGGAAAGCTCGTACAAGCTGCCATAGAACAATTCTCGGCAAAATGGTACGGGACTGTATCTGTCGCAGAAATCTGCAGAGCTGCAGGACTGTCTAACGGGCTTTTCTATCGTTACTTCCAGAGCAAGGAAGAGATTTTCAAGCATATTCTCGAATTTGTCATTAATCGCATAGAAGAAGCGATCGTGTCGATCCCTGGCACAGGAAGCCGGGAGCGATTGAGGGAGTACTCCAAAATCATTTTCGCGTTCTCCAGGGACAATCCTGCGTTGATACGGGTTTTCCGGGAAGGTCAGTATCGATTTTTAGAATACGAACGCAGACTGGAGGAAGTATATACCGAAGCCCTTGCGAGAGTTCTGGGAAGGACAGTCTCTCAGGCTGGATATATTTTTGCCCTGGGGGGGCTCCGCTTCGCGGCCATAAGGGCCGCACTACAAAATGTCCCAGTCAAGTTCGAGAGCCTTCAGCACATCATAGAATTCGGGCTTTTCGATTCTTTGAGCGTAGACAACGAAAAGGTATTCTCCACCTCTATCCATCCTCTCCCCATCGATATAATGCCCAACGCCAGGGAACGGCTGTTCCGTGAGGGCAAGACCCTCTTTGGGCAGCAGGGGTATTTCGAAACCAATATCCACGAGATCACGACGGCGGCCGGCCTCTCTACCGGCGCATTCTATACTTACTTTCCGACCAAGGAAGCTTTTTACAAAGAACTCATAGAACGTGTCGGCCGGGAGGTACGTCATTTTATATCCTTGAACCTGGATCCATCGCTGAACCGAGTTGAAAGGGAATTGCGAGGGCTCTGGCTCTTTATCGTATTCCTTTCTCTGGACAAGCATTGCTACAGACTCGTCCGGGAAGCAGAGTTCGTACTTCCCGGGGTAGTCAAAAGCTATTACGACGCCTTTGTACGAGGATACCAGAAATTCGGCGATGACTATCACGATCTGGATCAGGGCAGCGCAATCGAATTCATGCTCGGCGTGGCTCATTACCTGGGGTTGGAAACCTTCCTGGGTAAATCCCTGGAGAAAACCAAACCCCTGATCACGGAAATTGGGATTTATTATACAAAGGGATTTGACGGAAAGCTGAAGTAGAAGGAGGAAGTGATGGCGCGGTCTGTCATCAAGAGCACAGGAATATATGTTCCTGGCCAGGCTATCGATAACCTCATGTTGATGAAACTGACGGGGATCGAGTTCGACGCCGCCAAGCATGTAGCCAAGCTAGGCATAAAAAGCCGCCATATAGCCAGGCTTTCAGGCCTGCAGGAGAGCAGCGCCGATTTCGCCGAAAAAGCTGCCAGGGCAGCGCTTGCAAGAGCCCAGGTCCAGCCGGAGAATGTCGGGCTGTTTGTCGTGGCTACCGATACGCCGGAGTACATATCACCTGCCACAGGAATCATGCTCCAGGGCAGACTCCAGGGCGGAGAGTCTGAGTCCAGGGCATTCGACGTTGGAGCTTCCTGCGCAAGCTTCGTTACAGCCCTTGATATGGTAGCCCGGCTCCAGGTCTCTGATTCCAGCCTGCGTTACGCTCTTGTGGTGGGGATATATAACATGCCGGCCTATATAAGAGATGGCGATGCCTTCGGCTGGTCTATTTTCGCCGACGGCGCAGGAGCTGTCCTTCTGGAGCGGATTGAAGATAACGAAGATGCCCAGCAAAAGGGGCTTCGCTCCGGCTACCTGGAAGGCGTATTTAGGGCCGACGGCACCCAGTGGGACTACGTGGGTGTCTATGCCGGCGGAACAAAAAAACCTGTGACCAGGGAGCTCCTGGACCAGGGTAAATACGGCCTGGAGCTGCTGCAGCGGTTGCCCGGCGACAGGAATGTGAAGCTCTGGCCTCCCCTGGTGAGACGTCTTCTGGAAAAAGCAGGCGTTCCACAGACCGGGATCGCTCATTATTTCTTTACTCAGATCAACCGTTCAGTGATTGCCCAGGTTATGGAAATCCTCGGAGAGCCGATGGATAAAACCACTACGGTGATGGACAAGTACGGGTATACAGGATCGGCTTGTATTCCCATGGCCCTCCACGAGGCACTGGTCAACGGCCGGGTGCGTACAGGCGACCTCGTCGTGTTGGTAGCCTCTGGAGCGGGTCTTGCTGTGGGAGCATCGCTTATAAAGCTGTAAGTCCAGAGCCCTGGCGACAGAAAACATTGGGCGGACAGCAGGGTTTTGGTCGGCGGACTCTGCGAAAATCTACAACCTTGCAGCAGGCTGCCTAGGCATGTTGGTTCTATAAGGAATTGGATGAATGCGTGTTTCATGATTACACAGCTTTCTAGCAAGAAAGACACGGCGAGCTGCGGGGAATGAAACCCGCGTGCGAATCAAGCAAGGAGAGTACCATGGATTGGCTGGATGTTTACAAAAGCAAGCTTGTTTCCATCGATGATGCGGTTTCTAAGATCCGGAGCAACAGCGACATCATTGTCGGCCAATGCGCTTCCGAGCCCCAAGGCTGCATGGAGCGTTTTCACATCGTAGGCGGCAGTGTGGAAAACGTCAGGGTATTCTCTGTGCTTACCCTCAAGCCCTACGATTTCTATATGAAGCCCGAAATGAAGGAACATTTCGAGCTGGCATCCTGGTTCCACGCTCCCGGATCCAGAGCCGCGCTTAAGGCCGGCACAGGCACGGTGACCTATGTACCCAATATGCTCCACCGGGCGGCTTCAGACAGGATTCATGCACATAGGCCCGAGTTCTTCTTCGGCACATGCACGCCCCCGGACAAGCACGGCTTCGTTTCGCTCTCCCTGGGGATTACTTATGAAAAAGACATGGTGGAAGCTGCCGAGACAGTGATTCTCGAGATCAATCCGCGGCTGCCAAGGACTTTCGGCGATACCCAGGTCCACGTTTCCCAGGTGGACTTCTTCGTGGAATATGACCAGGAGGTACCTTTCCTGCCGGCTCCCAGTCCGGATGAGACCGACATGGCTATCGGGGCTCATATTGCCGAGCTTGTGGACGATGGATCGACCATTCAGCTGGGCATCGGCGGGATTCCCAACGCAGTTGCCTTGGCCCTGAGAGAAAAAAAGGATCTGGGTGTCCACACCGAAATGATCGTGGATTCCATGATGGAACTCTACGAGATGGGCGTAGTGACCAACGCGAAAAAGGCGCTGAAAAAAGGCAAGTTTATAACCACCTTCGCCATGGGCTCCCGCAAGTTCTACGACTGGCTGGACGACAACGTGGCCGTGGAGTTCCAGCGGGGGCGCTGGGTGAACGATCCCTCAGTGGTGGCCCAAAACTCCAAGATGGTATCGATAAATACCTGCATTTCCGTGGATCTCACAGGGCAGGTCGCCAGCGAGAGCATAGGCCCTGCACAGTATTCAGGCACAGGGGGACAGTCCGACACGGCAACAGGCGCTGTCGCGGGTTTCGATGGTATGGGGAAAAGCATAATCGCCTGTTACAGCACGGCGAAAAAGGGTACTGTCTCGACCATCGTTCCTATGCTGCCCGAGGGCTCGGCTGTAACATTGCACCGGAGTCTGGTGGACCATGTAGTCACCGAGCACGGCATAGCCCGTTTACGGGGTAGGACGGTCCGCGAACGGGCTAGGGAACTTATCAACGTGGCTAATCCAGCGTTCAGGGATGAGCTTATAAGCCAAGCCAAGGCTCTGGGCTATCTCTGAGTGTTACTGGAGTCTGCGAATCTCGATATCCCCTGAAGTAGTGGAAAGCCTGACCGGCGTGAGGCCAGAGCCAAGCACCGCCTCGCAGGGACCTGAGCGTTTCGCGTCGCAGTCCACCGATCCCGATACAGTAGTCCAGGAGACATAGGCGTCGAAGTCGCTGTCATAGTGCAGGCTGATGTCTCCGGAGGCGCTCCTGGCTGATATTTCGCCGCCCCGGGGGTCGGTTTCAATTTCGATGTTGCCCGAGGCAGTCCTAAGCCGAATAGCGTGGGAACAGCCACTGACGGACAGATCTCCCGAAGCTGTGGAAACGGACACATCTCCATCGCAGGCCTGTACTTCCACATCACCTGAAGCTGTCTGAATATCCAGGGCGCCCACCCTGTCGATCACCTCGATGCTGCCCGAAAGACTGTGAACCGAAAGCTCCTCCACCGAAAGGGGAATCCATAGCTCCAGGCTCTCAGGTTCATGGTGATCCTTGGCGGTTGAAATGTTGAGCTTGCCTTTTTCGTCGTCTTCGAT
Source organism: Spirochaetaceae bacterium UBA4077 (assembly GCA_002383375.1). Classification (GTDB taxonomy): domain Bacteria; phylum Spirochaetota; class Spirochaetia; order Treponematales; family Rectinemataceae; genus UBA2256. The sequence goes on from DFYR01000062.1 coordinate 95,253, forward strand.
TTCTATGGCTGAGCTCTCCTCCCCATGGGCTTTAAGCGAAAGCCCCGCGGGGGAGAGGTAGATACTTAGATCGCTGGATCTGGTGCGGACTTCGATTTTCTCCACGCCTTCGACCGCGATATCCTCCATGTTGAGGTTCCTAGTCGTCTTGCCCTGGCTGCCGGAGGTTTTTTCCCTGAAGACTTTACTTCTGCGGAACATGCCAGCCAGGTCGAGGGCTTTTTTAATCACATCGCCGAGATCCTCGCCGTCGACGGTGATCTTGGCCTTTCCGGAGCCACCCGCCGACCTGCCAGCTGAGGAGCTTTTGGTTTCTGCTGATTCTTCGCTGCTGGATGATTGTGCATCTTTTGCCGATCCGGCTTCGCCGGAGGGTTTTCCTGTCCCTCCGCTCTCCCCTTCATTCAGCAGACTTCTGGCAAGGCTTTCCGGAGCTTCCAGCCCGGCGATTATCTCATCTTCGCTCGTCTGGGGATTCTGCTTGCGTAGTTCGTCGATATGGTCCTCAATTTCCAGCAGAATGTCCCGCCTGGCTTCCTCGTCGAAATCATTCAGGCCGTGCGACAGCCGTTCCATATACTCGCTTCGTGTCATTCTGCCCTTCCTCCACCGGAAATGCTTTTACGTACAGCCTGGCTTCTATCGTATTCATCTATCATGGCCGAGAGCAACGCTGCGCCCAGGCTTGTGAGGGCGTAGTATTTCCGCGGGTGCCCTACTTCGGGAGTAACCCAGCTGGCCGAAATGCTCCCGTCCTTGGTTAACCTCATGAGGAGGGGGTAGAGAGTTCCTTCGCTTATATCCAAGCCCAGTTCCCTCATCCTCTCCATTATGGCCAGCCCGTAACTCCTGCCCTCGGCGGACAGCAGCTCGAGAAGGCAGAGTTCGAGAAATCCCTTTCGGAATTGACTTTTCCATTTTTCGAGGAGTTCCTCATCCCTCTCCATCGAACCTTCCTTTGGGACAGGATCGGCGCTTAAAAACCGCCCCGGGACCTGCCTGTGAAGAAATCGAAAAAGTTTCGGTCAGAAAATACATCCGGCTTGCCCGACCTTCCATAAACATCCATGAAGTCCTTCCTCATCCTATCACCGAAGGATCGCTTCATGGAGGGGCCCGGGACAAGCCGGACGGCTGTGGATCTCGCCGCACCGGAAACCGCGTGCAGCAGCGACCGGAATGAGCGCGTTCCGCGCCTCAGTTCCATTGGCTTCGCATCCATAGTATGCTCCATTTCAAAAATACCTTGTATTGCATAATATAATTGATCACAAAATATTTTTCAAGTCCTTTAAGGATTTTTTTATTTTTCTCTGACGAAAGAATCCTTACCTGCTGCATCGAAGTTTGAGTGTATTGACCACCAAGAAACGATGGTTGAGAATTATTGCGATGCAGAGCGATGCCCACCTCCACCTACCGGCGCTTGCCCAAAAGGAAGCCGGTTTTTTCCTCCATCTGCCCGATCCGGACTGGAGAGCCGCAGTGGTTTCCCACGACCAAGAAGAGTTCGAAACCTCTTTAGCCCTGGGCAAGCTTTTTTCAGGCTGTGTTCAAGGATTTGGAATACATCCCCAGGGGCTGAGGGAGGACAGCCGGGACTTTCTCGCGAATCTGGTGGACGAGCGGCTCATCGCCTTTATCGGCGAGGCTGGCTTCGAGTTTTTCGGCGACAGGCCGGAGTGGATACGGAATGAGGAAAACGTAAAACGGCAACGTGAATTCTTCGAGTTTCAGCTTGCTTTGGCTATTGAAGCCCGCCTTCCCCTCCTTGTTCACTCCAGAAAGGCGACAGACATCCTCCTCGGTTATGCGCCCACGCTGCGGAGACTACCTTCGCTGATATTCCACGGCTGGCCCGGCAGAATCCACGATGCAAAAGCTTTTTTATCAAAGGGCGTCAACGCGTTTTTTTCTTTCGGCACTCCATTATTGCGCCAGGCAGCCCACGGGCTGGAGTGCTGCAAGGCCCTGCCAGCGGACAGGATCCTTTCGGAGACCGACGCCCCCTGGCAGCCGCCAAGAGGCTGTGGCTGGACCAGGCTCGATCATATTATTCCCATCTCCCGGCTTATCGCTTCGGTTCGAGGGCTACCGCCCGAGGAGATGGAGAACCTGCTCCGGGCAAACTTCAATACTGCCTTTAGGCTGGAGGATTGATGCAATGAGCGGGGACTTCAGGGACAGAACGGCGATTCTCCTGGGCAACCTGGGCATGAAAGCCTTGGAAGAGGCCAATGTGGCTGTATACGGACTAGGAGGTGTTGGAGCGGCCTGCGCCATGGACCTGGTGAGAGCCGGCGTGGGCAGGCTCTATGTGGTCGATTTCGATCGAGTCGAGGAGAGTAACCTCAATAGGCTTTATTTCGGCTACAAGGAAAGTGTCGGACTGGCTAAGACCGAAGCCTTCGCCCGATACGCCAGATCGGTCAATCCTTGTGTCGAGATCGAAGAGCGTCGAATTTTTTTTTCCGGGGACGATGCCCCGAAGATTATTGATTCAGCGAGCGCTTATCACGCTGACTGCGTGGACTCGCTCAACGCTAAAGCCAATCTCATCGCCGCACTCTGCTCGGGCGGTCGAAGTTTCATCTCGTCCATGGGAACAGCCGGCAGGCTCGAACCCGAGCGCCTAAGGCTCGGCGGCTTCTGGGAAACCAAGGGCTGTCCCCTGGCGAAAAGTCTCAGGACGAGGTTGAAGCACATGGGGATCAGCGCCTCTTTTCCCGTCGTATGGTCCGACGAGCCGCCGATCAAACCGGTATCGCAGAACGCGTTTAATGGCGAGCTTGATATACAGGTCGATAAAAATGGCGATGAAGGCCGCGAAGAAGAAATTAGCGACAGGGACCAGGCCCAAGCCCCGGAGTCGGCGTCGGCGTCGGCAATGCCCCGGGGAAGGACACGGATGGTCCAGGGGTCTAGCCCCTTCGTACCCCAAGCAGCAGGTCATATTATGGCTGCTTGGATAGTACGGCGGATCGCAGGTGATGCAGCCGGCAGAATCTAAAGATCTGCATATCGCGTTGAGAGCTTCTGTGCTAAAATTATTACCTGGGAGGGAGCATGGAAGAGAGCGTTGAAGTTTTCTGGGCTAACTTCGAAAAGGAAACCGGAGAGAAGGTTCTCGCCCGGACCATGGCCCAGCGTTTTTCCTCTCCCAAGGACAGGGGCGACTGGGGCCTGCTCGTGCTATCGCCCACAGGCCTGCGGTTTCGACCCACCCCCGGCCAGAACTGGTTTTCTTCTCTGTTCAAAGCTTCATCGGCACCGGTGCCGTCAGCGGCGAATGAAGACGTCTTCATCACCTACTCGAGCATGCTCAGCCTGCAAAGTCCCGGGCGCAAATTCCTGGACTTTTTGTTCGGAACGCCCTTTCTTGCCTTCAATATTCAGTACAAGAACCCCGCGGGAGAAGGACATGTCAGATTCGCGGTGGATCCCAAAAGCGATTTTCTCGATACCCTAAAAGCAATGAGGGAAAAAACCAGGTAACCAGGCAGGTTGCTCTTTTTCCCCAAGCTCCGTATCTTTCTAGCGATGACAGAAGCAGCAGAAAGCCTGGCGAAGGCCGGCATTCCCTTCAGGGAATACGGGGTCACCGCCGTGGACAGCTATTGCGGTCTCTCCGCTCCCCAATCCCCAGGTTTCTACTTGGTCGAGGGGAGCATCATCGATTTAGCCCGCATTTTCGAGTCCCTGCACTACCCCTCCCTACCCTATGCCGACGCCGGCCTCGATTCCGCCGAAAAGGATTCTGCCGCCCGGTTTCTCTGCACCGAGAACCTAGACCGAAAAAGGCTCGGTTGTCTTGCCCTCACCGATTTTCGAAGAAATCCCCTGGACGGCAAATACTATGACCCGAGGGGGGTCTACCAAGCCCTGCGGGAGAGAAGCTTCGATCCTTCAGGAGAGGATCAGGAAAACCGTCTTTTTGAAATTTGTCTTTATTTGTCCAGACTTAAAAAAAGAGACACGACGACGATTCCTAAGCTAGCCCTGCCTGCAGCCCCCTCGAAGCTTTGGCAGAAAGACCTGCTCAGCCATATCCTGCAGGGACCGAACTCTTCCGCCGCGTTGGAATTCCTGGGACAAACTGGATTCGTGGCACGATTCTGGCCTGAGCTGGAAGCCCTAGTTCAGGTGGACCATGCCAAGGATTGTCACCCCGAAGGCGGGGGCTGGTCTCACACCATGGAAGCTCTGAGGTATCGAAAAACCAGAGACGTAAGTCTCTCCCTGGCCATACTTCTACACGACATCGGCAAAGCCCGCTCAGCCTCCCGGGAAGGGCGTCGATTCGATAAACATGCGGAGATCGGTGCTGGAATGGCTGCCCGGTTTTTGCGGGATCTGGGCTATAACGACATGATAATCGAGGATGTACGCTTCATGATCCGCTGGCACATGCTGCCCGCCGCCCTTCCACGCATTCCCATTTCCTCGGTGCAGGACATAGTATTCGACCAGCGATTCCCCCTGCTTTTGGAACTATTCCGCTGCGACGAGTTCTCTTCGTTCAAGGGACCTGATGTCTACTACGCTGCCTGCGCAGCCTATAGGGCTTTTCAAAAATTCGAGAAAAACCCTTACAGGGAAAGGGATGGAAGAAAGAGATCGAAATATTCCACTGCCCACTCTCCTGGCGTTTTTTAAGCTATGCTGCTCCGGCGGATACGAAGCTGCTCTGCCCTAGCGTATTTGCTACATCAGCTTTCCGGCAGGTTGTGGGGTAACCAGCCTGGTGGATTTATGGCTTCTCTCCCAGGTCATGCTTTTTCCGGTAATCCTCCACTAACGCCAGGGCATCTGCTTCCTGTTCATCAGCCACGACGATGCTGACTCCCCGTATGTCGGTGACAAAGAGAGGATTCACGTTAAGCATGGAATTGGCCATGAGTTCACCTTCGATACCGCCTGAACGAAGGATGCTCTGCACTACCATAGCCTCGTCCTGAAAGGTCGATGTAAAAACGGTTTTCATACTCTCCTCCTGGCGCTTTCCACTGCCTCGCGGCTCCGGTCGAAGGCCAGACCCAGCCTCCGAGGGCCATTATCAGTCATCAGCCAGTCTTCCTCCAAGCGCATGCCGCCGCAGCCCCGCCAGGCTTGCAGCCTTCCATAGTCGATGAAGGAATCATGCAGGGCTTCGGCCTGCCATTTCTCGATGAGTCCAGGAATAAAGTAGATGCCCGGCTCAACGGAGTGCACCATGCCGGGGATGAGCGTCTTGGCCAGGCGCAGGGAGCGCAGGCCAAACTGGGAGCTCCTGGATTTACCGGCGTACCCTACCCTTTCTTCACCCAGGCCCTCCATATCATGGACATCCAGTCCGATCATATGGCCGATGCCATGGGGGAAAAAGAGAGCATGGGCTCCCGCTTCCACCGCCTCGGCAGGATCGCCTTTCATGATGCCCAGCTCTTTGAGCCCTTGTGCGAGGAGGATAGAAGCTGTCTTATGGACATCGACGAAATTCTTGCCCACTTCCAGCGAGGCACTCGCACCTCCCAGAATCCTATAGAGAAGCTCATAGAGTTCTGCCTGCCTCGGGTTGAATGCCGTGCCGACCGGGAAGCTGCTGGTCAGATCCCCCGCGTAGCCCGAAGGCAGCTCAGCCCCGGCGTCGAGCAGAAAGATCGAGCCCTCGCGACAGGGCGCTTCGCTGACATGGTTGTGCAGAACCTCCCCGTTTTGGGTGGCGATGGTGGAAAAACTAAGCCCGCAGCCCTTTCGTTCGGCGGCATACCGCACCAGGGCTGCGGCTTCAGACTCGGTCCAGCCAGGCCGCAAGAATTCGATCAGGCTGCGGTGCATCTCCACGCTGATATCCACAGCCTTCTCGATTTCGACGATCTCCCTTTCTTCTTTTATCTCCCGCATAGAAATGATCGAAAAGATCAAAGCCTCGCTTTCCCTATTCTCTAAGACACCCAGGGCTAAGCCTAGATGAGCTTCAAGCCATGCCCTGGTCTCAAGGCGGCAGAGGGGAACGACGAGCAAATCCTTCTGAATTCGAGATACATCGAACAACCCAAGTCTTTTTTCCGCTGCCCCGCGCAGCGAACCGAGGGGTAGAACCTGGGAAATCCCTGCAGCCGAAGCTTGCTCAGCCAGGGAAGGACGGGGACCGGTCCATATCAGATCGCCCATGGATAGTTCGTCGGCAAAAAGCTTCGTATGCCCGTCTTCGACATCGATAAGAGCGGCCATATCAGGTTCGTTCAAACCGATATAGTAGAGCCAGTTGGAATCCTGCCTGAAAGGATAGGAATTGGATGGATAATTGATCGGACTTTGGGAATGGGCGGCCAGAAGCACAAGCCCTTTGTGCCCCTTTTCCCGCAAGAGCGCGCAGAGCCGTGCCCGGCGCTTGCTGTAGACTGTGGCTTCAAACATAGAACAATACTATGCGGCCTAGAGGAACTGGTCAACGAAGGCCAGCTTAAAGCAGTAAAAAACAAGTTTTGTTCTAGTTTCCTTTCTATTAGAAAGTAAAAAACTCGCTTATCGTAAATGGTGAAAAAACGGGTATCGGGTATGGTAATGGCAATGGACTATATCCGTGAATGCCTAGCCCGAAACCTTATCATGCGACGAACCTTTCTCCACCTCTCTCAGGAAGGCCTGGCCGATCGGGCAGGCTTAAGTCCAGGCTTTATTGCCAACCTGGAGCGCGGTAAAAGCTGGGTATCGCCCTCGTCGTTGGAAAAACTGAGCAAGGCGCTGGATACCCAGCCCTGGAAACTCCTTCAGGACCCTCTGATCGATCAGAAAGGCTATACCAAAGAAGAACTTTCAATGCTCTGGGATAGGGCGAAGAGCGAATTCTTCAGCGGACTCTGATAGAGCTTTCGACGAACTTCCGACTAAAGACCTCTTTCTTTCAGGCTCTCCCTGTATTTTTTAAGCATCTCGGGATTCAAGCGGTTGATCGAAAGAAATACGAGTACGCCCGCAGCCAACAAACAGGCTGGTATCAGTGCGGTGTGGAGACGAATACCCAGTTGGGACAAATCGGATCGAGGTTCCTGGGCGAATCCCGTAAGACTGTGGACAATCCAGAAAGAAAGCGCCTGCACCGCGTACGCCAGCCGCCCGGCGAGTGCTCTGAACCCGATGTAGACGCCATCGTCCCGCTTGCCCGTCCTGACCACGATTTCATCGATCACATCAGCCAGGGCTGGGGTCATGAGCATCCAGAAACCGCCAAATCCAAGACCCCAGATGAACATCGCGATAACGAATCCCGAATACCTTTGGACGAACATCAAAGGGAGGCAGAAAAAGGCCAGGCTACCTGCAGCCGAGGCTAGAAGCTTCTGGTTGGAACTGACCTTCTTTCGCAAGCCCAGCCAGAGCGGTATGCCAGCCAGGGCGCCAAGAAGCATCCCTGCGAAAATGAAGGTAGTACTTCGGCCTCCCAGGATATAATCACCCACATAGTGTATCGATGCGGTCATGGAAATGGTCGCTGACTGGTAGAAGAAATAGAGGATGATGAAAGCCAGAAAATTGCGGGAGGCCAGAGCCTCCCTGAGCTGGGCAAAAAACGAAGGTTTTTCCTTTCGCTCGGCTTCCTGGCGCAGGTAGCGCCCGATCATCTCCTTTGTCTCCTTCGTGCCGGGGAACATCAAAAAGGATGCCACCAGCGCTATACCGGCGAAGACAAAGGCGTTGACCAGGTAGCTGGACGGTTCACCATAGCGGACGATGAGGGTGGGCAGTACAGCCCCGCCTGCCACTCCAAAAACGCCGATCAGTGTTCCGACGCCCGCTGCCTTGGCTCTAGAGCCTTCGGACCTGAACCTGTCGGGGAATAGGGATTGATAATTGACCTCCCAGGTCGAATAGAGCAGGTCGTAGATGCAGATAGAGACCAGGAGCCAGAGAAAAATCAGGCCTGGCGAAGCTTTGGGAGCGGCGAACACGAAAACGAAAGCCACAGCGCAGCTCAGTGTACCGAAAACAATCCAGGGGAAACGTCGGCCGAATTTTGAAGATAAGGGAGTGGGCCGGGAGCTAAGGTAACCGATCAAGGGATCATTGACGGCATTCCATACCGAGTAGAGGACGACGGCCAGGGCGACCAGCCCTGTCGAAAGCCCCAGCTCTGTCTCGTAGAATTTGAACACGAGGGAAGCAAAGGCGCCGGTGAGGAATTCGGCGAGGAATTTACCCACTCCGTACGAAGCCATGATCGATGTTTTCTGTTCCGCCGCGATCTGACTGCCCTGAATTTTTACCATGTCTGAACTCCCCTGCCGTATGATCGCGCTCATAGTAATCTCTGGAAGCTCCAGGCGCAAGAAAGAACTTGCACAGCCAATCGGACGCAAACCGGGTCGATTCTTTTCCAACAAGGTTCGAGGAACTAATCTCAGGTTGACAGAAATTGTATGCTTTTCTAGTATTCAACGATGAAAAGCAAATTCATAGCACCAATCCTATACATACTGTTTACTCTTGCCAGTCTTTCCGCCAACGGGACCGAAAGTCCATTGACAGCCTATACCCTCGACAACGGCCTGGATGTCGTTCTGCTACCGCTCTCCGGTTCCGGCGAGCTTTCCATGGGAATCGTCTTCAGAGGCGGCGCCGAGGTCCAGACAAGCGCGAACGCGGGGTACTTCAGCCTGCTGGAACAGTTGCTTTTCAGAGGAAGGGCGTCTGAGCCCGGCGAGCCCGAGCCCGCGGGAGCGCTGGAAGCTCTGGAAGCGTCCGCCTTCGACGGGGGAGTAGGGTCCGACCGCTTTGGCTTTGCCTTCAGCCTTTCTCCAGGCTTCCTGGATCAGGGCGTGAATACTCTCTCCTATCTATTTTCGGGCCTTAGGCTGGAGACAGCCCTCGCAGACCCCTCTGCTCTCGAGGAGGCGAAAAATGCCGCTATAGCGAGGCAGGAAGCGGCCAAATCCGATCCGGCGGAGATATATGAATACGCACTGGCAAAAAAGCTCTTTTCCTCAGCCCCTTGGCGGCTCGATGCCATAGGGTCGGAAAAAACCCTCAAGGAAGCGAGCAGCACATCGCTCAAAGCCCTTTCCTCGCGATGGCTGGTGCCGAACAACGCAGCCATTCTGGTAGCCGGCGATTTCGAAGTAGAGGCTGCCAAGCCGCTAATTTCATCGGCATTCGCTTCATGGAAAAAAATAGACGATCCATGGAAAACGCCACTAGGCGCGCTCCCAAAACCTGGAGTCACCCGACCGACGCTAATGGTCTATCCCGACCCGACCCAGCGTATAGGGTATGCAGCCTTGGAAATGCGATACCGAGGTCCTGATATCGGTTCCCCACGATCCGCCGCAATCCGGCTTTGGGCCCAGATGCTCTCCCAGTCCGATTCGAGACTGGCAAAGGCACTGGCGAAAGGAATGCCGAAAACCTCAGCTTCCTCGACACCGAAAGTCCGCTATCAGGCTGCGCGAAGCAGTTCATGGTTTTCTCTTTCCACAACAATAGTAATCCAGGGAATGGCAAATCCCGCAGACGCAGTCCTGGCATTCAAGGAAATCGTTCGTGGAACCGAGATGTACGCCATGAAGACGAATCCTGGCTATTTTTCTGATATTGAATACAAAAATGCTAAAGCATCCTTCGAGCCGTTCCCAAACCATGGAAATTCCCAGCTCGCTGTTTCGCATCTAATGGATTTGTGGCTGCTGGATGGGATAAAGGGCTTTCAGACAGGAAAAAAAACGATCCAGGCTTTAGGCTCGAAGGACATTACAAGCTTTGCCGACGAGTATTTCATGAAGAACCTGGAGATCGTCTCGATACGGCTGAATCCAGAAGACTATGCGGCCAAGAAAAAGAATTTCGACAACTACGGTTTTGAGTTGATCAGTCCGCAAAACGCCTTCTGGTGGAAGTAGTCGCGGCGGAAACAGATACGGTCCTCGACGACGGGCAGGACCGCGGCAGGCCTCGGGCGATTGAATTCGCGAACGACTTTAGTCTTCTTCCAGCGACAGAATGCTCGGCAGACCGCGGAGTGCCTTGCTGGTCTTCTTGAGATTGTCTCTGCTGTCGGCTTCAAGAATGAAGAATCCCGAAAGATTTCCGTCGCCTCGCTCGCCCAGTTTGCCCTCCCTCAAGCGGCCCGAGTATTTGCGCACTGCAGACTCGATTTCGGAAAAAATATCCGGCACCAACTTGGTAGAAACTCTATAGCGGGCCGTGCACTGCGAGGCGTCTTCCCAGCGAACCTCGATCTTCCTCTGCTCGAAATCGGCCACCGCCGCGATAGTCTTGCAGTCAGCTCGGTGGATAATGACACCCCGGCCCCGGGAAATGTACCCGACGATAGGATCTCCGGTGACTGGCCGGCAACAGCCGGCAATCCGTATCAGCATGTTGTGGGCACCGTCGATCGATAGCCCCGCCCGGTCGCTGGAGAGCTCATTCTGCGACTTGATGCTGCGAAACTCCATTTCTGTGCGGCCGTGCTCGAATCCGAGTCCAGCCTGGGCTTTTTCAGCCTGGGACCTCGCCTCTTCCTGGGCCTCCTGCTCCTTGAGCCTGTCCTCGGCCTTTTCCTTTTCCTGCTTCTTGCCGACGATGATACTCTTGTCGATGGCCAGAACCTGACCGCTCTGCACTAAAAGCGCGCGAATCTTGGACCTAGCCTTGGAGGTATGGGCCAGCTTAAGCCAGTTGATATTGGGCTTGGCCAGGGGTGAGGTGAGAATTTCCACCAACTGTGTGTTCTTGAGCTCGGCGTCCAGGGGGATAATCGCTCCGTCCGCCTTGGCGCCGACGCAGTGGGCGCCGATGTCGGAATGGATGGCAAAAGCGAAATCAATCGCCGTAGCACCGGCAGGAAGCTCGATGACATCGCCCTGGGGGGTGAATACGAATATTGAATCCTTGAGCAGTTCCCGCTTTATCTCGTCCAGGTATTCTGACCCTTGGGCGAGGAATTCATTCCATTGCTTCAGCCGGTTGACGATGGGCAGCTGTTCCAGGCTGGGACGCTCGGCGCCTGTGCCTTTTTTGTACAGCCAGTGGGAGGCGACGCCGAATTCGGCTACGGCGTGCATGAACTTGGTGCGGATCTGCACTTCCAAGAGTTGGCCGTCATAGCACATGACCGTCGTGTGAAGACTTCGATATCCGTTGGCCTTGGGCATGGCGATGTAATCCTTGAAACGGCCTTCGATGGGCTTCCAGAGACGATGGATCAAGCCCAGAAGGGAGTAGCATTCGTTATCGGTTTCGCAGATAAGCCGCAAGCCCATGAGGTCGTAGAGCTCCTCGGCGGGTTTGCCCTTTTTTCGCATCTTTTGATAGATGGAATAGAAGTGCTTGGCTCTGGAGCTAATCTCGACAGCGATGCCTTCCTTGAGCGAGGCCCTGCGGATATCCTCGCTCACCCGGGCCAGGAATTTTTCCCGGGTGGCTTTTTTCTTGGATACGATTTCCCGGATCTGGTCAAAGACTTCGCGGTTGAGGACCTTCAGGGCCAGGTCCTCCAGCTCGTCCTTTAGCCAGGATATACCCAGCCTGTCAGCCAGGGGGGCGAAGATATCCAAGGTTTCGGCGGCTATGGTTTTCTGTCGCTCTTCGGGCAGGTACTTGAGGGTGCGCATGCTGTCTAGTTTGTCCGCCAGCTTGACGATGATGACCCTGATGTCTCCTGTCATGGCTAAGAGCATCTTGCGCATGGTTTCGGCAGCCTGGACGGTCTTGTTCTTGGCCCTGACGGTGGAAAGCCTGGCGACACCCGCGACGATCATGGCCGTATCGGAGCCGAAGGCCTTTTCGATCTCTTCATCCAGGGATCCGACCAAGGCTTTTAGCCGGACTTCCCTTTTTTTCTCCTCGCTCTTTTTTTCCTGCCTTGCAAGTTTTCTGCTCTGGGTCTTGGACTGCGGCTGCGATTCGGAGCCGGGCTCGCCCTGTGAAATCGGTAAAAGCCCTTCGGCCGCAGGACCGCGCTCCTGTGGCCCGTCATGGTGCCGATATCCCGAACTGCGGTTTTCGGTGCAGTCGTGTACCAGCGCAGCGACGATGGAGTCAAGATCCAGGCCCATATCCAGAAGTGTAGCCGCCACTCTGAGATCGTGAGCCCAGGCGGCCTCGCCGGAAGCCCGCAGGGATGATCCATGCTTTTGCTTAGCCCACTCCAAGGCTTCCTGCAGCAGGGAAGCACCGTCAGCCCCAAAGGCCTGGCGTGATTTCGTGAAAAACTGAAGGCTAGACTCGTCCATCCTCCCCTCTTTCAGGACGCTCTGCCGGAACTGATCCTTGGCAGTCCGGCGAGATCCTTCCAGGCACGAATATCCCGGAAGCCCTCCGTTTCCAACATAGCATGAACTTTCTCGATCTGCAAAGCATCGGTTTCTATAAGTAGAAACCCGCCCTGCTTGAGCCAAGATCTTGCCTGGGCCACAAGACGCCGCACGAGTATCAACCCGTCGGGGCCACCGTCCAGGGCAAGAGGAGGCTCGCTCCAGCCCTGAGCGAGGAGCGCCTCGGTTTCAGAACTGAGCAAATAGGGGGGGTTGGATACGATCATGTCAAAACCAGACACTGGCATCGCAGGGAAGGCTGGGGGGCGTTCAATGACTTCCAGCAGGTCAGCATGCAGCATCGGCAAGACCCTTCCCAGGATTCGCCGGCTGTTGAGCCGGGTTACTTCCAGGGCATCAGGGGAGATGTCGGTAGCCCAAAGGCTCCAGTCTGGACGCTCGGCGGCAATGCTTATCGCCACAGCTCCCGAGCCTGTGCAGACATCCAGCACCGAACATTTTGAAGTCCCGATCCCAGCTCCGGCAAGGACAGATCGACTATCACCCAGCTCCAGGGCTGCGGACACAAGAGTCTCCGTATCCGGACGGGGAACAAGCACCCGACGGTCCACCATGAACTCACGGCCGTAGAATTCTTTTTTGCCGATTATGTATGCCACGCTTTCGCCTGAGAGCCGCCGCTTCCAGGCAGGCTCGAAACTTTGTGGAATCGTGTCCGCCGAATCGCGTAGGGAAGCCAGGAGCCTGTCCCTATTGATTCCCATGCAGAAAGCCGCTATGAGGCAGGCATCCAGGAAGGGAGTATCGCTTTTTTTATTCTCCGCCGCGCGCAAAGCCAGAAATTCGCCGATGCTGCGAGCGTACTGTGTATAGGAACGAGGCATCAGAGCCCCTCGTCGAGAGCCCTTTGCCGTGCATCCAGGACAAGTGCGTCCACCAGCTCGGCGATATCGCCCTCCATTATCAGGTCGAGCTTGTAGAGGGTCAGGTCGATCCGGTGATCGGTGAGCCTGTTCTGGGGGAAGTTATAGGTTCTGATCCGTTCCGACCGCTCACCTGTTCCGACCTGACTTTTCCGTTCAGCCGACCGTTCGGCCTGACGCTTGGCCTCTTCCATCTCGAAAAGCCGGGCGCGCAGTATGCGCAGTGCCTTGGCCTTGTTCTTTATCTGGCTTTTTTCGTCCTGGCAGTGGACCACCAGGCCTGTGGGAAGGTGAGTGAGGCGAACAGCCGAGTCGGTGGTGTTGACGCTCTGCCCGCCGGGGCCGCCCGAGCGCATGACATCGACCCGGAGATCCTCTGGGCGAATCTCGATCTCGGTATCCTCCACCTCCGGAAGCACGGCCACGGTGACAGCGGAGGTATGTATTCTGCCCGAGCCCTCGGTGCTGGGCACCCGTTGGACCCTGTGGACTCCCGATTCCCAGCGAAGCCGCTCGTAGACCGCCTCACCGTTCACCGAGAAGACAATTTCCTTCAGACCTCCCAGCTCGGTGGCGTTTTCGCTCATCACCTCGGTACGCCAGCCCATGGAATCGGCGTAGCGGGAGTACATCCTGAAGAGATCGGCCGCGAAAAGGGCCGCTTCTTCGCCGCCTGTGCCTGCACGGATTTCCATAATAACCGGCTTGTCAGCCAGAGGGTCCCGGGGCGCCAGGAGTTCCTGAAGCGCGCTTTCCAGTCCTTCTCTCCTGGACTCCAGCAGCTCCAGCTCATCCTGGGCCAGCGCGAGCATCTCGGGATCTGATTCTGCCGCAAGCATCGCCCGTGCGTCGGCGATCTGGGATAAAAGTTCATCGAAGCGCTTCTGTACATCGTCGATCTCGCCCAAGCGTGCCCGCTCGCGCATGAGTTCTCTGTATGCCGCTTGGTCGCGGAAAATCTGCGGATCAGCCACCTGCTCATCGAGCTGGCGCAGGCGGCTGCGTATAGCCTCTATTCTGTCTGTCACGCCACGATGGTACTCCGGCAAAGGCCATCGCTTCAAGAAGCCAACCGGTACAGGCTTTACCGTGAATGCACCAAGGTCGCTCGCTCCGGTTCCAGGCGGCATTCAAAAGGTATGGCGGCTTTAGTCAGTTGAACGCGGCTCAGACCAGCTCAGACCAGCTCGAAGCAGCTGGGCTCCACGGCTTCCACCACAATCTTCCTGCCGCCGGGGACGGCCATCTCCTCACGATCCCTCACCAGGTAGTCATTCGTATCGTTCTGGACGGTCACCCACAGAAGCCCATTGTCTACCAGCAGCCTCCGCCCCTGATCCAGGTTGAAGGCGAGAACCTCATCCTCATCGATGCAGCCGGGAAAGGAAGAAGCGGGAAGCGATCCGGACAAATGATTGATAAGTTTCGATTTATTCATCATAGCGCACCTCCGTCTATAAATAGACGTGTATCTCTTTTTTTTAATATAATGAATATTGCTTATAAAGAAAAATCTCAAGTTCCAAGCCTCCGGGCGATCATCCCGGCCTTGATGGTACGAGCCAGTCCAAGTATCATATCGAGCTATGCTGGATTACAGGTTTATCAAAGACAACCTCGGCGAGGTGAAAAAGAACATCGCCGAGCGATACATGGATGCCGACGCGGATCTCGTGGTCTCTCTTTATGACGAGAAAAACAGCCTTCAGCGGGAAGTGGAGGAATTGCGCAAAAAGCGGAACGAAAACGCCCTTTCCATGAAAGGCAAACTCGATCCAGAAATCCGGGCGGCCAAAATCGAGGAGGGCAAGCTCCTCAAGGACAAAATCGCCGAGTCCGAAACCCGCCTGGCCGAGCTTGACCGGCGCCTGGCGATCGAGGGAGCTAAAATCCCCAACATGGCCCACCCCGAAGCGCCTCGGGGCAAGGAAGACAAGGACAACCTCGAGGTCAAGCGGGTCGGCGAACCCACGAAATTCGACTTTGAACCCAAGGACCATGTGCAGTTGGGAGCCGAACTCGACCTTATCGACTTCGACACCGCCACCAGGGTTTCCGGCACCAAGTTCTACTACCTCAAGAATGAAGCCGTCCTTCTGGAAATGGCTTTAGTGCGCTACACCCTGGATATCCTCATGAAAAAGGGCTTCACCCTTTTCCAGACCCCCGACATCGCCAAGACCGAAATCCTGGAAGGCATCGGCTTCAACCCCCGGGGCGCCGAATCCAACATCTACACGGTCGAAGGAGAAGGCACCTGCCTTATCGGCACCGCGGAGATCACCCTGGGCGGCTACTACTCGGGCTCCATCCTCGACAAGACCAGCCTGCCCTTAAAACTCGCCGGAGTATCTCACTGCTTCAGGCGCGAGGCCGGAGCCGCCGGCCAGTTCTCCAAAGGCCTTTACAGGGTGCACCAGTTCACCAAGGTGGAAATGTTCGCCTACACCTCGCCGGAAGAATCCGGTGCCATGCATGAGTATCTTAGGAGCGTGGAGGAGGAAATCTTCTCCGGCCTCGGCATACCCTTCAGGGTCGTGGACACCTGCACCGGCGACCTGGGCGCCCCGGCCTACCGCAAATGGGACCTGGAAGCCTGGATGCCCGGCCGGAATGGCGGAGAGTGGGGCGAAGTGACCTCCACCTCCAACTGCACCGACTATCAAGCCCGGCGCCTCAACATAAAGTACAAGGACGATGACGGCAAGAACAAGCACGTCCACATGCTCAACGGCACCGCGGTGGCCTGCTCCAGGGCGATGATCGCCGTCCTGGAGAACTTCCAGCGAGCCGACGGCTCGGTGGCCATCCCCCCCGCCCTGGTGCCCTATTGCGGATTTTCGGAGATCAGGCCATAGCGTCATATTGAAGGGGGGAGCAGGGCTCATTGTTGAGCCGGCCTAGTGGCCGCGGCGACTAACAGGCACCCGCTTGACCCTGCGCTGCTCCCCCTCGCTCCGAAGTCCTCGGGCGGGCCTCCGTTCGTCCACGATTAGCATAGTGTAAATCGCCTTGTAGCTCTGTTGTTCGCCCGGCGGCCCGCCCTCCGGTCTTCTCCGCTACCCCCACTGGGCGCCTTTCCCTTATGGCAGCCTCCAAGGCATGGATTTCCTAGGAAACGCGGCAGCACTGAAGAGTAGGTTTATTATCGTCCCTCTCCCAGTTCGGGCGATGCCTTTTTCCGATACTCGTTGATTTTCCTCATCGCGTTCATATCCACCTTGGGCTTCCGGTCCGCGGTCAAAAGCCCGTTGGTCTCGGAGCCCACGTCGTAGAGCTGGGTGTAGCAGTAGCCGCAGAAAAGGTCCGAATCCACGATGTCCCTCGTGTACTCCCCGATCTGCTCGACGGTGTCGACCTTGCCTTCAGTCTCGTACCAGCCGAAGCCTCCGTATTCGCTTAAAAAGAGGGGCTTATCCCCGATCAGCGCGTCGCGATCTATGAAGAGGCTGCGCGTCCTGGTCGCCACCTGGTAAAAAAGATTAAAGGCCAGGACTTTTGGGACTGAAAAACCGTAAAGGATTGCCGGATCCCGGCGTTGGATGGCTTGGTAGAAAGTTCTGGCCAGACTCGGACTTTTCAGGTAATGGTGCATATCGAGGATATCTCCACCCAAATGCTCCCAGCCGGAGTTGTCGATGACGGGCCTTGTCGGGTCCAGAGTCTTGGCGAGCTCCGTCATGGCCACCACGAAACGCCGGGTTGCCGAACCTCGGCCGTACATCCCCCAGACGCCCCAGGTTTCATTGAACAATATCCTGAGCACGCAGGAGGGATGGGCCATGTCCCTGGCAATGAGGGAGCGCAGTTCGGCTTCGAAGTCTTCGAAGGTCCTGCGCGAAGGCAGGTAAAAGGAGGGCATTTCAAAACTCGTGAGAAAGCCGAGCCTGTCGCAGAGATACTGAAAGTAGGGGCTCTCCACCTTTTGGTGGATCCTGGCGCCGTTGAAGCCCATGGATTTGGCGGCCAAAATGTCCTTTTCCATCAGCTCTCTGCTTGGCGCCGCATAGGATCCGCCGGGATAATAGCCCTGGATGAGGACGAACCTGAGCAGCAATGCCTGATCGTTGAGTTGGAACTCCCCGTCCTTAAGCCCGATTTTTCTCAGGCCGAAATAGCTTTCAACCTGGTCAAGAACCTCGCTGCCCCTCACGAGTCTGTACAGAATAGGATGGAGCACGGGATTCTCGGGCGACCAGAGGGCACCGCCTACCGTGTCGAAGCCGAACTCAAAGGAAAAACCGCCCTCCAGGTCGGGCCCGGAAGCTTCGAGACAGGCCTGGGACCCGTCGGGGCGCATGAGCGACACTTCCAGCCTGAGCGAAGGTTCAGGTTGAAGTTCAGCATCGCCTTCAGGTTTGCGATCCTCTCGGCCCGGCACTGCACTTTGCCCAAGCTTGGCATTCCATGTAAGGGAATGTAGCCATGCTCTCCCCTTCACCATCGAAATGGAAAAATCCTGCTCCAGACTCGCGTCTGCGATGCTGAGGCTTCCCGTCTCCTCGATCCAGACGCTCTGCCAGATGCCGGCCATGCCTGGATACCAGACCAGAAAGGGGAAGGGCAGAAAGCTTTGCTTGCCCCGCACTAGGAAGGGACTCCTAGAATCCTTGACCAGAATTTCTAGTGAGTTGTCGCCGGCACGGCTTGCTTCGCTAATATCTATTGAAATAGAGGAATAGCCTCCCCGGTGCTTTCCTAGCGCAATCCCATTGACGAAGATCCTGGCCTCGTGATCGCAGGCTCCTATGTGGAGGATCCAGCGGCTTTCGGGGCGGTCCGGCAGCGAGAAACTCCTGGAATAGAGCCAGCTGCCCTTGTCCTTAGATCCTACGCCCGAGACTCCGCTTCCGATGGGGAATGGAACTTGTATTTGCTCAGAAAGGCTTGAAGTCTTTCCAGCCCTGCCTGTCTTGGAAAGATTCCAGATTCCATCCAGGGAGAACCAGGATCGCCTCGCCCAGGAAGGATTGGGATGCTCGCCATAAATGACGCTGCGGCTTTGCACCTCATGGATACCAGGTAAAACCAGAACGCCGCTCATTCTTCTTTCGCATATTCGATGCCGAGGATCTTCATTCGGCGCTCACCCATGGGAAGCTTGACCACCGCCAGGTCGCCAGCGGATTTGCCGATCAGTGCCTTGGCTACGGGGCTCGCCCAGCTAATCCAGCCTCGGTCAGGATCACTCTCGTCCACGCCGACTATGCGATAGCAGGTCTCTGTTCCATCCTCTTCTTCGACCCTGGCCACTAGGCCGAAAACCATACGCTCAAGGCTCCCAGGCGGCTGGACTACCTCCATCAATGCTTTCATGCGGCTGAGATAGGAAATTCGTCTATCGATACGGGAAATTTCTCTAAGTGGCTTTGATTTAGCTTGGGCATCGGCAGCGGCCAGTGCCGCAGCGACACTGGGCCGTTCTACATCGACCAGCGTGCGCAACGCTTCCATCATTCGAAGGGCTCCGTCCGCGGTCATGTAATTTTTTACCCCTGGGGCGAGCGGAAGGGGAATCTCATGCATATCGTCGGTTTCATCAGAGCTGGAATCTTCATCGACAAAGGCCCTGCTCATTCCAGGCCAGCCTCCGTTACTCTCAAAGGTACTGCAGCGGCAATCATATCCTGGTTATGTATGAAGAAAGATCCTTGCGCCAGAGCTGCTTTTCCCCTTCCTTTTCCCAGCGGATCCTTCGCTTCACCACGAAACCGCCGTCGTTGCCTTTGCGGTATTCAACGACTCCGAAGCAGCCAGCCCCGAGGTAGACAATTTTTTCCTGTGGCTCCAGCGTCTCGGCCGCGGTGACCCTTTCGAGGGCGCAGTCGAAATGTACAGGATTGCCGCTCTCCTTGTCCGCCAAAGCCCCGGCAAGGTCGAATATCGGCTTGCCGCAGATAGCACAGTCTTTAGGCGCCGGGCTGGTTTTTTTTTCTTCCTTACGGACTCCCAGCGTTGAGCTATCCCGGGGCACCTTGCCACCCTGCCCATGACCAGGGCGCCCATGCTTGCCCTGTGCTTGGCGGGGATTGTGCCGTCTGTTCCCTTCACCCTGGCGGCCGGAGGATTTTTTTCCGTTATTTTCCATCCTTTTCCTTCTTGTCCAATCGACTGGTCAAAAAACTGGCAATTCTCGTCACTGCTCCGTCCACATAGCTGTCGTCGTTCAATTTATGACGCATTGTAATGACCTTGTATACATCCGGATGAGCCGTGGCTCCGGGAGGACCAGTGACTGCACCCTCGACCGGGCTGCTTCCCGCCCAGTCCAAGGAATTCTTGCGGGCTGCTTCCTTTTTATTCATACTGTCTCGTCGAACGCTCCTTCGAATCGCATCGGAACTCCGTCGCGGAAAAGGAAAATGACATCGTATCGAATTCTACGGTTCTTATATTTTCGATACGTCGACAGATAAATCTTAGAAGTTTCGATGATCCGGCGGATTTTATCAGCGCTCAAAGCCCGTTCCAGCGCCGGATATCCATAGGCTTTCCAGCGTTTGACTTCGATGAAGGCGATTAGACCGTCCCGCTCGGCGATAATGTCTATCTCGCCCTTGCCGGCGCGATAATTGCGTTCCAAGAGGCTCCAACCCTCGGCTGCCAGCAGCGAGGCAATTCGTTCCTCCCCCGCCCGGCCGAACCCGGTGGAGGAAAGAGGCTCTTCCATGATCCGATAACGTGGCAGACCGCGCTCTATGCTTCAAAATGCGGGCAAAAAAAGGGCTGCCTTCGAAAGGCAGCCCATTGAAGTCGAAAAATCCTTCTATGCCTTGTCGGCGGGAGCGGCAGGTTCGGCAGCTTTTTCGTCCTTCTTGCTGGATACGATAAGCTCCTTGACCTTGGACTTCTTACCCACCTTGGTCCGGATGTAGTAGAGCTTGGATCTGCGCACCTTGCCTCGGCGCAGCACTTCTACCTTCTCGACTCTCGGCGAGTTGAGGGGGAACACGCGTTCTACCCCGACGCCGTAAGAATTCTTTCTCACTGTGAAGGTCTTGCCTACACCCGCATTCTTGACGGCAATGACCAGACCCTCATAGGCCTGGACGCGTTCGGTTTTTCCTTCAACGATCTTGAAGCTCACGCGTACGGTGTCGCCCACCTGAAACGCGGGGAGCTCACTCTTCATCTGTTCGGCTTGAATGGACTGTACCAGGTTCATGCCATCCCCCTTCATCGATTGCCTCGCGCAACAACCGGGCGGCATCTTCCGCCAGATTGTCATTCGTAAGAAGCTCGGGGCGGTAGGCCAGCGTCTTGAGGATGCTTGCCTTGAGCCTCCACCGTGCGATTTGTGCATGGTTACCCGACAGAACAACGTCGGGAATTCGCATATTATCATAAAGTGCCGGGCGTGTATACTGGGGATACTCGAGGAGCCCCTTGGAGAAGCTCTCCTCCTCCAGCGATTCCCCCGATATTACCCCAGGTTTAAGCCGATAAATTGCGTCCACCAGGACCATGGCCGCCACCTCGCCGCTGGACAGCACATAATCGCCGATTGAAATCTCGTCGGTTATCCTGCTGTCGATAATCCGCTGATCCACGCCCTCGTAGCGGCCGCAGAGAATCACCAATTCCTTCTCCCGGGACAACTCCTGGGCGTAGGCTTGGTTGAGAAGCCTCCCCGAAGGGCTTACAAAGACCGTCCGCAGCCCCGGCGAGCCTGCGGCCTCCAAGGCCTTGTCCAGAGGTTCCGGCTTCATGAGCATTCCGGCTCCGCCGCCGAACACCTCATCGTCGCACTTGTGGTGCTTGTCCGTGGCGTAGTCCCTGATATTGACCAGGGAGTATTCCACATGGCCGGCTGCCACGGCGCGCCTCATGATAGAGGCCTCGAAGTAGGCTTTGAGTATCTCTGGAAAAAGGCTTAGTATGATCAGTTTCATTCCAGCAGCCACCCGGCCAGGAGCTCTAGGCGTTTCTCCTTCAGATCCACCCTGCCCACGAATTCATTGCGGAAGGGAATGAGTACTGTCCTTCCTGTATCGACCTTTCGCATCTCCAGGAGAGGGTCGGCGCCTCCTTCCAGGACGGCTTCGATAAAGCCCTCATCCAGGCCGCCGCACTCCACCCGCAGTCCCACCAGGTCATGGATGTAGTATTCATTTTCACCCAGAGGACTCGCCTCTTCCCTGGGAAGGTAAAGGAGCAGCCCGGTGAGCTCTCTTGCTTTTTCCGGCGATTCATAGCCGGAAAATCCCATCTCCAGTCCTCGCTCACCTGTTTCGACAAGGCTCACCTTCAGAGTTTTACCCTTGCCGGGCTCCCCGTCGGGAGCCACGAGGACTTGCTTCAACGATTCGATGTGGGAAAAGTCTCCAGAATAGCTATGAACCTTCACAAGCCCTTTCACTCCCCGTGGGGCGCCGAGCTTGGCGACCGCCAGCAATTCGTTCTCAGGCCTGTCGTTCATCGAAAAAGATCAGTCCAGAATCTCCAGGATTACCCGCTTGGACTGGGCGTTGGCGCTGGCGGAGAGAATGGTCCTTATAGCCTTGGCGATGCGGCCGTTCTTGCCGATCACCTTGCCGATATCAGCCTCGGCTACCTTGAGCTCGAGGATGGTGGATTTCTCGCCTTCAATTACCTTGATTTCGACAGCCTCGGGCTCGTCGACCAGAGATTTGACAATATACTCGACTAAGTCGCGTTCCACGTGATTCTCCTTGATTAGAAAAGAACAGGCCGCCGGAGGATAGCTCCCCCGGCGATCGGACAACGGCTACGCCGCAGCTTATTTGACCTGGATGCTCTTCTTGTTGAGAAGCGAACGGACGGTGTCGCTGGGCTGGGCGCCCTTGGAGAGCCAGAACTTGGCCTTCTCCTCATCGATTCTGATCTGCTTGTCCTCGGCTTCGATGGGATGATACAGGCCGATCTCGTCGATGGTCTTGCTGTCGCGGGGCGAGCGGCTGTCCATGACGACGATGCGGTAATAGGGACGGGCTTTGGCGCCGAATTTCTTGAGCCTAATCTTGACGCTCACGGATTCCTCCTGAACAGTAAAGGGAACTTGGATCCTATTTATAGATTCACATACCCCCGGATTTAGGATCCGAATCGGGGAATTGCGCCTGAGTTTTATACCCGAAGAGCACCGTTAAGTCAACTCATGCACAGGAGTATCCTCAGCATTGGCTTCTTGTCGCGACAGCCTTTGGCGTATACTATCGGCCCAATGCTTCCCTTTTCCAGCGGCTCCTTCCTCTTGGCTCCTATGGTGGGCATAACCAACCGCGCTTTCAGAACACTCCTGGAAGAACTCGGCGGTCCCGATTATGCCTTCACCGAAATGGCCAGTGCCGAAGCCTATATCTCCAATGCGCCCTTCGAGTCGGTCTATACCGATTCCCGCCCCAGGCCTGAGCGGACATCGGTCCAGTTTTATGCCCGGAGCGCCGGTAGCCTGGCCGCCGCTTGCACTAAGCTGAAGGACAATTCTCCCGAAAGGCTCCCCGCAGGCGTAGATATAAACTTCGGCTGCGCGGCTCCCCATATACGGAGCAAGGGAGGAGGTTCAGCATGGAGCTCGGATCCGGAGTCGGCGGCGGAACTGGTAGCGGCAGCCAGGTCTGTCTGGCCCGGCATCCTTTCGGCCAAGGTTCGGATGGGTCCCGACGATGATTACGACAGGCTTCTGGCCTTCTGTCGGCGTATAACCGACAAAGGCTTGGATTTTCTCAGTCTCCATCCCCGGCAGGACGGCCAGAAATTCAAGGGCAAGGCCAGGCACGAGTACAGCCTTAGGCTTGCCAAGGACATTTCCTGCCCCCTGGTGGCCAATGGCGACATCACCGATGCCGCCCAGCTCGCGAAGCTGACCAGCAGGAAAGAATTAGGCACCACCTGGCAGGAAGCAGGCGTCCGCAATCAGAAAACCTTTGTTGAAAGACTTGAGGAAGAAGTCACCGACCAGGAAACCGGCGCAGCCAAACCGGGGGTCTATGCAGCCATGATAGGCAGGGAGGCTGTACGGAGGCCTTGGATATTCACCCTCCTGCGAGCCTCGACATCGGCGAAGTCGTCGCGCACGGCGATCCATTCATGGCTGGCTCACGATGGGTCTATTGACAGGCTGGCAGTCGGGCTTCGCTTTATTAGCCTGGTCGAGCTTTATCTCCCCGATGCCTGGCAGCTTGAAAGCGCCCGCCGTTTCTTTTCATATTACTGTGAACAATTCTCCTTCGCCCATCACATAAAATATAAAACAATGAACAGCTCCTGCCTGAGTACGATGGCCGAAACCTTCACCGCCTACTTCGATCAGGTACCCGGGGACCGCTATAGTTCGCTCGCCCATTGACGAATTAACAGTTTTACAATTATAGTTTTATTGTAAACTTCGAACTCAAGGAGCGCCCATGGCGCAGACCATTGCTCAAATGTTTCTGGAGATGACGGCC
Organism: Spirochaetaceae bacterium UBA4077; assembly: GCA_002383375.1. GTDB lineage: Bacteria > Spirochaetota > Spirochaetia > Treponematales > Rectinemataceae > UBA2256. The sequence goes on from DFYR01000062.1 coordinate 118,839, forward strand.
AAACAGCCCTACGCTGTCGCACAGCTTTCCAAGGACGGCGATGGAGTCTTCAAGCCGACTAGCTATAAGGAATTAAAGGATGCCGCCGCATCATTCGCCGCAGGCTTGAAAGCTATAGGAGTATCCAGGGGCGACAAGGTGGGCTTGATAGCGGACAATAGAAAGGAATGGCTCACCGCCGACCTAGCCCTCCTCGGCCTAGGAGCGGCCGACGTGCCTCGGGGCTGCGACGCCACGGTACAGGAAATCAGCTATATCCTTTCATGGAGCGAGTGCAGGTTCGCCATTCTGGAAAACGAAAGACAGTTAAAGAAAATTCTGGAAGTCCGATCCTCCATGCCCCAACTCGATACTCTGATCCTCTTCGATCCTGCAGATGAACCTACGCTGCAGGAAGTGAAAATCCAGGGCATTACGGTCTACCCCTACCCTGCAATCCTCGAAACCGGGAAAAAATATCTGACCGATCACCCGGATTTTTACGAAGCAGAAGCTGCAAAGGGTGCCAGGGGGGATCTGGCAACTCTCATCTATACCTCCGGTACTACCGGCGATCCCAAGGGCGTCATGCTCAGCCACGGCAATTTCCTGCATCAAACCGATTACCTGCCCGGGCTCATTGGCGTAAATCCTGGCGAGATATTTCTTTCTGTGCTTCCGGTCTGGCATTCCTTCGAACGGATACTTCAGTACCTGATACTCCAGTGCGGGGCGACGATAGCCTATTCCAAGCCCATCGGTTCAATCCTGCTGGCGGATATGCAGGCCGTTCAACCCCACTGGTTCCCCTCTGTGCCTAGAATCTGGGAATCGGTCAAGGACGGGATATACAAGAACATCAGGCAATCGAGCAAGATAAAGCGGGTTCTCTTTGGATTTTTCATCGGTATCGGAGAAAGTTTTGCTTATTTCCGAAATCATCTTTTGGGACGATATCCCCGCTTCAGTCCCCGTAGCCGGATCCTGGAAATCGTAGCAGTCCTTGTGCCTTTCCTGTTACTAGCCCCACTCTGGGCTTTGGGCAATATCCTGGTATTTAAAAAGATCAAAACCAAGCTGGGCAGGAACTTTATTGCCGGCGTATCAGGCGGAGGAGCCCTGCCAGGCTCTGTGGACCGCTTTTTCGACGCTATCGGCGTACTGATTCTGGAAGGCTACGGACTCACGGAAACGGCTCCGATCCTCGGTGTCAGGCTGAAAACCCACCCCGTCATCGGCACCGTGGGTCCTATCCATAAGGGAACAGAAATTAAAATTGTGGGTGAAAAAGGCGAGATTCTCGGCCCAGGTCATAAGGGCGTCATCCATGTAAGGGGCCCCCAGGTGATGTTGGGCTATTATAAACGCCCCGATCTCACCGCTCGGATACTGGACAAGGACGGCTGGCTGGATACGGGAGACCTGGGGATGCTGAGCTATGACGGCGAGATAAAAATTACAGGACGAGCCAAGGACACGATCGTCTTAAGGGGAGGCGAAAACATAGAACCCTTGCCCATCGAGCAGCGGCTGGCCGAGAGCGCCTATATTCAGCAGGCTGTCGTGTTAGGACAGGATGAAAGATTTCTGGCCGCACTCATCGTTCCCAAACAGGAGGGGCTCCTCGCCAGGGCAGAGGAAAATAGCATTCCCTACAACGATTACGAGACGCTCCTGCAGCTGCCGGTGGTGAAGGAACTTATCGATTCGGAAATATCGAGCCTCATCAGCCCTAAGAACGGCTTTAAGCCCTTCGAGAGGATTTTCCGCTTCGTCCTTCTGCCCGAGGCTTTCCAGCCCGGGAGGGAGCTGTCGGCAAAGCAGGAAATCAAACGTCATGCGATTAACCAACTGTATAAAAAGCAGATCCGGTGGCTTTTCGCCAAAGACTGAAAGTCGAAGGCCACGCTAAAGCTGTTATGCCGTTTATACGACTGTTTGCATAGCCTTTGGCGCGGCCTTATTACCGAGACTGTTGGCATGGCTTATTGCCCCGGCCAATTACCGCTCTAGTTTTGCTTTACTCTACTTCTATATCGCCCAGTACACTCTTCACATGNNGCTATGGTAGTGCCCGGTGAACTGATTTGTCCCGAAAGCGTTTCGGCGCGGAATTCCACGTTGGCCTGCTCGAGCATGAGGTTGATATCGCCTGAATAGGTCGTTGCCTCTCCGCCTCCGAAGCTGCCCGAGAGCTCCAGCTCGATATCCCCGTCGTGGGAAATGAGGCGTATTCTCCCCTCGGGCTTGAACACCGAAATATCCCCGTCCTTAGTTAAAGCGATCACGTTGCCCTTGACCCGCGAAGCTTGGATGTCCCCTCCCTGGGTTTCTATGTGGAGTGAGCCGTTTACCTTGGAGCATTTAACCGAGCCATCTATGGTGTTCACCGTGGCCGATCCGCAGTTCAGGATGGTTACCGAACCCTGAACGCTGGAAGCTTCGATGCTTTTCCCACCATGGATATGCACGGCGCCAAACTCCGAGATGGCCAGAATGTCGGACTCGCAATCCCTGATATCAATCTCGCCCTTCATGCTGTGGACTTCGAGATCTTTGATGCAGGCCGGCACTTCCAGCGTTACGCTTGCTGTGTAGATATCCTTCGGACTATCGTTGGAGATTATGAGAATCCTGTCGTGCCGCCGCACCGAGGTCATCCATGACGGCAAGAGCGAGGCGTGGCCGTGCAGTTCGTATTCAACATGGATTTTTTCGTCGCCAGAAGGGCTCAGGGTGATTGTTCCTTCGGGCATGCGCACTACCAGGCGCTCAGCCACCTCGGGGTCAATGTCCTCTCTGCAATAGCGAATCTCTAGGTCTGCGCCCTCACTCCTCATACCTGCTCCTTGGCGCACTGCACAGCGCGATGATCTTGAAGATGATACCACAGGCTCGGGTTTTTGCCTAGCTTTTATGTTTTAGTGTCAGACCCAAGTAGAAATGTCTCCTGGTGAACACAGTAGAAATGTCCCCTTGGTAGAATGGAAGCCAGGAGCAGAAGATGGCCGGGAAACTACCCATGGGACAGAAAGAACGGTTGCGAAGCAAGGCAATGGCGATGGTGGTAGCAAGGCAGCTTAGCCTGAAAGCGGCGAGCGTTATGCTGAAAATCAGCTATCGGCAGGCAAAGAGTATATTCCGCAGATACCGGCAGAACGGTGACGAAGGATTGCTGCACGGGCTGCAGGGAAGTACCTCCAACAACCACCTGGACAGCGTGTTCAAGGAGCGAGTTCTCGAAGCATATCGGAGGGTGTACGGTGGATTTGGACCCACCCTGGCGTGCGAGAAGCTGCAGGAGCGGGATGGGATCAGTATCAACGTCGAGACGCTACGGCAGCTTCTGATCAGGGAAGGGCTGTGGCACCGCACAAAACGGGCACGAAGCTACCATGCCCGGCGGCAACCGAGGGAACGCTTTGGCGAGCTGGTGCAATTTGGCGGGAGCGATCACGAGTGGTTTGAAGGGCGAGGTCCACGGTGTTGCCTTATGAACAGGGTCGACGACGCGACCGGGACGACCTTGGCGTTTCTTAGCCCGAAGGAGACAACGGACGCAGCTATGAGGCTTCTATAGGCATGGATAGAGAAATATAGAATACTCCAGGCAGCCTACTGCGATCGGAAGAATGCCTTTGTGTTGGACCGCGAGCCAACGATCGAGGAACAGCTGAAAGGCATTATTCCGCAGAGCCATTTTGAGCGGGCATGTGAACGATTGGGCATGGAGGTGATCAAAGCATACTCCCCTGAAGCCAAGGGGCGGGTAGAACGGAACCATGGTGTGTATCAGGACCGGTTTGTGAAGGAGTTCTTAGTGTCACGAAGCCTGCACAATTGAAGTAGGCAGAGGGTAGAAGAGCGTACCTCCTTGTAGAAAGCATCATGACAAGGGGGAAATGATGGATACTTTTTTATTCTGCCCAAATACTGCCTGCCAACTTCATGAAGAAGGCAGGGGACCAACTTGGTATGCTTCGCGTGGGAGTTAT
>DFYR01000078.1:0-130 GCA_002383375.1 Spirochaetaceae bacterium UBA4077
CGTTTCCATAAAGAAGAGAGCTCCAAAGACATGTCAGCCCAGGAGGTTCTGGCCAAAGAGCTGGCTTCCTACGGCGATATCTACGTCAACGACGCCTTTGGCACAGCCCATAGAGCCCATGCTTCCACCG
>DFYR01000078.1:177-36541 GCA_002383375.1 Spirochaetaceae bacterium UBA4077
TGGAGCCTATGCTCAAGTCACCCCCAAAACCCATGGTCGCCATCATCGGCGGGGCTAAGATCTCCACCAAGATCGCCGTGTTCCAGAGCCTAATAAAAAATGCAGACGCCATCATCATCGGCGGCGGCATGGCCTACACCTTCCTCAGGGCTAAGGGTGTCCAGGTGGGATTGAGTCTGGTGGAGCCGGACTTCGTGAATATGGCCAAGGAACTCCTGACCCAGGCAGAGAAGGCTGGTGTTGAAATTCTACTGCCCCTGGACCATGTCTGCGCCTCATCCTTCGCCCCTGATGCCAAGCCAGTTGAAGTGACCGGCCAGAACATACCTGCAGACCTCATGGGCATGGATGTGGGACCCAAGAGCCTGGATTCCTATCGAAAAGTCCTGGCCTCGGCTAAAAGCGTACTCTGGAACGGCCCTATGGGGGTCTTCGAATTTGAAGCCTTCGCAAAGGGGACACTGGAAATAGCGAAAGCCGTGGCCGAGGCCACCGGTGCTGGCGCCTTAACCGTGGTGGGCGGCGGCGACTCGGTGGCGGCGGTGAACAAGTTCGACCTTGCCGACAGGATGAGTCACGTATCCACCGGCGGCGGAGCCAGCCTGGAATACCTGGAAGGAAAGATTCTACCCGGAATAGCATGTCTGGAGGAGAAATAGATGCGTTCATACTTTATCGCCGGCAACTGGAAAATGCACAAGACCGCGGCCGAATCGGTAGCCCTGGCCTCGGAGCTGAAGAGCAGGCTTGCAGGCTGCAAGGAAAAGCTCATGGTGGCACCAGCCTTTACAGCTCTTTCGGAAGTATCCAAGGTTCTGTCAGGGAGTAACATTCTGCTGGGCGCCCAGAATATGGGACCTGAGGAACAGGGCGCTCATACCGGCGAGGTGTCGGTCCTTATGCTCAAAGATCTGGGCGTCCAGGTGGTGATTCTGGGCCACTCTGAGCGGCGGCACAGCTACCTCGAGAACGATGCGCTGATCAACAAGAAGGTGAAGCTGGCCATCGCCCATGGCCTGGAAGTCATTCTTTGCGTAGGTGAAACCCTGGAAGAGCGTGAATCGGGCAGACTGGAGAAGGTGATCGAGACCCAGCTGAAGGAAGGCCTGGCTGGCGTGAGCTCCGAAGCCATGGGCATGGTGACCATAGCATACGAGCCAGTGTGGGCTATTGGCACCGGAAAGACAGCCAGTCCCGAAGACGCAGACGCCGTACATGCCTATTGCCGCAAGATTCTCGCTGCTCTCTACGGAGAGGCCGTAGCCAAGACCACCCTCATCCAGTACGGCGGCTCGGTGAAGCCGGACAACGTGGTCGCTCTCATGGCCAAGCCCAATATCGACGGAGCGCTGGTGGGCGGAGCAAGCCTCAAAGCCGACAGCTTTGTCCCCATTGCCGCCTTCAGATAGGCTTGACAATTCTTCGCCAAGCCCTTGATGCTAAAGCTTATTTCCATATAAGATACTGCACCGCTTCCGTTGTATGCGGAAGCGGACGATATTTTTGCATAGTCGGGAGTCCTTACCATGGGTTTCTTTGCAGTCCTGCTCCTCATCCTCTTTGTTATCGTTTGCCTTCTCCTCATTTTCCTCGTCATCGTGCAGGATGAGGATTCCGATTCCATCGGCGGCATTTTCTCCGGCGGCTCTTCCAGCGCCTTCGGGTCCAGAGCCTCGAATATCGTTGTCAAAATAACCTATGTACTGGGTGCGCTCTTCTTCGTCACCGCCTTTACCTTGGCTATCATCAATAAGTCTTCCACAGGCAACATTGAGACCCTCGCAACCCAGCAGAGCCAAGAGAGCGGTAACGCCGAGTGGTGGAAGGGCGAACCTGCACCGGAGGGAAACGCCCTCGAGCAGCAAGCTCCCGTCGAATCGACCACCCAAACGTCGAATTGACGCTGGAAGCGGCTTAAGCCCTTCTCTAGCATGTACAGATGCGCATTGCGGTCGTCGCGCTGAGCGAGAAAAAAAGCGAACAACTTACAAAGATAGCTCAAGCTGTCGGCCGAGAGTTCAAGGCTACGGGACAGGACTGCGATGTGGTGACAGGTTCCGGTACGGGACTTTCGAGCTACGACTTCCTGGTGTTCTGTTCGGATTCGGCGAGCATGGCCAGGCTCAAGAACAATAAGCTCAGCCATATCCTTTCCAGCGCCGGCATGCTTGTGGGCAAACGTTCGATGGCACTTCTTTGGGCAAGAGGATTTTTAAAAAGAAAAAAACTTAGCCGCTTTATGAGTTTGCTGGAGAAGGAAGGCCTGGTGCTGACCATGGCCGAACTAATCTCGAACGAGACCGAGGCTGCTGCCGCGGCTCGCGGCGCCCCGCTCGTACGAGGCTAAAGAGACATGGAAAATTACTACGAGGTCCTGGGCGTCTCACCGGACTCCAACCAGAGCACGATAAAAAGCGCCTTCAGGAAAAAAGCCAAAAAATACCATCCTGACATGGAAGGCCCGGGACGCGGCAAGGCTGTATCAACAGGCTCGGAATCCCAGAGCCGAAAAAAACATGACTCGGCTCCCGTGGCCTCCGTGCGCGAATCAGCCATGCGTCTCATCCTCGAGGCTTACAGAATTCTCTCGGATGCGGAAAAACGGCGGGCCTACGACCGAAGCCTGAGGCGCCAGCAGTTAGAACAGGGCGGATTCGATTACCGGATCTTCCTCAAGTCCAGGACTTTCGATCCCGAGAGCCAGGCCAAACTCATCATTTTCGATCTTTTACACAACCTTGAGGATGAAGCGATCGCTGTCTACGAGAGGTCCAAATCCTTCGGAGACTTCAGGCTTGAGCGCTGGATAGAGCGGGGCGAAGCTATGGATGCCGAGTATTGCCTTGCCGAAGAATATGAGAAGCGGGGCCGACTGCTCAAAGCCTACGGCATTTACAAACGCCTTATCGTCATGGAGCAGGAAAAAGCCTGGTTCCGGTACTATTTCGATGTGGTAGCCTTGAAGTTCAGGACTTTGCTGCTTCAGAAAATGCCCGGCCGCATCGATGAGGACGACTACCTTGACCGGCTTGAAGAAGCCATTAGCTTGGGTATCGGTCTGAGAGATTCAGCTCAGTTTTTGCGGAAAAAAGCCGAGGTCCATCTGCGGCGAAAAGAATGGGATCAGGCTAGAGATGCACTGGGCAGGGCTGAAGTCATGGTTCCCAAGCTTCCGGGCTTGGCTGCGGTGAAAAAGCGGCTTGGTGAAGCAGGGTTTTAGGATTTATTAGGATACTCGAGGCTTTTTCGGGTGTTATTATGTTTGTAAAGCGCTTGCCGTGGTATGATGAGCGGCAAACCAACTATGAAAGAGAGCGAAACACGATGATCAAACGCTTTTTACCAGGCATACTCCTGTTTGGACTGCTTCAATTTCTTGGCGCCCAGACCACAATAGACAAGACGGTGGCTACGATCAAGCTCGTCAAAACCGAGGCGATCTCTCAACGTCAGCTAAAAACCGATGTCGAGAACCTCCAGAAGGCGACCGGTGCAACCTTTACCCTTGACCAGATCAAACAGGTTCTGGACGCGAGGATAAACAGCCTTCTCTTCGTGCAGTACTGCGAAAGGGAAAAAATCAGCGTTCCTGACTCGGAGGTCAACAAGGCTGTCGCCCAGATGAAGGCCTCGCTGGGGTCCGCCGCCACCGACGCCGATTTGGAAAAACAGCTCAAGGCAACCGGTGTTTTCGTGGCTCCCAAGGTCTATGTCAAGCAGCGAATGCTTTTCGAAACCTATGTACAGGCCAAGCATGCCGACGGGCTCAAGGCTGTTCTCCAGCAGCCGTCGGCCGATGAAATCCTAAAGGCCTATGATCTGTCCAAAGCTTCTCTGGTAAGGCCAGATACCATGAGGGTGAGCGTGCTCTACGTCGATACCCGGGGTAAAAGCGAGGCTGATGCGAAAAAGGGAAGGGACAGCCTCCAGTCGGTGGCAAACGCCCTGAAGATTAACTCCGCCAAGTTTGACGAATATATGCTCAGGGCCGGCGATGAAGCTGGCTACAAGTCCATACCCTCCCTTTACATCGAGAAGACTACTCAGAACAAGGCTCTCTTCGGCTCCGAGCTTTTCGACACTGTATTCAAGCTGAAAACCGGCGAAATATCGCCGGTGGTCGAATCCCCCACCGGATACCGCATCGTGCGGGCCAATGAGTTCCTTCCGCAAAAGCAGCTCGGACTGGCGGATACCGTGCCGGGGAACCCTAATATGACAATTCAACAGTTCCTCGCCGTCCAGGTCGCCCAGGATAAGCAAAGCACGTTCTTGGATACCTTGGAAAAGGAGCTCATAGAAAAACTGAGGGCCGAGGCGAGCATCAAAATTTTTGAAGAACAGCTTAAATGGTGACGAGTTACTAGCGATGTCCGCACGAAGAAAAGCCAGAATCCTGGCTTTCCAGGCTCTCTACGCCTGGGAGGCATCGAAATCTTCCGTCGAGGAACTTCTAAGCCTCAATTGGCTGGATCAGGGCAAGCTCAGCCAGATGGATGAGGAAACTCTCGCCTTTACCAGGTTGATGATCGCTCAAGCCGTGGAGAATGCCACAGAGATCGACCGCAGGATAACAAGGCACCTAGCCCACTGGCCGTTCGAGCGGCTTAAAAAAGTGGACTTGGCAATTCTCAGAATGGGGGTGGCCTGCCTGCTCTTCCAGCCCGGGATTTCTCCCGGCATTAGCATCGATGAAGCGATCGAGATTGCCAAGGAATACGGTTCCGAGGAATCATACAAGTTCATAAACGGCGTGCTGGACGGCATACGAAGGGACTTGGAATCGGAAAGGATGCGGCAGCCCATATGATCAGAAGAAAGAACGAAGAACAGATAGAGGGTATACGAAAATCATGTTCTCTGCTCTCCAGGCTTATTGAGGAAATAAAACCCAGGGTGCTGCCCGGGGTGAGCCTTCTGGAATTAGATCATTTTGCCCGGGACTATATTCTTAGGCATGGAGGGAAGCCCGCCTTTCTTGGTTACGAGGGTTACCCTGCAACGCTCTGCCTTTCGGTCAACGAGGTGGTCATCCACGGCATCCCCGACAATCGGCGCCTGGCCAAAGGTGATATAGTCGGCCTGGATTGCGGCATTGACATGGACGGATACTTTTCCGATGCGGCTATAACCTTGGCTGTGGATGCCGTGAGTTCTGAGGCGGACAGGCTAATGCGCGTCACCAGAGAATGCCTGGAAAAAGCCATAGAGTCGGTTCAGCCCGGGGCGAGAATTCACGATATCTCCAGAGCGGTCTTCAGGCATGCCACGAGCGCGGGATTTGGCGTTGTTCGCCAATACTGCGGCCACGGCGTGGGTTTAGAGATGCATGAAGATCCCCAGATTCCCAACTATGTCTCCCCGGGTCCCAATCCGCGCCTGCTTCCGGGCATGGTGCTGGCCATCGAACCCATGATCAACGCCGGGACAGGCGATGTGCGAACCCTGGATGACGACTGGACGGTCGTCACCCTGGACGGATCCCTGTCAGCCCATTACGAGCATTCGGTACTCGTCACCGAAACCGGCCACGAAGTGCTTACCTCTTGGCAATTCTAGGCAGTTCTCCAGCATCACGTTCTGTCCTTTCGATTTCGATGTTTTCTCCCGTAACGAAAATTGCTATCTTATATTTTAAGAAGTGAAGCCTTCAAATGGCCTTTAGGCCTTTGAAGGCACAATTGTAGTACAGCTCGGAATAGCAAAGGAGAAATCATATGGCATTGGACCGAAAACTCTATTCCAAGAAATTCTTTGTAGCAAACCTCATCATACTGGGGGTCATCATTGGCTTTGCCTTCGCCTTTATCGGAGGCCGAGCCTTTATGGGCAAAAGCGCCTCAGCGCTCCCGGTGGTGGAGGCGGAGAGCCCTAAAGTTCAGGTGAGTCCCGAGATAGGGGCGGCCCTTTCCCAGGCGGAAGCCCTGCAGACTGCCTTCCGCTATGTGTCGGACAAGGTCCTGCCCTCGGTGGTGGAGCTCCAGGTGGTGGACAAGGCGACGGAAGCTCCCAAGGCTCAGCCCAGCATTCCCTGGGAATTTTTCTTTGGACCCAAAAACAACCAGGGTGAGGGAGAAACGCCCCAATACAGACAGGAAGGCCTGGGGTCGGGCGTGATCGTGCGCCGGACGGGCAAGACCGTCTATGTGCTCACCAATAACCACGTGGCAGGCAATGCCGAAGAGATCACGGTGATCATGAGCGACGGTAGGGAGTATCCGGGCAGCCTCGTGGGCGGCGATGAGCGCAAGGACATCGCCCTGGTAAAGTTCGAGACCAGCGATGAAAATATAATCATTGCGAGCCTGGGCGACTCTTCCAAGGTCAGGGTAGGGGACTGGGCTATAGCATTGGGCAGCCCCTTCGGGCTCATCTCCTCGGTGACCGCCGGCATTGTCAGCGCCATCGGCAGGGACGGTGGCCCGGACGGCAATATCAACGATTTTATCCAGACCGACGCCGCGATCAACAAGGGCAACTCGGGTGGAGCTCTGGTGAATATCAGGGGAGAAGTTATCGGCATTAACACATGGATAGCTTCGACCACGGGTGCTTCGGCAGGATTAGGCTTCGCGATTCCAATCAATAATATAAAGACCGCAATAGACGATTTTATCGAGTATAAAGCTGTCCGCTACGGCTGGCTGGGTGTGAGCCTTCTAGACATGAGCAGGGACAAGGCGACCATGAAGGAGCTCGGCCTTGACGGACATAAGGGGGCCTTTGTATCCAGCGTCTTCAAGAATGGACCGGCTTATAAGGCGGGCATCGTCGCCGGCGATTACATTACCGGTATCGGCGGCTCAGAGGTCAAGAGCCAGGAAGATCTGGTGCGGAGGGTAGGGGACATTCCTGCGGGAAATACAACCACCATCAACCTCATCCGAGGCGGTGAGCGATTGAACCTTACGGTAAAGATAGACCTTAGAGACACGGGTGTAGCCAGCAACAACAAAGATCTTTTCCCCGGACTCTCTGTCATATCGCTTGAATCCGAATCCATCGATAAGGCCAAGGTTCCCGAGAGCGCAAAGGGCGGCCTCTTCGTCACCGATGTGGCGGCACGCAGCCCTGCCTCGGTCATGGGCTTGCGAGCGGGCGACATAATCATCAAGGTCAACGATGAGAAGCTAAAAGATATCGTATGGTTCTACAGGACCATCAACGACCAGAAGAACAGGAAGCTGAGCTTTACCGTCGTGAGGGACGAGCAGATTATCGAAACACTTGCATATAATAAAAACTAACGGTATATTCGATGCTTCTAACCCGGCAGCCGCCTGTCCCGCCGAGAGACAGGCGGCTGCCCTTCGGGCTTTTACCCCGACTCGCTTCCTGGATTTCCGTCCAGCCTAAAGGGGATTAAGCCTGAGAGGGATCCTTCGCCCGAGAGGTTCCGATGCACAAGGAATTCATACCGTACGACACGATTCGCAACAACGCCATAAAACTAGCCTACAAGATTTATAAAGACGGTTTTATCCCTGACGTTATCTACGTGTCGCTCCGCGGAGGAGCCTACATGGGCAACGTCATGAGCGAGTATTTCAAGTTTATCCGCGGCGAGGACCACCCGGTTTTCTACGCCGCAGTGGTAGCCCGCTCCTATGTCGGCGTAAACAGCCGGGAAACAATCAAGATAGACGGCTGGACCTACAATCCTGATTTTCTGCGGGGCGGAGACAGGGTGCTCCTGGTGGATGATGTCTATGATTCAGGCAGGACAATCAATCACTTGGCCAAGGTTATCATGGAGCGCGGCTTGCCCAGGGAACAGGTCAAAATCGCTGTCCACGATTACAAGATACGCGAATACCTGCCGGACTCGCAGCCTTTCAAGCCCGACTACTGGTGCAGGAAGATCGAGATGTTCAAGCCCGAGGACGAGACCTGGATTCATTACATGAGCCACGAGCTGGTCGGCCTGACCCCCGAGGAAGCTCAGCTCCATTATATTACCGTGGACCCTGAACTGGCAGAGCCCATGAGGCTCGTTACAGGGGCTAAAGGAGCTAGATGACGGTTCCCGCGGGAACCACCATGTTCTTGGGTATCACAATGACGCCGTCCACAATATAGTGGGTGGCGTATTCTCCCTCAGGCCTGGGAAGATCGTCGATACCGATGCGGCAGTTATGCCCGATCCTGGCGTTCTTGTCGATAATGGCCTTTCTCAGGATGCTTCCCCCGCCGATGCCAATGTTGGGTATTCCCTGTCGTTCGTTGAGCCTTTTCTCCTCTTCGCTCTCATAGTGGTCGGCGCCCATGCATACCACGCCGTCCAGGCTCGCCCCCGATTCTATGATCGTTCGTATTCCCACTATAGAACGGCGGATGGATGCGTTGGTGATGATGCAGCCATCGGTGGCCAGGGCCTGGTTAAGAGTACAGTAGTTCAGCTTGGATGAAGGCAAATTGCGGTTGTGGGTATAGATGGGATTTTCCTCATCGTAGAAGTTGAACCTGGGATTGATGTCGGTGAGCTGAATATTTGCGTCGTAAAAATTCTTAATGGTTCCTATGTCCTCCCAATATCCGTCGAAGAGATAGGCGTTTATTTTTTCCTTTTCGAGAATCTCAGGGATGACTTCCTTGCCAAAATCGTTGGCGTCCCCCGTTAGAGCCTCTTCCATAAGGTCTGCGTCGAAGATGTAGATGCCCATGCTGGCCAAGTATTCCTTTTCGCGGGAGGAATCGGCCGGCCTGATGTCCTGGGGCAGCTTGTATTCGGAGATATCCTTGTTGGGTCCTGGTTTTTCCAGGAACCGCTCGATAAAGGAATCGGCTTTTGCCTTGATGATGCCCAGGGCAGAAGCCGTCTCCCTGTCGACAAGGGTGCCTGCGATGGTGAGTCTGGCTTTGGATTTCAGGTGTTGCTCGAACATCTCGTCCAGGTTCATCCTATAGAGCTGGTCGCCTGAAACAATCAGATAGTGCGTGGGCTTCTGGGGCCTGAAATGGATGAGGTTCTTGCGCACTGCGTCCGCTGTGCCCTCATACCATCCTGAATGGACAGGGGTTTGCTCGGCGGCCAGGATTTCGACGAAACCGCCGGAAAAACTGTCAAAGTTATAGGATCTGGCGATGTGGAGATGGAGACTCGCGGAATTGAACTGGGTGAGGATATAGATCTTTCTGAAGCCTGCGTTAATGCAGTTGGAGATTGGTATATCCACGATGCGGAACTTGCCGCCGAAGGGTACGGCAGGTTTGGAGCGTTCCTTGGTGAGAGGGAAAAGACGGGTTCCTTTGCCCCCGCCTAGGACAATGGACAGTACTTTTGGCACATGCTCCCCTTTCACGCTGGAGTCGGCTTAGGTTTAGGTACACATCTGTTTACCCGCGCGCCCGGCGTGTGTAAAGTATAGCCTATGATGCAGAAAGCCGCTACAAAATTCGCTGACGATTTCCTACCCTGGCTGAAGGCTCAAGGAGAAGTCTCCTGGAGTACCACGATAGCGCCCCGGGAGCCTCTGTACGCCGGATTGCCCGGGGATCTGGACCCCTCTCTCGTGGCTGCGCTGAGTTTGCGGGGCATATCCTCCCTCTATTCCCACCAGGCCGAGTGCTACCGTTTGGGCAGGGCCAGGAAGAATTTTGTCGTCGTAACCCCGACCGCATCGGGGAAGACGCTATGCTACAATCTGCCGGTTGTTCAGACCTTGTTGGAAAACAAAGAAGCCAGAGCCCTCTATCTTTTTCCCACTAAAGCCCTGTCTCAGGACCAGCAGGCCGAGTTGAACGAGATCGCCCTGGGGGGTACCCTGCCGATAAAAATCCAGACCTACGACGGGGATACTCCTTCTTCGCTGCGCACCGCGGCCAGGAGTTCGGGCAGGATAATCATAAGCAATCCGGACATGCTCCATTCGGGCATTCTGCCCAATCATGCCAAGTGGATACGATTTTTCTCGGATCTACGCTATGTGGTAGTGGACGAGATGCACAGCTACAGGGGTGTCTTCGGCAGCCACGTGGGCAATGTCCTGCGAAGGCTCAAGCGCATAGCGGCATTTTACGGCGCCAAGCCGAGTTTTATTTTCTGCTCGGCCACCATCGCCAATCCCTTGAGTCTGGCGGAGTCCCTCGTCGAGGAACCGCTGGAGCTTGTGGACCGCAGCAGCGCAGGCTCCGGGGAAAAGACCATAGTGTTCTACAATCCTCCGCTTATCGACAGCGTCCAGGGCCTGCGAAGAAGCAGCGCCACCGAATCCCAGAAGATTGCCCTTGAACTGCTGCGCAGAGGGGTCAAGACCATACTCTTCGCACGTTCCAGGCTCAGGGTAGAGCTGATCGCCAGTTACATGAACCAGAGCCTGGCCAATCCATTCAACGACAACGAGGGGATCAAGATCTCCGCCTATCGTTCAGGTCTTTTGCCCTCGGAGCGCCGGGCTATCGAAAAAGGCCTGCGGGAGGGCGATATTCAGGGCGTGGTGAGCACCAACGCCCTGGAGCTGGGCATCGATATAGGAGGACTGGACGCTTCGGTGATAGCAGGATATCCGGGCAGCAGCTCCTCCTTCTGGCAACAGGCGGGAAGGGCGGGCAGGCGGGGCGGCTCGTCCCTGGCTGTCATAGTGGCCTCCTCTTCCCCCCTGGACCAGTATTTCGCCACTCACCCTGAATACTTTCTCTCCCGGGGTCCTGAGGAAGCCCGAGTGGATCTGGACAATCCGTACATCTTCGTGGACCACAGCAAGTGCGCAGCCTTCGAGCTGCCCTTCGCCGAGGGCGAGGCGTTCGGACAAGGCCCCTGGAAATCCGGATCAGGACAGGCGGGCCAGGGTTCGGAAGGGCGTCTTCAGGAACGCGCCGAACTCACCCAGGAAGCTTTGAGCCTGTTAGAGGAGGGGGGAACCCTGCGCCGCAGCGCAGGCCGCTGGTACTGGGCGGATGAAGGCTACCCTAGTGAGAAAATCTCCCTCCGCTCAGCCTTGGCCGACAACGTGGTGATCGTTGACGAAACCGGCGGCGGTTCCAGGGTAATCGGCGAGATGGATAGGCCCAGCGCCAAGGAACTCATATTCGACAACGCCGTCTATATCCACCTGGGTACGCAGTACATCGTTAAAAAGCTGGATATTGAAAACCGTGTATGCCATGTGGAGCGCAAGGATACCGACTACTGGACCGATGCGGTGGTCAAGACCGACCTTAAGGTGCTGAGCGAAGACCTGCGATCGCCCGAGGCGGAATCGAAGGGCTTTTCCACGGTGCTGGGCGATGTGCTCGTGAGAAGCCAGGCCGAAAAATACAAGAAGCTGCGCTACCACAGCCATGAAAACGTGGGCTTCGGCGAGATATCCCTTCCCCCCGAGGAGATCCAGACAAGGGCCTTGACCCTGATCTTCCCTCCTGCTAGCGCTGCTGGCGTCTTTTTACATGCTCTGGATCCCGCCACCGCTGCGGCTGTCCTGGTGGGCGCCGCAAGGATACTCCGGGACCTGGCTCCAGCCTTTATTCTCTCCGATCCCCGGGACCTGGGAGTATCGGAACGGGTGAGAGATCCCCATTATTCCGTACCGGCTGTCTACCTCTACGATAAGTATCCCGGCGGCACGGGTTTGGCCGAGGCTCTAGCCGAGAAGATCCGGCCGCTCTTAGGCGCCGCCCTGGAGCGCTTGACTGCCTGCCCATGCAAAGAAGGCTGCCCCTCGTGCATTGGACCTGACGTGCCTGGGAAAGAAGCAGGAGGCCTCGATTCAGACCAGAAGGACTATAAAGCCTTGACGGTTGAATTCTTGCGGCGCTGCCGCAGTCCAGACTAGGAGAAACCATTGGCCGGCATTAAGGGAAGACTCGCCAGGCTTAAGTCCGCCGCCGGAATAGCTTCGCGGGTATCCGTAACCGAGGATTTGGTTGGCGGAGCTGCGGTTCCGGCAGACGGAGCGGTGGTTCAGTCAGGCGGAGCGTCTGAAGCCTTGGGCGGGCGAGCTTTTCTTCCCGGCTGGCAAAAACTGAGCGACGGGCTTTATGAGCGAATCCGCAGTACTGCGCTGCGCATCGATGAAACCGAAGAAGTCAGTTTCGACTACCGTCCGTTTTTTCCCAGGAAGCGTTTCAGCCTGAGCCGAACGGATCCAGACATTGTGGGAGTGGGCGGCTTAAGGGCTCTTGAGAATGTTGGCAGAAAAAAGCCGGATGCCGGCGCCGCAAGGGCGGAAGGGATGGCGACAACACCTGTCCTGGACGCCGGGCTGCCGATTTCCTTTACGGAAGTATCATTTTTCGACCTGGAGACCACTGGACTATCCGGTGGGGCAGGAACCTTGGCCTTTTTAGCGGCAGTGGGCTACTTCAGCGACGGAGCGCTACAGATTCACCAGCTCTTTATCGACGACTTTCCGGCCGAGCGAGATTTTCTGAAGCGCCTAGTCCAGCTTCTCTCGCTCAGGCCGAATATTGTGAGCTTTAACGGAGCCAGCTTCGACCTTCCCCTGCTGAAAACCCGCTGTGTCCTCAACGGGCTTGCGATTCCGGATTTTTTCCATATCGATGCCCTTCGCCTGAGTCGCCGGCTCTGGAAAAAATCCGTCGGATCCTGCTCGCTGCAGTCACTGGAGGAATCGGTCCTGGGCCTGTCAAGACAGGATGATGTCCCTGGTTTTCTCATCCCCCGGATCTGGCTGGATTTTATAAAGTCCAATAGAAGGACCGAGGAATCTCTTTTGGTAATGGAGCGGGTGGTTGAGCATAACAGCCTGGATGTCCGGAGCCTTGCCAGGCTCTTAATGATCATGGACAGACTCTTTTACGAATCGGGGCGCCGGTGGAGAGAGTTTCGAGCCGATCCTGTAGCGGTGGCGAGGGAACTGGCTGCCCTGGGCAGGAAGGAAAGAGCGGTGGAGCTCCTCTATGAGGTGGGTGAATACGGTAGCGAGGAAGCGCTCGCGCTGCTGGCCAGATTCTATCGGAATTCCGGGGACCATGAAGCCTGCGGCCAGGTGTTGGACAGGCTCGAAGGCAAAAGCTATTACGTCTGCATAGAGATGGCAAAATGCTTCGAGCATGTGAATAAGGATCCTGCCAGGGCGCTGCAGCTGACTCAAGCGGCGGCCCGGATCGCAGAGGCTGAAGGACGCAAGCTTTCTGTACTTGGAAGGGAACGTTTAGAAAAAAGACTGAACAGGCTGCAGAAAAAGCTGGTTAGTGATCAGCCCTGAGAGTATCGCCCAGCTGTCCGCAGGCTCCCATGACACCTCGGCCCCGGTGCATGCGTTGAACGCAGACGACTCCCCGGGATGCTAAATGATCGGAAAAAGCTTTTAGCTGGCCCTTGGAGGGTTCAGTGAAGGGAAGTCCCGGAACGCTGTTCCAGGGGATTATGTTGACCTGGGCCTTCAAGGGAGCTATCCATGTAAGGAGTTTTTCCGCGCTTTCTTTATCGGCGTTTCTGTCACCCAGAAGGACCAGTTCCAGGGTGATCCGTTCCCTGGTCTTGGCCTGATACTCCATAAGGGCGATCTTGAGCTCCGCCAGATTCCAGCGCTTGTTGACCGGCATCAGCTCGTTGCGCAGGGCTTCGTCGGCGGTGGTAAGGGAGACGGCAAGTCTCACCGTAGGTCCATGCTCGGCAAGGTCGTGGATTCCCGGAACGATGCCGCTGGTGGAAATCGTGATTTTCCGCAGGGACATGCCCAGCCCTTCAGGATCGGAAAGCAGGGCTATAGCCTTGCGCACAGCCTCGAGATTGAGCAGGGGCTCTCCCATTCCCATGAATACCACGTTGGAGATAAAGCCTCTTTTTTCCTTTAGAAAATAAAACTGCTCCATGATCTCGTCGGGACCGAGGTCGCGCAGAAAACCGAGGCTTCCGGTGCGGCAGAACTGGCAGCCCATGGGGCAGCCGACCTGGCTGGAAAGGCAGGCTGTCTTTCTGCCTTCTATGTCCTCGAGAAGGACACACTCCACCGCCGCTCCGTCCCGCAGCCTGATCTGGAGTTTCAGCGAGCCGTCCTCGTCCTCCAGCGCCGAACTTACTGAAGATGAGCGGAGGCTGCCGAAATGCACTCTGAGCTGATCGCGCAGCGGGTTGGGAAGGTTGGTCATGGCATCGAAGTCCGGGATGCCTTTGACGATCCAGGAGTAGATTTGTTTAGCCCTGTATGTTTCATGCAGGCCGCAGGCTTGGTCAATTTCCACCGCGTTGAGGCCTGAGAGGAATATTTGAGAAAGCGGGATTTCGCTCAGCGAAGCTTCCATGAGCGCCGATGCCGGCCTTAAGCCTTGGCTCCGAGCTTTACGAGGGCTTCGTTGATAAAGGGATTCTTTATGCCCAGCTTGGTGAACTCCGTAAGTACCTCCACCGCCTGCTGCCGCTGGCCAGCGGCGATGTAGCACTGGGCAAGTTCGAGGTATATGCGGTAGTTCTTGGGGTCGTTCTGGATGAGCATGCGCAGGGAGGTTATGGCCCCCTCCCACTTGCCCTGTATGCGGGCTATGACGGCCAGTCCGAGGATCGCGTAGACATCGAATTCGATGTTCAGGGCGTCTTCATAATACTTAGTCGCCTTGTCGAAATCCCCCAGGTTCCGATATGCGTCACCGGCTCTGGTGAGGATGACCTTATTGCGGGGATCCTTTTCGAGAATTTTATTCCAGTAAATTAGGGAACTTCCCTGCTTGCCTACGCCCCTGTAGCAGTCGGCGATGCCGAAGAGGGCATAGAAGTTGTCTGGTTCCCGCTCCAGGGCCTTTTCGAAATAGGGAATGCCTCTGTCGAATTGCTTGAGTTTCCGGTAACAGTTGCCTATGGAGGTCAGCACCCGGATATCGACCTTGTCTCCCTGAAGCTCGACCATGCGCTGCCAATAGACAAGGGCTTCCTTGTATTCCTTGAAATCGTAGTGCAGATGCCCCAGGCCGATGAGGGCGTAATGATTGTCCGCCTCCATCTCCAGGACCCGCTGATAGACGGCTTTGGATTTTCTGAAATCGTGGACCTTCCTGTAGGCGTCGGCTACCCTGGTCAGCACGGTGATGTTAGTATTGTCGTGCAGAAGGTACTGTTCCCAGATTTCTATAGCCTTATGATACTGATTGAGGGCTTTATAGCAGTCCGCCAGCCCGAAGAGGGCGTAGGAATTGCCGGGATGGAACACCAAGCAACGCCGGTAGTGATCCGCCGCCTCCCTGAATGCGCCGCGCTTCCTGGCCGCGTCGCCCAAGCCTACCAGGGCGTAATTATTTTCCTTATCCTTTTCCAGTATCTGGGCGAAGCACTCGACTGCCTCATCGAAACGGTTTTCCTTTAGGAGCTGATAGCCTTTTTTAGAGGCTTCGGATATTTCATTCGCCTCGCTGGATTCGTTTTCGAGAGCTTCAGTGGGATCAAAAAGGTCTTCGTTCTCGGTGGGATTCAAGTCCTGGGCCATATTTTTTATCCTCGCATCAGAAAGCGTATTTTATGATAATGTACATTTTTACCTTATCTTATTATTCAATGCTTTCTGTATGTTTTCAAACTATATGATATATCCCGACGAAAAGCAAGGCTGAAGGCATTAAAAACTTCCCCTTTGAATCAACAACCTGGCAGCGAGCTGCGAAGTATGAAACCCGCGTGCGAATCAAGCCTCGGCTTTTCGGTAAAAACGCACAAAGGAACGGCCGTATCTGCGCTCGTCTTCGAGCGCGAGGTCCGCGACACGGTCGGGGAGCCTGTCTTCCCGGGGAAAGTGGATGAGCAGAAGCCCGCCGGGCTTCAGGCTTTCTTTCTTGGACAGCAGCTTGAGCAGGTCGAGTCTGTAAGAATAGGGGAAGGGTGGGTCCAAAAAGACAAGGTCGAATCCTTCCCGGTTTCTGGCGAGAAAGAGTTCCACAGGCTGGGCCTTGCATTCGATATGACGCTGGGAGATCGATACATTTCTTAAAAGAATGGGGAATTTTGCCCTGTCCCTCTCCACGCAGACCACGGGATAGGCGCCTCGGGAGGAGGCCTCCAGCCCGATTATGCCCGAACCGGAAAAGAGATCCAAAAAGGACAGGCCGGTGAGATCGCCCAGCACGGCGAAAACCGATTCTCGCATCCTATCCATGGCAGGGCGGATCTCCATGCTTGAATCGGGGAGCTCTATCGTTCGGCCGCAGTAAATTCCGCCGGTTACTCTCATGGCCTACCACTGCCGGGACTTGAAGTCCCGCCGGATTTCCCTGTCCAGATCCCGCTCTTTAATGACAGCCCGCTTGTCAAAGGCTTTTTTGCCTTTGCATAGACCCAGCTCTACCTTGACCAAACCCTTTTTGAGGTAGACCGAAAGGGGTATGAGGGTGTAGCCCTTTTCCCGCACCCGGCGGTCGATGCGCTTGATCTCCTGTCTATGCAGTAAGAGGCGTTTGGGGCGGTCCGGGTCATGGCCGAAAATCGAGGAGTAGACATATTCGTTGACATGGAAATTCTTGAGCCAGACCTGGCCGTCCTTAAGATCCGCGTAGGAATCGGGAAAGGAAAAGCGGCCTTCTTTTATGGACTTCACCTCGCTGCCCCTCAGCTCGATGCCGCATTCAAGGCTTTCCTCGACGCTGTAGTCGAAGCGAGCCCTCCTGTTCAGGGACAGGACTTTTACGTGTTCAGGAATGCTCATGGATTCAGCAGGGCAGGCCTGAAGCCCAGGTAGGGCGTGCAACGGGAAGGTTCCAGCCCCCCGCGGGAATAGAGGCTGACCGAGCCTTGCTTGTTGGCCCAGGATCCGCCGCGCACCGAGCGCTCGGCGGTCTCGAATAAGCCAGCGCTAAAGGCAGGGTAGGGCCGGTAGCTGTCGGAACTCCACTCCCATACGTTGCCGAAGAGATCGGCAATGCCGGATTTATCATATCCTGCGCTGCCAGGTCGCTCCGGACCGCTCCGCCTGCCGTCGGACCAGGTGCCCGCCGGTTTGCTTGCGCTCTTTTCGTCCGCCAGTCCGGTTCTCGCCGCGGTTTCCCACATAGCCTCGCTGGGCAGCCCGAAGTTGTAGGCGCCGGATCTGGCCGATAGCCATTCGCAGTAGGCAGTCGCGGCGAACCAGGAAACCCCAGTAACTGGCAGATCGTCCGAACCCTTCCATGCTACAAGGTAGTCTTCGTCCACCAGGCCTTTTTCTATGAGGAGAGCCTTATTCGCAGGCTCCCATTGGGGATTGTCCCGCATAAAACCAGCCCATTGCCGGTTGGTCACCTCTGAGACAGCCAGTCCGAAGGCAGGCGTGGTTTTAGTGTAGGAGATAAGCGAGCCTGAGGGCGCCTCGCCCCCCATCACCGTTCTGCCCTGGGGAAAGAGAACGAACTCGTGACCGGCCAGACTTTTTCTGCCCTGGGCTTTGGGAAGGGCGAGTGCGCCCGCTGTAGATGCTATTTGCGGGGCAGAGCCAAGGGCGGCGCTTATTCCCTGCGCCAGGCCGGGAGCGAGGTCCTTTGCGTAGGCTGCGAAACCCTCCTGGCCTCCCAGGGCTGCGACTATGGTTCGCACCGAATCGGCCAGGCTCAAAGGGCTGACGATTCCTGATGAAGTGTAGCCGATACTTGCCCTGAGACCGTCCCGGACGGTTTCGGCCGATGCGCTAGCCGACGCCAGATCCTTGGCGAAATCCAGGCTCGTCGGCAGGCTGGAAGAGACAGCCGCTCCAGCTGATGTGCCTTGGGATGCCGCAGTTGAGTCCTTGGTCTGCAAGGCTCCAGTTAAGGCCAGGTTAGAGACAGCCTGAGAAAGGACCATCGGAATCTGGTATAAGGCACTGGGTTTTCCGCTCATAGACCAGGCTGAATGCTCGGCGTAGGCTTGTTGCAGATAGGCCGCTGGATCCTGGGTCTTAAGACCGAAGACCACGTGCTGCCTGCGAGGAACGAAGAGGCTGCCAAAGAGCCTTCCGGAGACCTTCACCTCCATAGTTTGAGAAATAAAGCCTTCGTGTTCGATTTTTAACTCATAGGTGCCGGCGGGGAAAAATATGCTTTGCCCGCTGCTTCCCTTATAGTCCTCTCCGCTGTAGACCGCGGCGGGGAAGGGCTGGCCGTTAAATTCGAGGTAACTTCCGAATTTCCGTATGCCCGGCAGGACGAGAAGGAGAAAAAGAATCAGAATAAGCAAGGAAGCGTAGGCGATGGGAAGGTAGACTCGGACAGGGATTCCCCACAGGGGACCGAGCTGAACCTTGGCGTTGTCGATGTCTGCCTGGGTGATCTTCTTCTCTTCCTTCATTGGCAAAAGGGTATAGGATGGGTCTGGACCTTGTCAACGCGGTGCTAACATGGTACTTTCGAGGCAATGAAGACAGAGCCCCACGCACAGAATGGTTTTATCCTCAGGCTCCAGGACTTTACCGAATTCCTACTAACCCGCCGCCTGAAGCGCCGCCTAAAAGAGAAGCTGAAGCAGCAGCGGCGTAATGTCATCGTGGACTGGCTCTTCGCCATTCTCTGGGCAGCCTCTGTCGTCCTGGTCATCAACCAGTATGTTTTCCAAAACTACAGAATTCCCTCCGAATCCATGGAGAAAAGCCTTCTCATCGGCGACATGATCTTCGTGAACAAGCTCGCCTTCGGTCCCGAACTTCTCCCTGGCGTAGCCAAGCTCTCAAGTCCCATCAAGCCCCAGCGCGGCCAGATAATTGTTTTCGAAAACCCGAGCTACCTTTCCAGGGGCCCGGTCTTCACTATTCTGCAGCAATTCATCTACATGCTCAGCCTTACTCTTGTGGATATTGACAGAGACGAAAACGGCGAACAGCGGGTTCATTATCTAATAAAACGAGCCGTTGGCTTCGAGGGCGATCGGCTTCGCGTCCGGCGGGGCGAGTTTTCCATCAAGCCCCAGGGCGCTTCTTCCTGGTTTGAGGAAGAAGCGCTTATGCGGCAGCTCGGCTCGCCGTACCGGACAGTACGCATGGTCGACCAAAAAAGCTATGAGTTGATCGAGGCGGTGGGCAAGTCATCGGCACTCAGAGAGTCCGGCCTGCCTGTGGAGAGCGTATTGAGCTCTGCTCAGGCCTCCTACGCCTATAGGGACGCCTTCGGTTATGATATGGAACGGGTTTCGCAGCTCAGGGCAGTGAATCCCTCTGATCCCCGGATCGCGGCCATGGACAGGCGCTACAGCCTGGGCTGGTACATACCCAAGGGAAGGATCTTCCCCCTGGGCGACAACAGGGATAATTCCCGGGACGCACGGTACTTCGGCCCGGTGAGCGTAAACAGAGTCCTGGGTAGAGCCTTGTTTATCTATTGGCCTTTTTCTAGAGCGGGGCGCATCCGCTAGTACCGCTTTCGACCGAGCCTGATTCGGCGTTTTGCACTCTGGGAGGGTAGGAGGCTGGCATTGTTCTCCCGACATAGATCCTATACCGAAAAGG
This sequence comes from Spirochaetaceae bacterium UBA4077, assembly GCA_002383375.1. Taxonomy (GTDB): domain Bacteria; phylum Spirochaetota; class Spirochaetia; order Treponematales; family Rectinemataceae; genus UBA2256. The sequence goes on from DFYR01000078.1 coordinate 19,506, forward strand.
TCTTCGCCAAGCGGCGAAGGCGAAGGCTGATCGGACGAATCCTTTCCTTCCTCTTGGTCATCGCTTTTTTAAGAACATTTTTCGTCCAGTCCTACACCCTGATGACAAATACCATGGAACCCCTACTCGCCAAGGGTGACTCTGTCCTGGTCTTCCCCCTTCCTTTCGGCGCCCGCACCTGGTTTGGAAAAACCCCCGCTTTAAGCGAGGTCAAGCGGGGTGAGCTGCTCATCGTTGAACCCGACCCGCTCCCGAGTATCGATAGGTTTTTCTATGTGTGGGACAGCCTGGCTCGGTTTTTTACACTGCAGCGCTATTCTCCCCTTGCTCGGCGATACGGGGCTGCTGAAACCAGCCCGGGGATCTATCGGGTAATCGGTCTGTCGGGAGACAAGATCAGGCGCAGCAAGGCAGTCTATGAAATCCAGACAGGGAGCGGCGGGGCATACCTAACCGAACAATCCCTGGCGGACAGTCCCTACGAGTTGAAAGACACCCTCTCTCAGGAGACATCCCTGGCTTTTGAGAGCATTTCGCAGGTGTTCGAGCTGGGACCTGGCGAATACTTTGTCGAGGGTGACAACCGGGGAACACTCAACGGTTCCTCCCTTTGGGGTCCCGTGCCTGTCCAGCGCATAGCAGGGCGGGTGATTCTCGTCTACTGGCCCTTCAAGCATATACGCATTCTATGAACCTTGAGGAAGCGGCAGGGAGGAACGACCTGTTCGAAACTCCCAAGGCTCTTTACGTCCATATACCCTTTTGTTACTCCCGCTGCGGCTACTGCGATTTCCATTCCTTCGCCCTAGGTCGCTGCGAAGGAGGTCAGCAGAGCGGGAACGAGTTTGCCGAATCCTATGTCGCCACTCTGCTGCACCGAGCCAGGGAGCTGAAAGCCAGGCTACCAGAGCCCCTGCAGACGCTCTACATCGGCGGAGGCACTCCTACTATTCTTCCAGATAAGGCTTTCTCCGAGCTTTTAGGTCAACTCGCCTTTCTCTTTGGATCCTCGCTTAAGGAATGGACCGTGGAGGCCAATCCCGAGTCTCTCTCTCGGCAGAAACTTTCTGTCATGGCCGATGCAGGCGTCAGCCGGCTCAGCATAGGCATCCAGAGCATGGACGACGGGGAACTCGAAACCCTCGGCAGACGGGCGAGACGCAGGGATAACGAAAAAGCCCTAGACCTTGCCCAGCGATCGGAAATGCAGGTATCAGCCGATCTCATTGCGGGCATTCCCGGCCAGAGCCCTGAAACGCTCGAATCATCGGTCCGGGCTATCCTGGATACATGCGTCGATCATGTGTCGCTCTATGATCTCAGCATCGAAAAAGAGACGGAGCTGGAAAAAAAAATCCTCCAGGGAGTGCTGAAGCTCCCTGCCGAAGACAGCGCCTACAGCGCGCGGAAGCATGGCGAACGCATCCTCAAAGCTGCAGGATACCAGCGCTATGAGGTGTCCAACTTCAGTCCAGCCGGCAGAGAATCCTTGCATAATTCCGTCTACTGGTCGATGAACTCCTATGTCGGAATAGGCAGCGGCGCCGTTTCGAGCCTTATGGTAAAGGAGAATGCTGATCCCACATTGCTCCTTGACATCGATCTCGGAAGCTCGGAAGGCTCGGCCGCCAGGGCTGCCGGAGCGGTTGGGAGCCTCGTTAGGACAGCCGGCGGGGCTACCGGGGATGCCGCTGGAGCCCCTGCTTGCCTAAGGATGGAGGAAGGCAGGGACCTGAAGGCTTACCTGGCTAGCCCCGATGCGTGCTTAACCTCGGCTTGGATCGACAGAAAGGATTCAGCGTTCGAGCTTGTAATGATGGGCCTGCGGACCCGCCAGGGCGTTGATAGACAGCGCTTTGCCCGACGGTTCGGGAGCGATCTCTATCCCCTTATCGCCACTGTACTGGGAAAATGGAAGGACCGGTTTATTCAGGACGATGAGTACCTGAGGCTGGACGATGCTGGCTTAGATCTGCTGAATCCGCTGTTGCTGGATATATTGGAAGTATTATAACAGCCATGGTGGGCTGAGGAGTAAGGCATGAAAAAATTCGAGTACATTTTAGCAGCCTCTGCGTTGCATGACGAGGCTGGGATCAGGGCGGTATTCAATACCTACGAACCCTTGCTGCAGCGGGCGGGAGGGCAGTTGGTATCCGAAGACTCCGACTCCGGAGCCGCAAAGGAGGCTTTCTACTTTATCCTTACCGGAGGCACCGAAGCTTTCGTACTGGAAAGCCTCAGGCGCCGCGGATTGGACAGCCCTTCGGGTAATGAGCATCCACTGCTGCTCATAGCCCACGGAAAGCACAACTCCCTGCCCGCGGCACTGGAACTCGCCGCCTGGGCCCGGCAGCGGGGCAGGGCTTCCCAGGTCATTCAGCTGGCCTCGGCGGAGGATTCTGAAGGGCAGGCGGAACTGGAGACGGCTGCAGCCCTTGTCAGGAGCATTGCAGGAATGAGAAAGAGCAGGATAGGACTTATCGGCGAACCTTCATCATGGCTTGTGGCTTCCAGTCAAGCCGGAGAGTCGGTGAAGTCTTCCTGGGGTGCAACCATGATCCCTGTGGCTTTCGAACGCCTGGTCGAGGCGATGGAAGCCGAGCGCCAGCGGCAAAAGGATGCCCTTCCTGATTCTTTCATCAGCAAGGCCAGCTTTCGCAGGGAAGCCTCCGACGAGGATCTGGGCAAATCCGAAACAATACTCAGGGCGCTGAAAACGCTGGCAGCCAAGGAATACCTGGACGCCCTCAGCCTCCGCTGCTTCGACCTTCTGTCCCTCAACGGTTCAACCGGCTGTTATGCCCTGGCACAGCTGGCTGCACAGGGCATCGATGCGGGCTGTGAGGGGGACGTTCCCTCCGTTCTGGCGCTCCGCTGGATGCGGCTTTTGAGCGGGAATCCCGCCTGGATGGCTAATCCCTCGGTGGTACGGAAGGGAAAGAGCGGCAGAGGCACTATGCTTCTTGCCCATTGCACCGTACCATTAACGCTGGTGCCCACATACGGCATACGGAGCCATTTTGAATCCGGCAAGGGAGCAGCGATCTGCGGAACCCTGCCCAAGGGCCCGGTGACGCTTGTGCGCATTGGAGGGGTAAAGCTTGACAGGGTCTGGGCTGCCGAAGGCCGGCTGATCGAAAGCCCCGCCGAGGAAGGCCTGTGCAGGACCCAGGCTGTCATCGATTTACCTAATGACGATATCGATGCCTTGCTCAACAATCCCCTGGGGAATCACCTGGTGATGGCGCCGGGCAGCTGGCTGGCGCAGATTGACCGCTATGCCATCTGGACTGGCCTAAAACGAGTTTAGACAAAAAAGTCGTAGTTTACGGTAAGGCTTTCGGCAAAGCCCTCCTTCAGCCCCAGGTTGAACTTCTTTTCTGTGCCCAGGGTGCTGGGCGGGCCATGACCAGGGAACACGAGGCTGTCGTCGGGATAGAACTCCAGCTTGTTTTTCAGCCTTTCGAATAAGGCTTTTGCGTTGAAGGCCGAGGTTGTCTTTCCGATGATGCCCGCATGGAAGGCATCGCCGGTGAAGAGGCAGCCGTCTATGTCGTAGACAATGGAGTCCTGGGAGTGACCCGGCACTGCAATGGCTTTTATGGTAAAACTCGCTTCCTGAAAAACCTGCTGATCATGTACTTTCTTGCAGGCTAGATTGAACAGCTTGGCATTGGAAGCATAGACCTCGGGGTCGTAGATGCGCATGAGGGTCTTGAGGCCTCTGCAGTGGTGGATGTGGCTATGTGTAATGAGGACTGCCCTGAGCGTATAGGCCTTGCTCTCGATCTGGTCGATCATGGTGGTAGTCACCTCGCCTGGATCGACCACAAGGGCTTCCATGCTGTCTTCGTTGCAGACGGCATAGCCGTTGGAAAAACCATAGATGGAGTAATGATGGTAAATTTTCATATGTAAAGATGCTCCAGGTCCTTTATGGCTTCCGTTATGTTAGAGCCGTTGGTCGAGACCGATTCGGATCTGGCAGGGATAAAGAATACTCGCTTGAAATCGCAGTCCTCAAAGCGGCTGTGCTCGATCTCGGCGAGAATGAATCGGGAATCGTAGAGGTTGGAGCTGGAGAAGGTGCTTTCCCGTATGAGGCTTCCGTCAAAGTTGACGTGGATTAGTTCGGAGTTCTCGAAGCTGCAGTCGAAGATATCCGTATCGCCCAGGGAGCAGAAATCCATGTCTACTCCGGAAAAATCGCAGCAGTCCATGGAAGCTGTATCGAAGAAACAGAGCCTGAAGGATGCGCCGGTAAAGAGGACGTGGGAGAGCGTTGCGTTCCCGAAACGGCAGCCCACAAAACGCATCCGAGAAAAATCCGCTCCCTTGAGGTTTATAAGGCTGAAATCGATGTTGATGGCGCTGCCTTCGGCGCAGACTCTGTCGACCAGGTTCTTGACTGCATCCTCGGGCGAGGGACAGTGTTCCCGGCAATAGGGCGTGCCGGCAAAGCTCAAGCCGGTGCAGGATCTGACGGAGCAGGATACTTTCTTGTACATGGACATAGGCTACACTATCGTACCGGGAGGGACAAGGTCCGTGCTTGAAAGGCCCTTAGCCGGGGGTATAAAATACGCCCATGTGCGCGAAGTGTGGCAAGGCCTTGCCTGAGGGAATCCGAATCGGTTTTCGGGATACCTGTCCCGACTGCAGTGCCGAGCTCCATACCTGCAGAATGTGCCGATTCTACAAGCCCGGGGCTCATTACGACTGTGCCGAGACGGTGGAGTATCCTGTGGTCGACAAGGAAAAGGCAAATTTCTGCGAATGGTTTTCCATCCAATTGAAGTTTTCGGGCATGCCAGCCTCCGGAGCTGCTTCGGGATCCTCGGCCGATTCGGCCAAGGCTGCCTTCGATAAACTATTCAAACTATGACCCAACATTCTGAAGAGAAAGTCATTGTGTTCCTGGATTCAGGGGTGGGGGGACTGCCCTATCTAGGCCGAACCCGCAGTCATGTGCCCTTCGCCAGGCTACACTACATCGCCGACGATGCGGGCTTCCCCTATGGAACCAAGACGGCGAACGAGTTGGAGACCATACTCCTAGACAGGACAAAGCGCCTGCGAGCCCTCCTTATGCCGGATTTCCTGGTGATAGCCTGCAACACCGCCAGCCAGATAGGACTAAAAGCCCTAAGGACGGCACATCCCGATCTACCCATTATCGGCACCGTGCCTGCGGTAAAGCCCGCTGCCGAACAAAGCCCCTCGGGCTGCATCGGCGTGATGGCCACCGAGCGCACTGTCGCCGATTCCTATTTGGATGATCTCATCGCACGGTATGCTCCAGAGGCCAGGGTGATCAAGCTTCCCGCCCAGGATCTAGTATCCTTTGTAGAGCATCGCTACCTGGAATCCAGTGCCCAGGAGCGCAGAAAGGCGGTCGAGCCCTATGTAAAAGAACTCATAGGCCAGGGCGTAGACCGGGTCGTTCTGGCCTGTACGCATTTTCTTCACGTCCAGGAGGATATAGCGGCCTGCGCAGCCGCCCTGGGCGCCTCAGAGCTCAGGATAGTCGACTCGCTGGAAGGGGTGGCACGGAGAGTAGAGCAGCTCCTGGGCGGAGCTTCGGCGGTATGCCCGCCTGGTTCCGTGCAAGCCCAGGGACGGTTTTTGCTCACCGGCGAGCCTCCCTTTGACCCACTCTACGCCGTCTGGGCCGAGCGTTTCGGCCTTCTGCCGCCGGAGCAGCTTTGATGGTGCAGCCGAGACTTTACGGTTCCGAGGCCAGAGGGTGAAGGCGAGGGTTTTGTTTTCTTCCAACAACCTGGCAATGACTCTTTGCGAGGATGGGGAGGAACGGCTCTGCTCCCTCAAGGGAAAGCGGATCAAATCCCTGGGCGAAACCTATAACGGGCTCACGGCGGGGGATGAGGTTGAGGCGGAAGCCCTCAGCGAAGGTCGAGGACTCATTACGGCTCTCTATCCCCGGCGTAACAGTTTCGGCAGGTATAACGAAAAAGGAAGGGCTCAACAGGCTATCGCCGCCAACATCGATCTTGTCGTCTGCGTCAGCTCGCCTGAGTTACCTCCCTTCAGGCCGCGTTTTATCGACAGGCTGGCGGTTCTGGCCGAGCGGGCGGGCTCTCCCTTCGTGATTCTCATGAACAAGACAGACCTGGGCCTGGACGTCCGCATTGAAGAGCGCCTTGGGAACTACGAGAAGCTTGGGTATGGGATTTTCCGCTGTTCCGCCGCCAGGGGCGAGGGCTTGGATGCTTTTAAATCCCTCCTCGACGGCAAGACGACGGTGCTGGCCGGCCAGTCGGGAGTGGGGAAGTCCAGTATCCTCAACGCCCTCTTGCCGGGGCTTGGCAGAAAAACCGGGGAAGTGTCGGAAAAATACAATCGTGGAAAGCATACCACTACCATGGCAACTATGATTGTATCCCCTGGCTTCTCCATCATCGACACGCCGGGAATCCGCAGGCTGGCCTTACGGAGCATTCCTCCGGACGAGCTGGCGTTCTGCTTTCCCGAGATGGCTCCCCTGGTCAGCTTTTGTCCCCTGGGCTCGCGTTGTAGCCACCTGGATGAAGAGGATTGCGCGGTTCTGGATGCCCTGCGACGTTCGATCATCCATCAGGATCGCTACGAAAGCTATCTCCGCATACGGGAAGAACTAAGCCTGCCAGCGGAATGGAAAAAAGACGGTCCCCGGAATCCCAGCCGCAGGATCAGAAGCATCGACAAGGTCAGAGGCCGGAAGCTTAAGCACTCGGGCTCGACCGAGGTCGAGGAGGAAGATTTTCTTTAGGATGCACTATGTTTTTTAGCGACGAGCACAGTCTTTTCCTCTTAGATTTTCCCCGCATACGGGAAAACGCAGCCTCATACTGCTTTTCCCAGGAGGGACAGCGGCTTGTCCAAACTTCGCTTCCTATCGACGACGAAGATCGCCTGAATGCCTTCGCTCTGGATATGGACCGCCTTAGCAGCCATCTGGCCGCCCATCCGGTTCCAGGTTTCTCTTTCCCCGGCATTGAGGCGGCCTTGAGCCGCCTGGCCAGGGCAGGGAGCAGCCTGGAGATGGAAGAGCTGCTTTCCCTCGCTCATTGGAGCAGGAACTTCGAGATTCTGGTTTCGTATATGTCCAAGGTTCTCTGGGAGTCCCAGGAGATGGAGTTTGCTGATAAAAAGTCAGTCCATAAAGCCGCAGATGATGAGGAGTTTAGATCAGAGAGAATCCTAGGCGCGGAATTCGATCCGGAACGACTTGCTCAAGTTTGGGCAAGAGACTCGGCTTCCAGGCTAATCAGCGAAGCTCCAAAGGTACAAGATGTATACAAAATTATATTCAACGTTGTCAGCCCAGAGGGAGAGCTCCGGGAATTGCCTGAGCTGAAAAGGCTTAACGAAGCAATACGACGTAAGAACAGGGAACTGCTCAGGCTGGCAGCCTCCTACGGCAAGGATCCCGAGCTGAAGGGCGCCCTGCAGTCGGACGAACCGACCCAGCGCGACGGGCGTACCGTCCTGGCAGTGAGAGCGAATTTCAAAGGGAGGGTGCGGGGCATCGTACACGAGGTCTCATCCACAGGACAGACCATCTTTGTCGAGCCCGAAGCCCTGGTGGAGCGCAACAACGAGCTCGTGCGGCTAGATGCCCGTCTCAAGGCCGAAATCTTGCGTATCTTCAGGGAAACCAGCGAAGCGCTTCGACCGTATTACACCGAACTCTGCCGAGCCCGGAATACTCTGGCCTGCCTGGACCAACGCCTGGCCAGAGCGCTTATGGCTTCCCGGGAAGAGCTCTTTCCACCGGAACTGGAGGATCGGGGGCTCACCCTCTGGCGTGCCCGCCACCCCCTCTTGGGCAAGAAGGCGGTTCCCATCGATGTGGATCTGCCCGAAGATACCAGGATGCTCATCATAACTGGGCCGAACACGGGCGGAAAAACAGTGACCCTAAAGACTATTGGGCTTTTCGCCCTGATGCGGCAGTTTGGGCTCTGGCTTCCCTTCGCGCAGGGGAGCTCCCTGCCTATTTTCGATTCTGTGCTCGTGGATATAGGCGACGAGCAGTCCATCGACCAATCCCTTTCCACATTTTCCGGCCACATGAAGGTGATTGCCGGAATCGCCGCTAAGGCAAGCGCGAGAAGCCTGATCCTTATGGACGAACTAGGGGCGGGGACAGACCCGGAGGAAGGCTGCGCCCTGGCTATGGGGCTTCTGGATTACTGTATCGATCTGGGCGCGCTTACGATCGTAACCACCCACCATGGGATTCTAAAAAACTACGGGTATACGAAGCCTACCTGTCTCAACGCATCGATGGAATTCGACTCCACACGCCTTGCTCCCACCTACCGCATTGTCATGGGCATACCGGGCCAGAGCAGAGCCCTGGATGTAGCCGCCCAGGTGGGGCTTCCAGGGACAATACTCGAGGCTGCCCGGCGGTATCTGGACGAGGAGCGCAGCGATATAGGCGAGATGATCAAGAGCCTTTCGGAAAAGCAGCGGGCTATCGAGAAACTCGAGCGGGAGCAGCGCAAGCGTATCCAGTCCACCGTTGAGGACAGGCGGAGGATCGACTTGGCAGCCTTGCAGCTGCGGCAGAAAGAACAAGAACTTCGCCGCAGGGGTGTCGCGGAATTAGGGAACCTCCTTAAGGAGAGTAGGAAAACCCTAGAAAACCTCATTCGTGAACTACGCGAGTCCCAGGGCGGGCAGGAAAGCGTCAAGGAGGCTAAACGGTTTTTGGACCGACTTGCCGAATCGATGGAAACCCAAGTTTCGGCCCTTGAGCGGGAAGAGTCGACTCTAGCCCGGGAAGAGGCGGCGCTACGAGAATCCAGGGAAGCGATTGCGGCTCCAGAATCCATGGGAGAGCTTAAGGAGGGTGTAGGGGGAGTTCGGGGCTTTAGCGATGGAGACGAGGTTCTCTACGGGAAGAACCGTCGCAGTGCCCGTATTGTACGCAAGGCTGGTCCAGGCCAGTGGCTTATCGAACTGGGCTCCTTGAAGTTGACAGTACCCGACTCGGAGCTTGTGCCGGCGCGCAAAAAAACCGCGGCGAACCTCAGGTATGATGTTGAATTGGCTTCTGATGAAGGCGGAGAAGCAGCAAAGGCTAAGTTCGAGCTGGACCTGCGCGGATGCAGGCTCCAGGAAGCTCTTGCGGCGGTGGAGCGACAGATCGACGCCGCCAGCCTCCAGGGCTTGAAAAACTTTTCCATAATCCACGGTACAGGAGAGGGTATTCTGGGCAAGGGCATCCATGACTACCTCAGGGGACAGGCTGCTGTGGAAGACTATTATTTCGCCAGGCCTGAAGAAGGGGGTTATGGCAAGACCCAGGTGCGCCTCAGGTGAGGACCGGTGCCGTTCAGGTGCTGGCAGACCGTCGGCGAATCTTACCCAGTCGTCATCCTCGATATGAAAGGCCGCGGCTGAAGCTTTACCAGTCTGCCGGCGTTCGAACGCAGCCTGGCACAGTCCCAAATCATGGTCCCCAGCGCGTAGTTGACAGTAAAAATACTAGCGTGCTATCGTTTTGCGTCATTTGTGTATAGTCGGAAAGAAGGAGAACACGTATGTCCGGTCACAGTAAATGGGCGACCATAAAGCACAAGAAGGGAGCTGCCGACGCCAAGCGCGGCCAGATGTTCACAAAGCTCATCAAGGAAATTTCCATAGCCGCACGCATGGGCGGTGGAGATCCCGACGGCAACCCCAGGCTCAGAACAGCAGTCCTCAAGGCCAGGGCTGCGAACATGCCCAAGGACAACGTCGACCGGGCAATCAAGAAGGGCACCGGTGAACTGGAAGGCACGACCTACGAAGAGCTCACCTACGAAGCCTACGCTCCGGGCGGTGGAGCCCTCCTTATCGAAGTACTCACGGACAACAAGAACAGGGCGGCGGCCGAAATCCGCAACCTCCTTACCCGATCAGGCGCCAACCTGGGAACCACCGGATCGGTGTCCTATCTCTTCAAGCGCAAGGGCATCCTCTCCTACGACGGTGAGGCGTACAGCGAAGATCAGATCATGGAAGCGGCTCTGGACGTCGGCGCCGATGATGTTCAGAACGAAGGCGGCACTCTCGTGGTCTATACCGATCCCAACGATTTCGAATCCGTCCTCAATGCAATGAATGCAAAGAAGTTCGAGACATTGGGAGCCGAGATTTCCATGGTTCCCGACGCCTATATCGATGTGGATGCCGATACGGGCGGCAAGGTCCAGAAGCTCATCGAGCGGCTAGAAGAAAACGAAGACGTCCAGAATGTCTACCACAACGTGGAGCTTCCGGAAAGCGAAGAATAACCGATGAGCCGCCCGGCCGAGGCTGGCGCCGAAACGCTCATCATAGGCATAGATCCGGGACTGGCCTCTCTGGGCTATGGTGTCATCGCCTTCGGTCGGGGAGGCTTGTTGCGACATATCACCCACGGTTGCATACGCACCTCCCCTTCCGATTCATCGGAGCAAAGGCTGCAGCAGATATACTCAGGCATCCAAGAAATCCTCGCTACCTATAAACCTCGGTATGGGGGTATCGAGGATCTTTATTTTTTCAGAAATGTTAGCTCTGCCTTGCCGGTAGCCGAAGCCCGGGGCGTTATCAAGCTTGTCTTCCATCAAGCCTCGATCTCTCTTGCCGAGTTCACCCCCAATGCAATAAAGAAAGCGGTCACCGGTACTGCCAGGGCGGACAAAAACCAGGTCCAGGAGATGGTACGGATTCTTCTAGGTCTGAGCGAGGCACCTAAACCCGATCACGCTGCCGATGCTCTTGCTGCTGCGATATGCCGGGCGCATTTCGAGGGACCTGCGGGCTTAGGTTAAATCTGCGGTCCTTCGTACTGGTCTTCTGAGCCTCTCAACTGCTATACTGCTTTCAATGTTCAATAGAATAATCGGAAAACTCAACGGCCGTTCAGCCGACTCCCTCTACGTTTTAACCGGCGGCGTTGAATGGGATATTTCGGTACCTACCCGGAGCCTTGCCCTCTTCGGACCGGTGGGTGGGGAGGTTGAGGTCTTTGTCTGGCTTCAGCACTGGGACGAGGGCATGCGGCTCTTTGGTTTTCCCACCGAAGCCGAGCGAAGTCTTTTTCTCGATCTGACCAAGGTGGAGGGAATAGGACCCAAACAGGCTCTTAAGATTCTCTCGGGCATATCGCCCCAGGATCTTAAGCTGGCCTTGGATGCGGGAGATCTGAGAGCGCTTAAGCGGATTCCCGGGGTGGGTCCCAAGCTGGGGCAGAAAATGGTGCTCGCCCTCAAGGGCAAGCTCGTGGATGTGGATGATTTGGGTAGCGGCGGGCTTCCCGCCTCGCCCTGGGATGATCTTGTCAGCGCCCTGGTCGATATGGGATTCGATAGGAGGGCGGCGGAAAAGGCTGTCCGAAGCAGGGCTGCGGCGCTCGGTCCCGGTTCGGGAAAGGAAGGCGAGGCCGAGCTCTTCAGGCAGGCTCTCCTTGAATTATCCTCCGGTGGGGCCTCGTGATGCGTAAAAGCGATTCATTCCGGGAAGAGAACAGAAAGAGCGGTACAATGGATCCTTACTTCGATCCAAGCGAGGACGAGCGGGAATCTTCCTTACGCCCCCATGTGCTGTCCGAATTTCAGGGCCAGGCCAGAATCAAGGAAAACCTCTCTATTTTCATCAAGGCGGCCAGGGAGCGGGAAGAAGCCCTGGACCATCTCTTTCTCATGGGACCGCCGGGCCTGGGCAAGACAACCCTGGCCCTGGTGGTCTCCTCGGAGATGGGGGCTGATTTCAAGCCCACCTCAGCTCCAGCCCTGGATAAGCCCAAGGACCTGGCGGGCATACTCACCACCCTGAGACCAGGCTCGGTTTTTTTTATCGACGAAATCCACAGACTGAAGCCGGCGATCGAGGAAATGCTCTATATCGCCATGGAGGACTTCGAGCTGGACTGGATTATCGGACAGGGGCCGGCAGCCCGGACTGTCCGCGTTCCTGTGCCGCCCTTTACCCTCATCGGGGCTACCACCAAGGCGGGCATGGTTTCGGCTCCTTTGGCCAGCCGTTTCGGCATATCTCTTCGCTTCGACTACTACAGTCCCGAGGAGCTTGAACTGGTGATACGACGCTCCGCAACCATCCTTGGAATCGAGATAAAAAAGGATGCCGTGAGCCGCCTGGCCTCCACCAGCAGGGGAACCCCGCGGATCGCCAACAGACTTCTGCGCAGGATGCGGGACTTCGCCCAGGTGGCGGGCAAAGATTCGGTGGACCTCGACGTGGTCAAGGAAGGCCTTTCAAGGCTGGAGGTGGACCAACTCGGACTTGAACGGCTGGATAGGGAAATTCTCAAGGCGATTATCCTTAAGTACTCCGGCGGACCCGTGGGCGCCGAAACCCTGGCGATCACCGTGGGTGAAGGCGTGGACAGCCTGGAAGACTATTATGAACCCTTTTTAATCCAGGCAGGCCTGATCGCCAGGACGCCCCGCGGCAGAGTAGCGACCCCGCAAGCATATAAACACCTCGGAATGGAGTACAGCGTTGAGAACGGAAGACTTCAATTTTAAACTGCCTTCGGAGCTGATAGCCCAGTACCCTACGGAAAAACGAGGCAACTCCAGGCTCCTGGTACTGGACCGGAGCACAGGCCGGCGCACTCATGCCATGATGCAAGATCTACCTTCGTTCATCGAACCTGGCAGCCTCATGGTTTTTAACGATTCCAAGGTGAGAAAAGCCAGGCTTTTCGGTATAGCCACCGATACAGGCGCCAAGGTGGAGTTTTTGCTCCTCCATCCCTCCGGAGATGGCCTGAACGGCGTCTCCTCATCCACAAGCTGGACGGCGATGTCCAGCAAGGCACGAAAACAGCGGCTGGGACGGCTTTTTATGTTCCCCGAAAAACTTCTTGGACGAATCACCGCCGTCCTTCCCTCGGGGGAAAAGGTTATTGGTTTTGACCGGGAGCTGGATGACGAGTACCTGGAACGAAACGGGCATATTCCTCTTCCCCCCTATATTCGCAGGGAAGATGAGAAGCAGGATGCTGAGCGCTACCAGACCGTGTACGCCAGGGTGATAGGCTCTGCCGCATCGCCCACCGCAGGGCTTCATTTTACTCCGGAAATCCTCGCCACTATCTCCAAGGCCGGGGTGGATATGGAATGGGTCACCCTCCATGTAGGCTTGGGCACCTTCCTGCCTGTGCGGGTCGAGGCCATAGAGGAACACCAGATGCACCGGGAGTGGTATTCCATACCAGAGCGGACCGCCCAAGCGGTGAACAGGGCCAAGCATGAGGGCCGAAAGGTGATCGCCGTGGGCACTACCAGCGCCAGGACCCTGGAATCGGCATGGACTGGGACTGCTCTTCGCCCAGGTCCTGCCAGCACGGATATATTCATATACCCTGGACGCAGTCTAGCCCTCGTCGATCAGCTCTTCACCAACTTCCATACCCCAATGTCGACCCTGCTGATGCTCGTTTCGGCCTTCGCGGGAAGGGAACTGATTCTCGAGACTTATCATGAGGCTATACGAGAGGGTTACAGATTTTTCAGCTACGGTGACGCCATGTTTATCCGCTGAGGATGCCGTCGCGCTGAGGTTTTTATTCGAAGCGCCTGAAATAACCTGACCGAAGGAACTCGGTTTTAATCCAGAGCGAAACCCGTGTAGTCGCCGATGATGGACAAGAGCTCATGGCGGACCTGCTCTATGGGTTTTTCGGCGTCTATGGTCCGGATATTCCATCCCTGGGAAATTTTTTCCGCTATGATCGACTCATAGGCGATGCTTACAAGCTTTTGCATGTGTATTTTTTCATAAATCTCAAGCTTGTTTCTGGAATTGAGCCGTTGCAGCGAGCGTTCCGGATCGATTTTAAAAAAGACCATCAATCCCGGAGCGGGGAATCGGGCGTTTAGGTACTCCGGCAGCTCCTTGCCGCAGGTGCTGCCCTGATAGGCGAGGCTCGAGAGGACGTAGCGGTCGCATATCACCAATTTCCCTGCTTCCAGAGCTTCGATGATCCCGCCTTTCCCATACAGATGCTGGTGGCGATCGCTGGCGAATAGGTAGGCGACGGTTCCCGGATCTGCATCTAGCTCGCCCCGGAGAATATTTCTGATGAGCTGTCCTTCTGGCCGGCCGGTAGGTTCGGCGCTTATCATGTGAGGCAGGCCTTTTTTACTTAGGGCTGCTTCGACATTGCGCATCTGGGTGCTGGTGCCTGAACCGTCGATGCCTTCGAGAACGATGAAGTTTTTTAGGGTGAAATCGGTGTCCTGAGACTGCATGATGTGGTAGTATATATCGCCTGAACTACTATTTCTACGCAGGGATCGGTTGATGGTACGTAAAAGCGCTCGATGGATACTCGCGACACTCATAGCTTTAACCTTCGCGGGGATCCTGAGCCTTTTCGCCCTGCCGAGGCTTCGCTACCTCGTAGAATCGAAGCTGGAGTCGGCGGTCTATTCGCTCCAGGAACGGCTGTATGAGCAGACAGGCCTCAGCCTCGGCTATTCCTACGCCTCGATCGCCTTGCCCCAGAGGATACGCTTTTATGGAGTCGAGCTCTACAGGGAGTCTCGTTCCGAGAGCACTATACTCAGGCGGAAGATTGTATCCGCTGGCGAACTGCGCCTGAGGCTCGATCTTTGGGCGGCGCTCTTCGGCTCGCCTTCGGATCTTCTTAAGCATGTCGAAATAACCGATCTCGATATCGATCTGATCTTCCCCGAAGACCGGGATAGCCTCCAAACTATAGCGGCTCTTTTTCCTTCCGGTGCTCCAGGGGAGTTGCCCCAGCTGGTGGTGGATATCGCCGGGATATCCCTCTCCCTTGTCCAGCCTGGTTCTCGCCGCTATTCGGCTTCCCTTTCCTCATTTCAGCTATCGACACTGTCGGGGTCGCCTGAGGCGATTATTCCCACCGCCCTGTTTTTTATCGCCGATCCTGCGCTGGGGAAGGATGAGCTTTTTGTTCAGGCAACCATGCTCAAGTTCAGCTCCCAAGCGGATCTAAGCAGATTTTCCGCTTCCCTTGAAGTCGCGGCCCGTCTGGGCGAGATCCAGCTAGCGAACCAGATCCTGACCATCGAATCCTCCGCCGGTTCCTCCCAAGGCTCCCCCACCGAATCCTCCACCTCCACCTCTGAGCTTACAGGCAGGGTATCAGGGGTAGGCTACGACGCGGTGGTGCGGTATGGGTACGAGAGCAAGGAGCTTAGTGGGGAGGTAAAGCTGGAAGGGTTCAGGCCCTTGGGGGTGGTGGAACTGGGGGCTGTGCAGAGTGAGGAGCAGAAGCTAGTTCAGGAGCTAATAGCGTTGGAGTATGGAGGGGAGCTAAGAGGGCGGTATGGAGCTGGGGGTATAGGGTATGAGGGAAAGCTGACTGTAGAGGGGAAAGAAGGGCAGTCGGTGAGAGGTATGGCGGTAAGCGGGTTACGGCTTCGGGTGGAAGGGGAAGGAGACGAGGAGGGGTTAGCGAGGGTTAGTGGAGAAGCAAGCTACAAGGGGCTAGGGGTACGGTATGAGGGGAAGGTGGGGTATGAAGGGCTAGAGGTGGCAGGGGAGCTGGGGCTTGGGTACAAGGGACAGGAAGTTAGGGGGGGGGTGAGTGGAAGGCAGGGTAGGTATGTGGTGGAGCTTGGTGGGGAGCTTGGTGGGGTAGAGCTACGGAAGCTGGCGGTAGGCTACCAGGAGCGTAGTGATCGGTACGATATGACGGTGAAGGGGGAGGTAGGGGCAGGGGGTATAGAGGGGAGTGGGAGCATACTGAAGGGGGGCAAGGGGTACGAAGCGGGGGTAGGGGTGCAAGGGGTAGACGCGATAGGGGTTTTGGAGCTTTTGCGCTGGGCTGGGGTGGGAGTGCCGGAGGTGGGTGTAGAGGCGGTGCAGGTATGGGGGGAGTTTGGGGTACGGGGGGATTATACGGATGTGGCGTGGGTGGCAGGGGGGGTGAAAGCGAAGGTACGGGGTAGTTTTGGGGAAGTGGAGGTAGGGGGGTCAGGGGTAGGAGACGGGGTGGGGTATGAGGTGAAGGGGGTACGGGTAGGGTATAAGGGGAAGGAGCTGGAGGTAAGGGGGAAAGGCAGTTATGGGAAGGGGGGGATAGGGTTTGAAGGGGAGCTAGGGTATGGGGGAATGGGGTATGAGCTAGGGTTTAGGTATGCCGGAGGAAGGGGTGAGTTTTGGGGGGGGTATGGGTTAGCGGGGGAGGTACGGAAGCGAGATGGGGGGGGGTATGAGGGGAAGCTGAAGGCGGAAGGGTTACCGGTGGCGATCGCCGACGGGGTAGTGTATGGGGAGGTGGAAGCCGAAGGCTGGTATGAGGGGGGGCAGCTATGGGTAGAGGGAAAGCGGTTAGGGCTTCGGTATGAGGGAGAGGGGGAGTATCCCGGGGTACGAGCGGAGAGCTTCAGGTATGGGCAGGGGGAGTTGCAGGTTGATCGGCTATGGGTGAACGGCGCAGGCTATGGGCTGGCAGGGGAGCTTAGTGGTCGTTTAGGAGGAGCGCTTAAAGGCTTGCCGAAAGCTGCGGTGCTTGACGGATCGGGGGATTCTCAGACAGGGAAGAACTCGGAAGCAGCGGGTAGCTCTAGCGGAGCAGGAATCTCTGGAGGATTGGTACTTTCCAGTGGTTCTGAGAATTCTGGTGGAGCAGGAATTTCGGGAGGAACTGGATCTGCTTCCGTGATGGGCTTGGTGGCGGGCATGCCGGGATTTGAGCTTAAGGGCCGATTTATCGGGGAAGGGTATCTGGGGAATGGGGAGAGCGGATTTGAACTGCTGCTCAGGCAGGATGGCGGTCGTGTAGTGGTGGATATCGCGGTGGATCGTTACGGGCTTACCGCCGCAGGGCTTGAGGGAGTAGGGGTGGGTGGACGGCTCCGGGCAGAGGGGCGCTTGAGCGTCGAGAGTCTGGTCAGGCTGGGGAGAGGGGACTTTGGAGTACTCGCTGATTGGGAAATTGGGGGTGAAGCGCGTGCCTTGGCTGAAGAGTGGTTGGTAAAGCCGCAGAAGATAGCACTCAATGTAGGATCCTCTGAGCTTACAGGCAGGGTATC
>DFYR01000081.1 GCA_002383375.1 Spirochaetaceae bacterium UBA4077
TCACGCCCCCCTCCTACTCGATTCGCTGCAGGCTGATGGCTTTCGCCCGCCTACGATATCAATCCATCGCCCGGCATCGAGATAGAGCAGATGTCCGGGGCGTTCAAGGGATAGTAATAATGCGACCTGCCTCGGTCCAGGGCAGAATGGAAAGGCCCTTCCATTGCAGGGGCCGATCCCCCGCGTAGATGAGAAAGCAGGCCTGGGATTCGTGTACATTGTCAATGGTATTGCAAATTTGCATAAAATTGCCTTTATTTTGTGTCAAGCTTTTAAATAATTGCCTTTACTTTATGTCAAAAATGACGAATAATTGCCCTTATTCTATTACAAATTGCATAAGGGGGCTGTGATCGATGGAGAAGCAAGTTTTTTCTAGAACAGTGCTTAAAGACCTCGAAGTATGGAAATCATCGATACAGCGGAAACCCTTAGTGTTGCGAGGCGCCAGACAGGTCGGGAAAACAACCGTACTACGACAATTCGGGAAGTCCTTCGACACTTTTATCGATCTGAATATGGAATTGCCAGGCGACAGGCGCTTATTCGACCAATCACTTTCACCGGAAGCGATTTTACAGCGCATTTTTTTGGAAAAGAAGGTCGCCCGTCGCGGCCAAACACTTCTGTTTATAGATGAGATCCAACATTCCCCTCCCGCGGTAGCCACGCTGCGCTATTTTTATGAGCAATTTCCGGACCTCTTCGTGGTAAGCGCCGGATCTTTGCTTGAAATAATGATTGATACCCATAAAATAAGCTTTCCGGTGGGTAGGGTGGAGTACAAGTACCTTTTTCCCTTAAGCTTTAGCGAATTTCTATCGGCATTGGGAGAGGAAGAAGCCCTGAGCCTCCTGGATGTGGTTCCTGTGCCTGACTGGGCTCTTAGCCGCCTCTTTGAGCTCTTTCATCTTTATGCGCTCATTGGGGGGATGCCGGAAGTAGTCGATCGGTATAGGCACAATCACGACATATCCAGCCTGGTAAGCATTTTTCAGGGGTTGTTGACGTCATATTCTGATGATGTAAGCAAATACGCAAAGAATGCTACCGAGATCACTGTGATTCGTCATGTAATAGAGAGCGCTGCCTATGAGGCGGGAAAGCGAATAACCTTCCAGCATTTCGGCAACTCAGCCTTTAAATCTCGAGAAGTAGGCAATGCGCTGAGAACCCTGGAACGTGCGATGCTGGTATACCTCCGGTATCCCACCACCGCTACCCAGCCGCCGCTTATCCCCGATCTCAAGCGTAAGCCGCGTTTGCAGCTGGTGGATACGGGTTTGCTCAATTTTGCCGCGGGCTTGCAGGCTCAGTTCTTTGACGTTCATGATCTCAATGCCCTCTATAAAGGGATTCTCACGGAACATCTTGTTGCACAGGAACTGATGGCAATCCATTCGGCATCGCTTAAAAAACCGGATTTCTGGGTGCGCGAACTTAGCCAATCACAGGCTGAGGTTGATTTTTTGATTCCCTGGAATTCTTCGGTCGTGCCCGTGGAGGTCAAGTCGGGCAAGACTGGGGCCTTGCGTTCACTTCATTCCTTTATAGATGCTTCGGACTGCGATCTCGCGGTGCGTCTGTATGCGGGGAAACCTGGCTGGCAGTCGATAGAAACCCCGGCAGGCAAGCCGTATCGTCTGCTCAACCTGCCCTATTTTTTAGCTGCCCGAATAAAGGGGTATCTGGCACATGGGTCTTTTGTATAGGCTGAGGTTTTCAGGCGCTGCAGGAATATCGAACAGAGGGCTGGGGTGTCTGAGGGAATGAGGCAAAAATCCTTTGGATCCCGAAAATCCTGTTATCGTGTCGGATAGATAGGATAGGTCTTCTTGGGGTCCCAGAGACCTTCGCGCCGCTCTCCCTTTAGGCTTGGTATGGCGAGAATTTGGCCGGGAATGATGAGGTGGGGATCTTCCACGGCGTGGGGAAGCTCTTTGTTGGCGTTGTAGATACGCATCCAGAGGGAGTTGTCGTTGTAGATGAAGGAGTAGCCCGAGATGCGCCAGAGGGTATCGGTTTCGCCGGGAATATAACGGACCTTGTACCTGGCGGGCAGGGGGGCGAACTCGGGAATGGCGGCGAAGGCTTCGGCGGCTTTCTTGGCCTGGTTGGCGACGCTTGTGTAATTCCCGATCTTGAATGAAGTTTTGGCGCGTTCGAGTAATGTAAGCGCTTCGGCGAGCGCCTTGGGGTAATTATTTGCCGCATTTCTGGCCAGGGCTTTTTCGTAGGCTTTTTGGCCTTCGTCGAGGAGATTTTTGGCGTTGGCGAGGGTCTTTGCCTTTGCGGCGAGACCGGCGTTAAGCGCAGATTCAACGGCTTGCTTTTCTTCGCCCGAGATATAGCCCTTATCGAAGGCTCCATAGGTTTTTTCGGGATCCCAGACACCGCTACGCTCTTCGCCCCTAAGGCTAGGGACGATGATCTTTTGTCCGGAAAGCAGGAGGTCAGGATTGTCCGGATCTCTGAGCTGGGCTTTATTTGCTTCGTAGAGGATGCCCCACTTGAAGGAGTCATTGTAGATGTATTCCTGGGCTGCTATGAAAGAAAAGCTGTCGATATTCTTGTGCTGGGGTACAAGGTCGACGATGTAGACGGCGGGGAAGGGAGCGAACTCGGCGATGCCTTCGAGGCTGGACAGGGCGGATTGGGCTTGGCTAAGGGCATTCTGGTAGTCGGTCGCTTCGTACGCCAGGCGGGCTTGCCTGAGTTGGTCAGCTCCGGCCGCGTATGCTTCAGGGTAGTTATGCTCGGCGTTGACGCTGGCGGCCCATTCGTAGCGGGCTTGAGCTTGGTTGAGGGTGGAGAGGGCCGCCGCGCGGGCGGCTTCTTGTTGCTGGATTTGGTCGGCGGCAGCACGCGCGGCGGCCTGCGCTGCCCTTGCCGCGGCTTCTGCATCAGAGGCCGCTTTATCCCGTGCCGCCGCCTCGGCCGCTAGCCGCTCCGCTTCACGGGCGGCTGCTTCAGCCGCGGCGCGTTCCTTCGATGCGGCTTCGGCCTCGGCGGCCAGGCGTGCTGCTTCGGAGTCAGCAGCCAGGCGCGCGGCTTCGGCGGCCGCCTTTGCCTGGGTGGCAGCTTCGGCAGCCCTGTGCTCTGCTTCCTGGGCCGCAGCTTCCGTTGCGGCGCGTTCCGCGGCTGCAGCCTCCATGGCAGCTTTGTCCCGGGCTGCCTGTTCAGCTGCAGCGTTGTCTAAGGCCGCTTGTTCCGCCGCAGCGCGTTCCGCGGCAAGGCGCTCGGCCTCAATACGTTCGGATTCAGCCTTGGCTGTAAATGCCGCGCGTTCAGCGGCGAGCCTGTCAGCTTCCTCTTTAGCTTCCGCCGCCGCCTTTTCCAGGGCTGCCCGCTCCGCCGCTCGGCGTTCGGTTTCGGCCTGGGCGGCTCTCTGCCTGGCTTCAAGGGCCACCTGCAGATTTGCCTGGGAAATTTCCAGCTGGGCAAGGGCTTCCAGATAATCAGCCTTGGCTATGGCGAAGGACGTGTCATCCAGAGCAAGATCGGCCAGGCCTATGAATAGTTCGGCTTCCATAAAAGCGGAATCGGGTTCGATACCGGCAACAGTAAAGCCGGTACGCAGGTATCCAAGGCCTCGATAGGACAGCTCTCGGGCAGCCCTGGCTTCGCACTGGCTCTGGGCCGCTAATCGGTACGCCTCTTCGAAGCTCGCTTCGGCCTGGCGGAATTTGCTCGCGGCCGAAGAAAAGTCAGAAGCGCTGCGGTCTTGGTCGCCTTTTTCAAGGGATGTCGCGGCTTTTTCATAGTCATCCGTGGCATTGAGCTCCGCCGCGAGGGAATCGGCCCTGCGCTTGGCCAGAAGGGCTTTGTCATGTGCCACTGAGGCGTCGCACTCCAGGCCCCAAGCGTAGGCGTTGACGTAGTACTGCCGAGCTCGAGCAAGAAGCTCGGTTCCCCTGGCGACCGATTCATCGTCGCCCAGGGCATAGAGGCTTTCATCTTCGGTCATGAGTCGATCGGCTTCGATGATGTCGTAGGGCGAGTATTTGGCAAATCCGCTTTCTTCAAGCTTGGTTTTCTGCGCTTCTGCCGCCACGATTGCGTTGGCCGAGGCATAGAGCAGCTTGGCCTTTCTGAAAGAGGCTATGGAAGCGCGGTATTGGGCCTTGGTATGGAAAGACTTGCCGAGCTCGTACTCAGCTTGGGCTTTTGAGGCTCGTTCGGGACTAGCCTGAGCTATGCCGTCAGCCACTGTCGCATCGGCCATACCCTGGACCGTGGTCTTTTCGGCCCCGGAGCGCAGGGGAAGTCCCTTGGTAAGCAGCGCTTCGAAACTGCGTCCCACGCTGCGCAGTTCCTGGGCAAAGGGGTAGGCGGCCTCGCCATTGTAGGGCCAGCGCCAGACCTGAGTTTCGAAGTTAGCCCGGGCATCCTGGAACTGTGCCGAAGCAGAGACAAAGCCTTCGGACAGCAGGGGCCCCAGTTCGTAAAAAAGGGCTTCCTTATACGCATCGTTGACAGATGCGAAGAGGTTTCTGTATTCGGGTTCGGAAATTGAGGGAAGAATCGGCTTGGGCGGCGGCGCCAGCGTTGTGGTGGTCGTGGTGGCGGGGGTCTGGGAGACGATCATGACCGGGGCTTTTACCGTTGTCGTGGTTGTTGTCGGCACGACTTCGGCGACGACAAGGGGCACATCGGGCTGGCTTTCGCAGGAATGGATTAGGAGTATGGTTAGGGCGAGCGGCAGGAGCCACAGGGCTTTACGGATCAAGATTCTCTCTCCATTCCCTTTGCGGAAAGGGTACTTTAGTAACTGGGCCTATCATAACTTAAGACCGCTTTATAGGCAATAAGCTTTCAATAAGTACACGATAAAAAAATCCTAAAATGGATTCCTCCAGCCCAGGTATTGACAAAGCATGCTTCGCGCGGTAAGAATCCTCTGCAGCCAGCCGCTGTAGCTCAGTTGGTAGAGNNGGTAGAGCAATGGACTGAAAATCCATGTGTCATCAGTTCAATTCTGATCGGCGGCAGAGCCACCCGTTCCGGGTGGCTTTTTTTTGCCGCGCTCGGCTATGCGGGCTGCGGCAATCGCCTATCCTCCCGCGGAAAATCTTGCTATCATAAAAATCATGAAGGTATTGATCATCGGCGGCGCCGGCTACATCGGCAGCCATGTGGCGCGGCTTTTTGCGGATTCAGGGCTTTCGATCGATGTGGCGGACAACCTCTCCACCGGCCGCAAAGACAATCTTTTTCCTGAATACGGATTTTTCCAGGGAGATATCCTGGATTACCCCTGGCTCGAAGGCGTGATGAAGCGGGGCGGCTACACGGCCGTAGTCCACCTGGCGGCGGCCAAGGCTGCCGGGGAGTCGATGATAATCCCGCAGAAGTACGCCACCCAGAACATCGCCGGCACTATAAATATCCTGAACGCAGCCTGCGAGGCGGGAATCGAAGCCCTTGTCTTCTCCTCCTCGGCGGCGGTCTACGGAGAGCCCGCCTACCTGCCGGTGGACGAGGAGCACCCCAAGGAGCCCGAAAACTTTTACGGCTTTACCAAGCTGGAAATCGAGCGGCTCCTGGGCTGGTACGAAAAGCTCAAAGGCCTGAAGTTCGCCGCCTTACGCTATTTCAATGCCGCCGGCTACGACCCCGAGGGCAGGGTGCACGGGCTGGAGAAAAATCCCGCCAACCTCATTCCTGTGATCATGGAGGTGGCTGCCGGCATCCGTCCCAAGATGCAGGTTTTCGGCACCGACTATCTCACCAGGGATGGCTCGGGGGTGCGGGACTATATCCACGTCAGCGACCTGGCCCAGGGCCATCTGCTCGCCCTGGAGTATGTCGTAAAGCAGAAAAAGAGCCTCACGGTTAACCTGGGCTCGGAATCGGGGCTTTCGGTGCTGGAGATCCTGGAAGCTGCCCGCAGGATCACCGGCAAGGCGATCCCTGCGGACATCGTCGAGCGCCGACCGGGCGATCCTGCCAGCCTTGTGGCATCCAGCGGCAAGGCGCTCAAACTTTTGGGCTGGAAGGCTCGCTATTCGGATCTGGATTCCCTGATTTCCACCAGCTGGAAGGCTTACAACCGCGGCTGAACGCCCGCTCGCTGATTTATAAAGCTTGGGCGCGGGCTGCGGCATAAAACTGTATTTCGAACGGCAATACTACAGCAAGGAGCATAGTGTGAAAGACAAGGTTTTTTCCTACATCGAAAAGAGCTCTGACGGCATTGTGGAGCTCGAAACCCTTCTGACCGCGATCCCGGCCCTGGCGCCGGAATCGGGCGGGCAGGGCGAGCTGGACAAGGCTCTGGCCTTGGAAATGTGGCTCAAGGCTCATGGCATTTCCGACATCGTCCGCATGGATGCCAAGGACGACAGAGTCGTCTCGGGCATTCGCCCCAACCTTGTGGCGACCATCAAGGGCAAGAACGATACATCCAGGCTCTGGATCATGTCCCACCTGGACGTGGTGCCCGAGGGCGAACGATCGCTCTGGCATACCGATCCCTGGAAGGTGATCGTCCAGGACGGGGCGGTGGTAGGCCGAGGTGTCGAAGACAACCAGCAGGGGCTTGTAGGATCGGTGTTCGCGGCCTTGGCCTTTGTGAAGCAGGGACTCGTGCCCGAGCGTACTATCAAACTGCTCTTCGTGGCTGACGAGGAAGTGGGCTCCACGTTCGGAATCCAGCACCTTATCAAGAATTATTCTCTCTTTAATAAGGAAGATATTATCATCGTCCCCGACGGAGGCAACGCCGAGGGCACAGAGATCGAGGTAGCCGAAAAGAACATCTGTTGGCTTAAAGTGCGCACCCAGGGTCTGCAGACCCACGCGGCTTCCCCCGACAAGGGGGTCAACGCCTTCCTGGCCGCCAGCGACCTGGCGCTGCGTATACATAATCTGGAAAACACGGTCTTCACCGCCCGGAACGCTCTTTTCGAACCGGATCGCAGCACCATCAATCCTACCAAGAAGGAAGCCAACGTTCCCAATGTGAACACGATTCCCGGCGAGGATGTCTTCTACCTGGACATGAGGATTCTTCCGGTCTATCCCGTGGCGAGGGTTCTGGAGGAGCTTAAAAAAGTTGCGGCACTGGTCGAGGAGGAGCGCAAGGTCAAGGTCAGCTTCGAAATTGTCCAGAGCAATGAATCCAAGGCCACCGCCGCCGATGCCCCGGTGGTCAAGGCCCTCCAGAAGGCGGTGCGGGAGGTATACGGGGTGGAGGCAAAGCCCATAGGCATCGGCGGCGGCACCGTCGGCGCCTACTTGCGCAACGCGGGCTACGACTGCGTGGTCTGGGCCAGGATGAACGAAACCGCTCATCAACCCAATGAAAGCGCGCAACTATCCAACATTATGGGCGACGCGAAGGTGTTCGCCACCCTGGCGCTTAGCTGAGCTTAGGCTTATTAAAAACAATGTTGGCGCTTGGGGAGCTCTGGGCGCTTAGGCGCGCCGGTGCTTCTCGGCGTCAGACGACGTTAAAATACGGTATCAACGCGTAGGGACCTTCAGGCGTTGACCGATTCTTAAGATGCTATTGAGCCCGATATCGTTGGCTTCGGCCAACAGTATCGGGTTTATGTTGTAGAGGCTCGATATCTTGCCCAGGGTGTCGCCTTTCTTGATCGTATAATACGAATCGAAGGCTACATTGATCTTCGAATCGGATGATGCTGGCACCTTGGCTGCGCTCAGATGAGGGATGATCAACCGTTGTCCGATCTTTATTTTATCGGGCTTTATGCCGGGGTTGGCCTCAACGACGATGCTCAAGGGCGTGGAGTAGCGCCTGGCTATAACGCTCAAGCTGTCTCCCGATTTAACTGTATAGATGTCGTAGCGGAATAGAGGCGCCGAACTGTCGGCAAGCAAAGCCTTGACTGCTTCTGCGCTTTCGGCGGGCACTTTCAGCAGCTGGCCTTTCCCCGGCGGCGTAATAGTGTAGTTGAACTCGGCATTGCCCCGTTTCAAAAGGTCCAGATCTATGCCAGTTTTTTCGGCTATCAGGCCGATATCCACCTGGCGGTCCAGCTCTATGGCTTCCCATGACAGGGTTTCATCCCAGCTGTACTCCACTCCGTGGAGTTCTGGAAAGCGGAGAATTGAAGCGACGGCCAGAAACTTGGGCACATAGATCAGGGATTCTTTTGGCAGCTTTTTGCTTTCGTAAAGGTGCCAAAAGTCGATGGACTCGCCTTTGGCATTGCGTACCGCCCTGCTCACCGCCCCTAACCCGGCGTTGTAGGCGGCTACGGCGAGGGACCAGTCGCCCAAGGCTTCGTAGTTGTCCCTTAGCTTTGACAGCGCGCCGGTCGTGCTCCGCATGAAGTCCCTTCTATCGTCCTTCCATTCATTGATCGCAAGCCCATAACCGGTGATGGAGTTGTGCATGAACTGCCATATACCTGTAGCGCCGCTGCGGGACACCGCATAGGGCGAGTACTCCGACTCGATGATCGGAAGGTAGAGCAGTTCCCTGGGCAGATTGAGTTCGTAAATTTTTTCTTCCACAAAGGCCAGATAGGGCAGGGAGCGCTGCATCACGGCCTTGAGCCACTTCTTGCCCCCTGCGCTCAGGTAAAACTCCCTCAACTCCTCGAATTCCTCATGACCCCAGGGCATTTCAATATCGTATTCCAGCCCGTCCACAAATATTCCCGCCGACATCAGGGGGTTTATAACGATAGGCCTAAGATCGTCCGGCTCAGCCTCGGCCTGCGGGCCTGTGGAGTCCGGCAGGGCGGGTTCTTCTTCGGACGGAGCGGTCGCAGCTCCGCTGGAAGCATCGCCTGAAGCATCACCTAAAGTATCGCCAGAACCGCCAGCGTCCCAGCCGGCCGCAGAAACGTTTTCGCCTGTCGCCGAGGCAACTTCGACAGAAGCAACGTCCTCGCCTGCGACTGGTGCATCCCAGCCCTGGCTTGCATCATCCCGGCTTTTTTCGAGCGGTGAATCCCAGGCAGAGGGAGAAACCCAGCGCGCCGGATCGTCAGGATCGTAAGCCCCGGCGCTACCGGTGGCGAGAAATACCAGGGCAGTCAGGACAAGGACAGAGACTATAGAAGAGAACTTCATTGCATTCTTTCCCCGAAATAGATGCCAGCCCACTCCCAACGCCCGTGGACTGCGGGGTCAGCCGGAAAATTGATTTTTCTGAAATACAGATACCAGACGTTGATGCGGCCCGTCCAGCCCCAGGTGCGAAGGTAGGCCTCGTAGGGACCTGACATCGGATGGACCGCGGGGGATGCATAGATCCTTCTGCCCTGCATGAACTGGCTCAGGTCGAAAGCGACCTTGCTGTTGGCGTCCATGCCGCTGTCCTGGTACCATGAGACGGCGAAAAAACCAGCCTTTGAGGCATAGCGTCTGAGCTGCCTGGCCGATCCGAGGGTAAGGGCCTTCCGGATTTCTTCCAGTAAGTCATCCAGGCTCTCGTAGGTCCAATCCTTGGAGCTGGCATTGAACTCTAAAAGCTGGCGCGCATAGGACAGCGCCTCAGGATAGCCGGGTACAGCTGTCCCGAAGTAGGGGAGATAGGCGGCGTAGGAATTCATCGCTTCCCTCCATTGCCCTGTTTTTTCGTACTCTTTGGCCAGCAAAAAATGAGATACTCCAATATCCTCCGCCTCGGGAAATCGTATGATTAAATCGCGATAGTACTCGATCTTCCGCTCCGGTCCAGCATCGCTGCGGACGAGGCGCAGCAGCGCCTGATAGTGCAGGCTGTTTCCCTCCACCAAGAGATCCGGCTGGGTTTTGACCAGCCGTTCGTACAGGGGAATAGCCAGTGCCAGGTCGCCCGCTGATTCGTAGGCTGCCGCCGCTGAAAAAATATACCAGGGTGCATACTCGTCCGCAGGATCGCTTAGGTCCAGCAGGAAGGAAGCAGCCAAGGCCTTTCTTTCATCGGCGATGAGAAAGGCTGCTATTTTTCGTGCGGTGGCGAAACGCGTCACGTTATCGGGCTTAGCCCCAGCCGGTCCGTATTCGCTCAGGAGCGAGAAAAGCTTGCGCAGCTGGGTTTTTTGAGCCCTGTTTCCCTGGATATAAAAGGAACTCTCGCTGGTGCAGGATACAGTCATCAGACTGAAAAAGGCGAGGCATAGGAGAATTGGTGCACTGTTGCACCATGGATACCTGCCGCGCCGCGGAGCCCAGCGCCCTATTAAGCGGAGTGTATCCTTTGCCCTCCGCATCTTGGGTAAAAATGACACAAAAATGAGAGTAGCATGGGGATTTTACGCTTTGCAAGACTTGACGATTTGTATATACTTCAACAAGGAATGGGACGATTCTTAAACTATGCGCTTATGTGTGTAACGTAAGGGATTTTTCATTGTCTTTTACTATGAAACGATATGATAGAGGGGCTCTGAAGAGGTGAATAAAGTATTTCCGTATATCCGTATTTTTCTGCCCCTCGTCCTGGTTCTTATTCTGCCTTCTGCTCTAGGCGCCCAATCGGCTCTGAACATGTCCGATCCCTCGCTTTTGGCTAAGACGGTAAACAGCAAAGCCGAGGTCGAACGCTGCATTATCCTGGCCACGCCCGAATCGCTCGCAAAAGCCCAGGATGGGCTGGCTCAGTCCAAGATTATCGACGAAGCGGATAAAAATGCCCTTTTGGAGATAATCAGAGGCATCAGTTCGATTCTCTATCCGCCCTCGGTGAGGCCGGTCACGGTTGACGCGACCCAGAACGCCGCCGGCAACGGCAGCTCCCCGCAGGCGGGGGCTCAAACGCTCTTCAGTATCGATCCCTCAATCGAATCCGTTCATAACGGCTATTCCATTGGCCTGACCCAGCTGGTGGAAGCCTCTCAGGGCAAGGTATTCGCCGCGCCCAGGGGCTCGGAACCGAGTTTTTTAAACGAAATCCTCCCGGCTTTGGCGATTTTCAGGTCCGATGACCAGGAAGTCGCCCGCAGCGCCCTGGGCTATGCCCAGCGTTTCATGGCATTGCCCGACCAACAGTCGGTGATCCCTGGTTTGGCGCAGGCACGGTTCGAGTGCCTTTCGGGGCAGCCTGCAAACGCGTATTACACCTATCAGAAGCTTTTGGACAGTTATCCCGATCTCTGGCCTGCCCGGCTCCAACTGGGGGTTATTTCGCTGGAGCTGTCGCGGCCCATCAATGCACTTACCTTTTTACGTCCTCTGGTTAATATCCGCACAAACGATCCGGCCTTTATTAAACCCTATTCCATTGCCCTCTACCGCAACGGCAAACTGGCCGAGGCCGAGCCCTTCATGCGCAACGCTTTGCACTATTACCCAGGCGCCGATGACCTGGGCCTAATGCTCGCCCATATTCTCATGGACAGAAACGATTACCAGGCGGCGCAGCCCCTTATCGACGCCTACGGTAAAAAACATCCTTCCGACAGGCTCTACCTCTACTTGAAGACGCAGCTCAGCAAGCATCAGGGTCGGTACGACGATACCCTCCGGTGGGCTCGCAAAGCGCTGCAAGCCTACCCGGGCGATCCTGAAATCATGATCCTTTTGGCGGGTGTACTCTTCCAGGGACCGGAGTCGGGGCACAAGGAAGCGACGCTGCTCTGCGAATCCGCCCTTACGTTCCTGGCTGGGGCTCCTGCGACCGACGCCACGGGTTTGCCACTCTACAACCCCCTGCAGATCGCCATGCGGCAGGAGGCTGAGACCTTGGCGGAACGGTACCTCCTCATGAGCGCTTACAACCGCCAGGACTGGTATGCGGCTGCCGATCTCTTAGACAAGTCGGCCCGGGCTGGGCTGGACAAGGAAGTGGTGGCTACCATTCTACGCAAGTCCGGCCGGTATGCCGAAGCCTTGGATTTTTCCAACGAATGGTACAGCGAAAATCCTGACTCCGAACCGGCCATCGAAGCCTATCTACGCTCCCTCGCCGCCTCCATCTCCGGAACCGGCCTGGCATCGGCGGGAAAACCTGTCTCCGATATCAGCACTGGATACCTGGGCAACCTGGGTTTGACGATGAACGCGCAGCCAGTGCTTGTCGGCCTGGTCATCAACCTGCTCTCCGGTTCTGCCTCGAAGGAGATGCGCTCCTATCTGTACTACCTCCAGGGCAGTATCAGCGCCGACAGCGACAGCGCCATCGACTACTACCGCAAGGCCCTCATGGAGCGGGCTGATAATATCGAAGCCATGGCCGCCCTTGCCAAGGCCTATGCCGACAAGAACGACAAGACCAAGGCGCTCTTCTACATTAAGCAAGCCCGGGTTGTCGGCATCGAGGATCAGCAAATCGAAGCCCAACTAAACGCGCTGGAAGTCGCGCTGAATGCTCCCCAGCCTCAGTTGGAATCGACGGTGGTCGAGTCAAACAATGCCAGTGCTGCGACCAGCGCAGCGAAGGATTCCGGCAGTATCGCCCCTGCGACCAAAAATAAAGGCGCGGCGCTGGGCACTCCGGAAGTTGCGGCAACACCGCCTGCCAGCCTATAAGCCACCACCGTCCTGAAATGACCCTAGTCTATCGGCCCGAGATAGCCGAATTCCTTGACCGTATCTACAAGGTCTGCGGACATAACGCCAGGCTAGAAAATGACCCGTTGGCCGTAGTACGGCGCTACGAAGACGCCGCTGATCGTGAAATCGCGGCTCTTGTCTGCTCCACGCTGGCATTCGGCTCTGTCACCCTGATCCTGCGNNTGCGATCAAGCGCTTCTACCTCTGGGGGCGCGCCCAGCCGAAGTCCTAATAAATATGGATGAAAATGAAATCGCAAGAACCTGGGCTGAGTTCCAGTACCGATTCTGCTTTCCCAAGGATATGATAGGCCTTTTGCGCGGCGCCCAGGGCGCACTACGCGAGCACGGCTCGCTGCAGGCGCTGTTTCAGGCAGGCGACAATCCCGAAAAGCCTTTGATCGAGACACTGTCAGCCTTTGTGACCGCGCTGCGGCGGTATAGTGCTCCAATCGACCGGGCTAGCGATGCCATTCGGCTTGACCGAGCTTCGGATGTTTTAGGCAGCGAACGCGGGCTAGAGGCTGCTATTCGGCCTAATCTTTTACCTGACCCAGCCCAGGGCTCGGCATGCAAACGGCTCTTTCTCTTTTTACGTTGGATGGTCAGGCATGACGATGTGGATCCGGGCGGCTGGTCTTCTGTTTCGCCTGCGCGGCTTGTCGTACCCATGGACACTCACATGGCGGCGACCTGCGTTCATCGTCTGGGCTTTTTAGATAGGAAGCAGGCTGCTACCTCGCCGAACCTCAAGGATGCACTGCAAGCCACAGCACACTTCGCCCTCTATGCTCCGGAAGACCCGGTCAAGTACGACTTCGCCCTCACAAGGCCGGGGATCGATCCGCGGCCTGGGGATGAGGTCTTTGGGTGCTTGTAAATTAAAAAAAGCAGACACGATAACAGGAAATCAGGATTCACAGGATATGCATCGAAGCGTGTGGTCGATGGCTGATACAAACGACCCGCAGCAGGGTACCCCGGAGGAAAGATCTGCGGCGGCGGCTCTGTAAGCCCAGTTCCCGGTTCTCATTGACAATGACGTAAACCTTGTGCTAATTTCAACGCGCTGTCGTAAGACCGCAGCGGGCAATAGCGCAGGTGGTTAGCGTACAAGTCTGGGGGACTTGGGGTCGCCAGTTCGAGTCTGGCTTGCCCGAACAAGAGCGGGTCATCGCATCGCGATGACCCGCTCTTTTTATGACCTGCTCTTTTTACGCCCCGGTATCTGCATGGCAGGAACCTAATCTTATAGGATTGTTCCTCTATTTAGTCGCCGCGGTTGTTCTGTCCTTTGGACCCATGCTGTTACCAGCCCTCCCGCGCGCTGTAGCCTGTGTGCAGAAGCTTGTGCGCGCGTTCGCTGCCGGGTTTCCCAAGGAATTCGGCGTAGATCCCCTTCACCTCGGGATTCTCGTGCGACTTGCGTAGCGGCAAGCCTCTGTCCTCCGCGTACAGCCCCTCCAGGCGGCACTCGCGCTTTGCGAGCCCGTTGGGCAGTGGCTGACCGCCTCCTCCGACGCAGCCCCCCGTGCAGGCCATGATCTCCACGAAGTGGTAGCTGGGTTCCCCGCGATGCGAGGAGCCCGAGATCATGTCGAGCACTTTCCTGGCGTTGCCCAGGCCGCTTGCCGCCGCCACCCTCACCTTGAGCCCGTTGAGGTCGACTTCAGCCTCCTTGACCCCGCGCATTCCCCTCAGCTGGGTGAAATCCAGCCGCTCCAGGGTTTTACCCGTGGCGAGCTCGTAGGCCGTGCGCAGGGCTGCTTCCATGACCCCTCCCGAGGCGCCGAAGATGGTGGCTGAGCCCGTGTATCCGGACAGGATCGGGTCGGGCTCTTTCTCGGAAAGATCGGCGAAGACGATGCCCGCCTGGCGGAACATGCGCGCAATCTCCCTCGTTGTCAGCACATAGTCTACGTCGCGCAGCCCCGAGGCATTCATCTCCGGCCGGTCCGCCTCGAATTTTTTCGCCGTGCAGGGCATCACGGAGAGGGATACCAGGTTGGCCGGATCGATTCCGCTCCGTTCGGCGTAATACGTCTTGATGAGTGCTCCGAGCATCTGCTGGGGCGATTTGCAGCTCGACAGGTTCCCCAGCAGATCCGGATAGAACGTCTCGACGAACTTGATCCAGCCCGGGGAGCAGGAGGTTATGAGGGGGAAGGGGCCCCCTTTAGCTATCCTTTCGAGCAGCTCGGTGCCTTCCTCCATGATGGTGAGATCGGCGGAGAAGTTCGTGTCGAAGACGACATCTACGCCGATAGCCCTGAGGGCTGCGTAGAGTTTCCCGATACAGAGCTCTCCCGGCTTTAGACCGAATTCTTCGCCGATGGCCACCCGCACCGCTGGCGCTATCTGCACTACAACCGTCTTGCGCGGATCATCTATAGCCTTCCACACCTCGTCGATCTGCTCGCGCTCGTAGAGGGCGCCCACGGGGCAGTAGACCACGCACTGCCCGCAGTTGACGCAGACCGAATCGCCCATGCCCTTCCCGAAGGGAGGTGCGACGATGGTGTCGGCGCCTCTGTTCCTGAAGAATATCGAGGCCACGGTTTGCGTTTCGCCGCATATTTCCACGCAGCGTCCGCAGCCTATGCATTTATTCATGTCGCGTACGATCCCCTTCGAGCTTTTATCCACTGAAAGCCCGCGCGCGTATCGGTCGTAGCGGAGGTCGCGTATCTCAAACCGCTCGGCAAGGGTCTGCAGCTCGCATTTGCCGTGCTTGATGCATTGCAGGCAATCGGCCGGGTGGGCGGCGAGGACGAGCTCCAGAATCCCGCGGCGGATATCCCTGATCTCTGGCGTACTCGTGAACACCGACATGCCTTCCTCGGCCTCCGTAACGCAGGATCGCTTGAAGCCCGGCTGGCCGTTGATCTTGACGATGCACATGCCGCAGGAGCCCTTGGGCTGGAGATCCTCGTGGCGGCACAGGGTTGGAATGGAAATGTGGGCGGTGAGAGCAGCGTCCAGCAGGCTGGTGTGCGCGGGCACGCTTACGCGGTTTCCGTCGATGGTCAAGAGTACACTCATGCTTCGACCTCCTTGAGGTAATCCTGTTCGGTGATGAACGAGGCGATTTCGTCGCCGAAACCGTCCAGAAGCGAGGTGAGCGGGAGTGCTACCGACTGGCCGAAGGGACAGAAGGAGGCGCCGACCATCACCGCGGCCGTTTCCCGCATGAGATCGAGGTAGTCGGCCCGGCCCGAGCCGAGTGCGATCCTGCGGGCCATGTAGTCGAGCTGCCGGGTTCCGTATCTGCAGGGGAAGCAGTGTCCGCAGGATTCTTGGGCGAAAAAGCGCATCGTCACCTCGAGTACATGGGCCATGTTCACGCTGGTGTTTATGGCGACGATCGCGCCGCTTCCGAGGGCTCCCCCCACCTTTCTCATCGAGGGGAAATCGAGGCAGTAGTCGAGGGCCACGGGACCGAAGATGGGTCCGGCCGTCCCGCCGATCTGTATCGCCTTGAGGGTGCCCGTCACACCGCCGGCTTTCTCCAGGACCTCGCGGACTTTCGTGCCCATGGGGAGTTCGTATACGCCCGGCGTGGCGACATGCCCGCTCAGCGAGAAGAGTTTGTATCCGGGACAATCCCGGGAACCGACCGAGGAGAAAGCCGTGGCGCCGCAGGCGAGAATTATCGGCACACAGGCAAGGGTTTCGACGTTGTTCACGACGGTAGGCTTTTCCCAGAGACCCTTTTCGGTGGGGAAAGGCGGCTTGAGCATGGGGTATCCCCGGTTGCCCATGAGGGAATTGAGAAGGGCGGTCTCGTCGCCGACGACGTAGGAGCCGCCTCCCACCCTCACCGCCACGTCGAAGCTGAAACCGTTCGTGAGGATATCGTTTCCCAGGTAGCCGCCGGCCTTCGCCTTCTCGATCGCCGTGGCGAGGTTTTTTGCGATCTCGGGATATTCGCCGCGGATGTAGATGTAGCCCTGATGGGCATCGATCGCCAGAGCAGCGATCGTCATGCCCTCGAGGACGAGGTAGGGCGCCTTCTCCAAGATGAAACGGTCCTTGAAAGTGCCGGGTTCTCCCTCGTCGGCATTGCAGACTAAATAGGGCTCCTTTGCCGCTGCGACGGATTCCCATTTCTGGCCGGTGGGGAATCCCGCCCCTCCACGCCCCCGAAGTCCCGAATCCTTGATGATACCGATGAGTTCGTCGGGGGTTTTCGCCATGGCGGCCAGAAGCCCTTGATAACCTCCCGACTCGATGTACTTCGCGAGGTCGAGCGGCGCCTCGAGCTCGGCGAATTGGGTGATGCGCGTCTTCTCATTCATAGCTCCGCCTCCTGCATCGCGTCGAGCAAGGTGTCGATGGCTCCAATCGTGATGCCGGACACGAGGCTGTCGTCTATCATCAGGTTAGGGGCCTTGTCGCAGGCGCCCAGGCAATTCACGATTTCAAGCGTGAAGCGCCCGTCAGGCGTGGTCATGCCCGCCTGAATCCCCAGCTTTCGACGCACGTGATGGTAGAGATCGAGCGAACCGCGGACGCGGCAGCTCAGCGAGTCGCAAAGCCTGATGATGTGGCTTCCTCGCTTTTCCCGTGCGAACATCTTGTAGAAGCTCACGATACCGTCCAGTTCGGCGAGAGGGATGTGGTATCTCCGCGCGATCTGGAGGGCTTCCCCGTCTGTGATCCAGGATTTTCCCTTCTCGCGGCTTTGAGTTTCGTGAAGGGCGGAGAGGAGGGTATCCCTGCTCGTCATGAAGGTCGTTTCCATCCCGAGCCTCCTTGGGCGACCTGAGGAGATCGGTGGAGAGTGGGATGCAAAACAGCTGCCAAGAGCTGACAAACGGCGGCTCTCCGTTGCGGAAAGCCATGTGGGCGTGGGCGTCTAGGAAAGAATCGAGAGGCAATATCCTTTGGTGCTGCGCGTAGACGTACCGCAGGCACATGGACGATCACCCGTAGATAAATTTTTATCGATATTTATTTATTTGTCAAGTCTTTTTTTGCGCTGACGTGTGGAGGTTCGCGGTCGACGATCTTAAGCTTACCGAATAGGGGTGTTGCTAAAAATCCGCAATGCGGCCAAGCTGATGTACATCGAGCACTTTTAACTGAAGATGAGGATTTATGGGCAATATCAAGAAGACTTCCAGCCGAGCGGACGATAAGAATACCGGTGTCGATGAGGGACTTGTCGCTGAACTGCAGCGTTTCGCAAATGAGCGGGCTGTCGAATATGACACTATCGCCCAGAACATCTGGGAACACCCTGAAATTGCCTTCCAGGAAAAGCGGTCTTCAGCCTTGTACCGGGAGCGCCTGGCATCCCAGGGCTTCATTGTCACAGAACTTCCGGAATTGGAAAATTCCTTCATGGCGGAAAAGTCGATACGCGGCGGAGCGGGAGAAGCGACACACGAAGCGGCGTCGATGGCCGCCGGCCTGCCGGTCATCGGCTTCATGGGCGAATACGACGCCCTGCCGGGGATGTCCCAGGCTTGCGCGACCGAACGGCGTCCTCGGCAAGAGGGAGCGCCCGGCCATGCCTGCGGGCATAATCTTCTGGGAGCGGGGAGCCTCGTGGCGGCGGAAGCTTTGGTGCAGCTGCTGGAGCGCCGAGGCGTCGCGGCCAGGGTTAGGTACTATGGCTGTCCGGCGGAGGAGTCCTTGGGGCGGATCCCTATGGTTAAGGTGGGGCGCTTCAGCGACGCCTCGGCGATTCTCACCTGGCACCCTGCGGACGTGAACACGCCCCATCGCTATGTCACCAGCGCCAATCTGGCAGCGGTGTTTGCCTTCAAAGGGAGGGCGAGCCACGCCGGGATGGCGCCGTATGCCGGCCGTTCTGCGTTGGACGCGGCCCAGCTCTTCAATCTTTCGATGGAATTCATGCGGGAGCATCTGGAACCTGGGGTGATGCTTCACTACGTGGTAAGCGATGGCGGGCAACGGCCTAACATCGTGCCCGAAAGCGCGGCTACCTTTCTCTATATCAGAGCGCCCTCGGCAGCTATGGTGCGGGCGGTTATGGCGCGGCTTACCAAAGCCGCCCGGGGTGCCTGCCTTATGACCGAGACGAGCTTCACCGTGGAGATCAAACACGGAAAATGCGACTATCGTCCCAACGAAACCATCCAGGATGCCCTGCTTGAGGCTATGAAAGCGCTGCCTCTTCCTCAGCCCAGCACCGAGGAGAAGGATTTCGCCAAAAAACTCCAGACGACGGTAGCAAAGGAAGATAGGCCTGCCACCCTCCTGCCCATTGGCGCTCCTGCCACACTGCTGAAGGCGCCTATCCATGCCGAGGTAGGCGACTTTGGCTCAGGCAAGCGTATAGGCGGCTCCCTGGACACGGGCGATGTGTCCTATGTGGCCCCGGTAGGCCAGATGAATTCCGCAACCTGGCCTTTGGGCGTGGGCGCCCATACCTGGCAGTCCTGCGCCGCCTCCGGCTCCACCTGGGCCTTCAAGGCTATGCGATGGGCTGGGATGACCATGGCGCTGGCAGGTTTCAGGCTGGCAGCCGAGCCTGCGCTCCTGGCCAAGGCTCAGGCCGAGTTCAAGGCAGGCGCTGTACCGTACAGGTCGACCATGGATATATAGGATTCCTGAATGGTTATACACAAAGGTTTTTGATGCAATTCGATACTTATTACAAGGAAATTTGTGAAATATAATTCGCACAACTTCCAGCAATCTGGTTCATTCGCTTGAAAACCTCGTTCTGGTCGAAGCCAGTCATGCGCTTGTCCTTGACCACAGGGCGGCCGTTAACGTATGTGGAAACGACGTTGTGCGGCCTCATGGCGTAAACGATTATGGAGTACCAGTCATAGACGGGCTGGATGTTGAAATCGTCGAGGTCGACCAGGATGAAGTCGGCTTTCTTGCCGATCTCCAGTGAACCGATCTCGCCGCCCAGGCCGAGCGCTTCGGCGCCGCCCAACGTCGCTGTGCGAACCGCCTCCCTGGCGGTAACGATATCACGTCGACCTTCCCGGACCTTCTGCATTTTTGGGTAAAGATTGAGCACGCCCTGCATGTCCATGCCGTTGCCCGACAGAGGGCCGTCAGTTGCGAGCCCAAGGGGGACGCCCGCGGCTTGCAGGCGCGAGGCGGGGCAGATGAGGCGACCTGACTTGGCATTGGATGCGGGGCAATGGGCTACCCGTAGGCCGCGCCGCGCTGCAAGCCCTATATCAGCCTCGTCCAGATAAAGCATGTGGACCGCCAGCAGACGTGGCGAAAGGAGGTCGGGGATGCTGTCCAGATAGCGCAGCACCGTGCCGTCTAGCTTTGAGAATTTCTCGTGCTCGAAATCCATCTCCGCCACGTGCATCATTATGCCTACGTCGAAGCTCTCGGCTTCCCGGGCAACTTTCTCCAGGTGATGTGCATCTACGGTGTAAGGCGCGTGGGGGGCAAAGCATGGCGCGATGCGTGGATGGCCTTTCCATTCATCGATGAAGCGGCGGGCGTAGTCTATGCCGCCGTAGGCTTCGGGGGCATCGGGCGCCGCATGGCCGAGGACTGTCTCGCCCAAGATAGCCCGCAGACCAGCCTTATCCGTGGCCTTGGCAACCTCATCCTCGAAATAATACATGTCGGCGAAGGTGGTGGTGCCCGATCGGGCCATCTCCACCAGACAGTAGAGGGCTGACCAATAGGTGAGATCTCGGGTCACCAGGTCTCGCTCCAGGGGGAAGATCACTTTGGTCAGGCGGTTGGGAATGTCCTCGCAGGCGCCGCGGAAGGCTGCCATGGAGATGTGGGTGTGGGTGTTGACCAAGCCGGGCATTAGGAAAGCCCGCGGCGCCTGGACGCGCTGGACTGCCGGCCTGTCCTTGCCTTCGGCGGCGGGGCCGATGGCTGAAATCCTGCCGTCTTTTACAGCTATATACCCCGGCTCATGAATCTTCCATTCCGGATCGACTGTGATAACCGCCGCAGCTTCTACGATGAGGTCATTCATCACGCCGCCCCGCCTCCACCGGCAGCGCCGTTGCCTCCGCCCACCGCGGCCGGCTTGAGGCTGCCCTTGGGAAGCTTGCCTTCCAGGAGCTGTCGCTTGCGGATGGATTCGCGCCTGTCCCGAATAAGGGTGACTACGATAAAGCCCAGGATTGTTACGAGGTAGGGTAGGGCTTGGATGAGCTCCGGTGGCAGGCCGATGTTCTGCAGGTAGGTGGCCATGGCATCGGTGAGACCGAAGATGAGGGAGGCGAAGATGGCGCCAATGGCCGTTCCGCCGGCCACCACCTGGGCGGCATTGGCTACGTAGCCCCGGCCCGCGGCGATGCCGGAAGTAAAGTTGGAGGTGTAGCCCATGCTGAGGAAGCAGCCAGCGATACCGGCCAGAATGCCGGACGCGATGAGCGTGAAAAACTTGACCTTTATCGGATCAATACCCGCCGCCTTGGCTGCTTCGATGTTCTCGCCCGTGGCCTTGATTCTGCGGCCGATGGTCGCCCGGTTGAGTATAAAATGGATGACTACGACAGCGATCGCGGCGAGCCAGACAATGAGATTCTGTCCCGAGATAACCTTGCCGATCCAGGGAATATTCTCCACAAAGGGGATTTTAATGAAGGGAATGATCTTGGATGGCAGGGAGGAGGAGATTCCCTTGTCTCCGGTGAGGGAGTAGAGCACGAATACCGTGCCGCCGGTGGAGAAGAGGTTGAGGGCTACGCCGCAGAGCACCGCGTTGGCATCCAGCTTGAGGGCGAAGAGCCCCAGGATGAGGGCGATAGTGACAGAGGCGAGGATGCCCGCGAGCATGCCCAGCCAGGGGCTGCCGGTAAAGGCGCTTACGATGACGCCGGTCAGGGCCGCCCAGAGCATGGAGCCTTCCAGGGCCATGTTCTTTATGCCCGCCTGTTCGGTGATGACGGCTCCCAGGGTGACAAGAAGGATTGGCGCCGTGGAGCGCAGAACGATGAACCAGTAGTTGGAGGAGGTAAAGACGCCGGCGATGAATTCGATCATGCTCTGCCTCCCTTGCCGGCGACACCGGAGATGCCCGTGGCTCCATCTGCTAAAGCTGCCTCCGCCGCCAGGGCGTTGCGCCGCAACCTCCGTGCCTTGAAGTAATTGGCGATCTTATCCGAGGCGAGAATGAGGATGATGATGCCCTGCAAGAGGGTGATGAACTCGAAGGCTACATCGCCCCGGCGGGACATGAAGTCAGCGCCCACCCGCATGTAGGCCAGAAAGAAGGCCGAAACGGGCACGAACTTTGGATTTTTTCGGGCCAGCATGGCCACGATAACCCCGTCCCAGGCGTAGGAGGGATTCATCTGCCAGATGAATGCCCGGTACAGGCCTGACATCTCCACCGCGCCGCCTATGCCGCCGATGAAGCCCGAAACAAAGTGGGCGAAGATGGCCACGGAGGCCACGGGGATGCCGGCATAGGCGGCGAACTTGGGATTGGCCCCTGTAATGCGGATCTGATAACCCCACTTGGTCCTGAAGAGGAAGATCGATACTAGAACCACAAAAACCGCGGCGATGATAAAGCCGGCATGGAGCTGGGTGTTCTCCACAAGCTTGGGCAGGGCGAAGGTCTTCTGGAAAGGCATGGATGCCAGGATTGTCTGGTTTCTGTCCCGTAAAAAGTAGAGGATGACAAAGCTGCCGAAGAAGTAGAACACGTAGTTGAACATCAGGGAAGAGACAAGCTCGTTGGCCCGCCACTTGATTTTAAGAATGGCAGGCAAAGTGCCTATGAGACCTCCGGCAAGGCCCGCGGCCAACATGGCCACCGCGGGATGCCAGCCTGCAGGCAGGGCGAGCCTGACGCCTATCGCCGTGGCTACGATAGCCCCGGTGTAAAAGCTGGAATCCACGATGAGGCTCATGTATTTGAGCTGGTAGATTATGCAAAGGGCCAGACCTGTAAAGGTGATGGGCACCATGGCGACGAGCAGGTAATAGAAATTGTAGGTTCGCAAGAATGGCCCTAGAAGAAAGTTTTTCGTCGATGTCACTGGGTCTTTCGATACGATAAAGATGAGACCTACCCCCATGAGAATCGCGAAGATAGCCGCCAAAAGGGTGATTACCGCCGGCTCAAGCTTGTCCCTGTCGGTGAAGAAAAGTCGTACCGAGGCAAGGGGACCGGGGCGTTTTGCTTTTATGTTATTCATGGAGCACCTTCCCGATTTCTTCAGGATTCTGTTTTTTCAATCCAAGCATGTACAGACCCAATTCCTTGTCGGTAGTGGTGGAAGCGTCTTCGAAATAAGCCACGATTTTACCGGAATTCATCACCACCAGACTGTCGGACATGGACATGACTTCCTGCAGATCCGATGAAACCAGAAGAATGGCCTTGCCCTGGTCCCGCATTTCGATGATGCGCTTGTGTATGAACTCTATGGCACCCACATCCACGCCCCGGGTAGGCTGGGCGATCACGAGGATATCGGCGTCGGCGGTAAATTCCCTGCCGATGACCACCTTCTGCATGTTGCCGCCTGAAAGGCTGGCAACGGGCTGTTTGGCCGACTTGCAGCGGATGTCGAAGGTAGTGACTATCTCAGCAGCGGCCTGGGCCATGGCAGCCCGTTTTAAAAATCCAGCCCTGCCTTTGTATTCAGGATGGAAATACCTGTCCGCCATGAGATTGTCTTCAATGCTTGCCGGCAGGGCCGTGCCCACGGTCATCCGGTCTTCGGCGATGTGAGCCACACCAGCCCTGCGCAGGGCACCCGGCTTTTGGTTGGTCAGATCCTTTCCCTTCACCACTACCGAACCCGAGAGGGTGCGGGCCGAGCCGGTGAGAATGCGTACCAGCTCTGACTGTCCATTGCCGTCCACGCCCACGACGCCCAGGATTTCGCTCTTGCGTAGGGCTAAGGACACATGATCCAAAGCCGGGATACCAAAGTCGTCGATATAGGAGAGGTCCTTGGCAACCAGCACCTTATCCCCTGCCTTGGCCTTGTCCTTGCTCACCGAGAGGAGGACCTCACGGCCTACCATTTCGTTGGAGATGGTCTGCCGGTCAACGTCGGCGACATTATGGGTGCCTATCAACTTGCCGTCGCGCATGACGCTCACCCTGTCGCAGAACTTGAAGATTTCGTTCAGCTTGTGGCTTATGAAAATGATGGTATGCCCATGGGAGCGGAGAACCTGCAGCTCCACGAAGAGCTCGTCGGTCTCCTGGGGGGTGAGGACAGCCGTGGGCTCGTCCANNTCAGTATTTCCAGTTTCTGGCGCATCGAAACGGATACATCCACCACCCGTGCCCGGGCGAAAACCTTAAGGTTGTATTTTTGGCTCAGTTCCTCGGTAATGGCTACAGCTTTTTCAAGATCGAAAAAACCGTGAGCGCCCTTTTTCGGCTCCTGGCCGAGAACCAGATTTTCCGCCAGGCTCAAGGAAGGCACCAGCATGAAGTGTTGGTGTACCATTCCTATGCCTGCGGCAATGGCATCCTGGGAAGACGCGAAGCTGACGGGCTTGCCCTCCAGGAAGATAGTCCCCGAACTGGGAGCTTCTTCTCCATAGAGCAGTTTCATCAGCGTAGACTTTCCGGCGCCGTTTTCGCCCACTAAGCCTAGGATTTCTCCCTTGGCTACGGCAAAGTCCACCTGTTTGTTCGCGAGGGTCCCGTTGGGATATACCTTGCTCAGGCGTTCCGTTCGAAGCAGATACTCCACTTCATCCTCCCTGGAAATTTATCGGTTCATGGTTTACTGAATATGAAAGGTGCCCAGGGCTCCTGGAATGGGAACCTGGGCACCGCTGTTGTACTACGTGCTTACATTCTCGCTGCTAACTATTGCGGGCGGNNCCGCTAGCAAGACCAGACAACTTATTTCTTGGCGGCGTTTACCGAATCCCTGAGCTTATTGATCTCGTCGGCGCTCATGTCGAAAGCCGAGGGGATCTTCACCGAACCAGCCTTGATTTCGTTCTGTACCTTCTCCAGATCCTTCTGCAGGGCGGCTGGAACCGCGCTGTTGAAGGGAGCGTAGGCTATGGCACCTTCGGCGGCGCCCACATACACCTTCTGCCCGCCGAGCTTCTTGCCTTCCATAAAGGCGCTGACAGCCTGGAAGAGGGTGAGGTCGACGCGCTTCATGGTGGAGGTGAGGATGAGGTTGGCCTTGGCAGGCTCGGACGCGAAGAGGGCAGCCTGGTTGGTGTCGACGCCGATGGCGTACTTGTTGGTTTCCACCGCTGCGTCGAAGA
Source organism: Spirochaetaceae bacterium UBA4077 (assembly GCA_002383375.1). Taxonomy (GTDB): domain Bacteria; phylum Spirochaetota; class Spirochaetia; order Treponematales; family Rectinemataceae; genus UBA2256. The sequence goes on from DFYR01000081.1 coordinate 24,636, forward strand.
GACCCAGCCCTGCGCGGCCGGCGGCGTGGTAGACCACGTCGGCGTTGTAGGTCTTGATTTGGATAAGAGCCTGGTCCTTGGCCTTGGCGGTATCGGTGAAAGAATTGACGTAGTTGTAAATGACCTTGACCGTGGGATTGACCTTCTGGGCGCCGGCGATGTAGCCGACGAAGAAGTCGTTGATGCCCGTGATATCGCGGCCTCCGATAAAGCCGATGACGTTGTCGCTGTTGAGGCGGGCATCGCCTGAGGACTTGGTGATCAGTCCGGCCAGGGCTCCTGCCAGATAGCCGGCTTCGGAATTCTTGTACTGGATGGAGTGGACGTTGCCTATATCGGCGGCGATCCAGCCGTCATACATGACGTAGAGGGTCTTGGGATAGCGGCCCGCTACTTCCTGAACAGCGCTGTTGAAGTTATTGGAGCAGAGCACAACAGAATAGCCTTCTGCGCCTGCATCCTCAAGAGAGGGGGCGTACTTAGTGGTGTCGGAGCCGAGCTCGGTGTATTTCACCGTAACCTTGTCCCCGAACTTCTGCTTGATCATGTCCAGTCCGGCCTTGGCCGAATCGTTGAATCCCTTGTCTCCCAGGGATCCTGAGATGAGGAGGAATACGCTTGCCTTGGCTGGTACCTGGGCGAAGACAGGCATGGCGATGACCATTGCTAGTACGAGAGCAACGACTGTGATGAATTTTTTCATAGAATCGCTCCTTTTTATTGTACACTCCGATACCGGGGTGACGAATTTCTTATCCCACTTGAATATCATCATAATCAGATCGAGTAAAGCCGTTAAAAGCGTCTGGCCTAGCATTGATTCCGTCGTGACGCTAGTATTATTACGTATCATAGTGCCTTTTCAAAGGAATTCAAGGAGCATCGGCCATGAATAACCAGCAGCAGGCTAATTTTCCCTCCATCGATGAAAAGGAACTTTACCGGCTCGCCGCCAGGCTCAAAGCCCTGCCCGAGCCAGGATTTTTCGAATTCGAAACAAAAAAAGTCCTCCAGGAATTTTTAGCAAACATCGGAGCGGGGGCTGAGCATGCTGAATCCGCTGGAAACCTAGCCAAGCCGGCCGGCACCGCATCACCAGGCATCCGGATAATCGACGGGCTGGCCAGAACGGCGGTCCTGGCCGAGCTGGGCGACCCAGAGGCTCCTGCATTGATTCTATTGGCTGATATCGACGCTCTTCCAACGCCGGGGGCTCCCGGCGGCATAGCCCACTCCTGCGGCCATTACGCCCAGGCTGCGATCATGGCTTCGGTTTTCAAGGCCTTGGTGAAATCTGGGCTTCCCGAGCGAGCTGGAATGAGGCTTTTATTCTTGGGAGCGCCAGCGGAAGAATATGTTGAGCTTCCGCGCCGCATGGAACTGAAAAAAAACGGCGAACTCTATTTTCTCTCGGGCAAGCAGGAGCTGATTCGCCTGGGTATATTCGACACGCCCTGCCTCGTGCTCAAGTACCATTCCATGGAGGATTCTTCAGACCGGGAGCTCACGGTGAACGGAAGCCTTGCCGGCTTTATGGCAAAACGGGCAGAGTTTTTCGGCAAGCCTGCCCATGCCGGTGCCCACCCCGAGGACGGCATCAACGCGCTGAGCGCTGCCAATATCGCCCTGCAGGCGATTCATGCCCAACGGGACAGTCTAAAGGATGAGGATCAGGTAAAAATTCACCCCATCCTTACCCAGGGCGGGGCGGTGGTGAATATCGTGCCCGCCAAGGCTGTTATCGAAACCTATGTCCGTGCCCGGAACCAGGCTGCCCTGGCCGATGCGGCCAAGAAAGTCGACCGTTCGTTCCGAGCGGGGGCCCTTGCCCTCGGCGCGGCCTTGCGCATCACCGACACACCCGGATACCAGCCCCTCCTGGCAAGCCCCGCAATGGGCGAGATTCTAGGCAAGGCCGCGCTGAACTTCGAAGCTCCCGAGCGAATCGATTTCGATGATAGGTCCAATGCCTCCGACGACATCGGCGATGTCGCCTGCCTGGTTCCCATCGGCCAGCTGGGCTGCTCGGGCTTTACCGGCACCATTCACTCCAAGGATTTTGAACCTTCGGATCCGTCACGGGCCTATCTAAAGCCGGCTAATATCCTTTTCCGCACGGCCCAGCTACTGCTCGAAGACGAAGGTGCTGCAGCCCGGCGGATAATAAAAGAATTCAAACCTCGATTTTCGAAGACCGAATATCTGGCAACGGTGGAATCGATGTTTTCGATTCGGGACTTCAGAGAAGTGTAGATGGTTTTCGAAGCCTTGAAAAATCGGGTATAGTCGTCCGATACAATCTTCAGGAGACTCAACATGGAAAAGGCAAAGGTTTTCTTTTCGGATTTTCGTACCATCGCCTTCGGGGACGGGCTGCCCACTAAACTCAAAAAACTGATCAAGGCTGCCGGCATCGGCCAGATCGATTTCAGCGGCAAGTTTGTCGCGATAAAAATGCACTTCGGCGAAATGGGCAACATCAGCTACCTGCGACCCAACCACGCCAAGGCTGTCGTCGATACGGTAAAGGAATTGGGCGGGAAGCCCTTTTTAACCGACTGCAACACCATGTACCCGGGCAAGCGCAAGAACGCCCTGGAGCACCTGGAATGCGCCTGGGAAAACGGCTTTGGCCCCTTGTCGGCGGGCTGCCCGATCATCATCGGCGACGGCCTCAAGGGTACCGACGATATCGGAGTTCCCGTAGCGAAAGGCGAATACGTTAAGGAAGCGCGTATCGGCCGGGCGATTATGGACGCGGATATTTTCATAAGCCTGACGCATTTTAAGGGGCACGAGATGACCGGCTTCGGCGGGACGATAAAGAATATCGGCATGGGCTGCGGCTCCCGGACAGGCAAGACCGAACAGCACTCGGGCGGCAAGGCTCACATAAAAAAGGCGCTGTGTAGGGGCTGCCGCCGCTGCCTTCGGGAGTGCGCCAACAATGCCCTGGAATTGGACCTGGCGGCCAATAAAATGACGGTGAATACGGATAACTGCGTGGGCTGCGGCCGCTGTCTGGGTTCCTGTAACTACGACGCCATCGTTTTCAGGGAGGATGCGGCCATTGCGGTGCTCAATCGGCGCATGGCGGAGTATTCAAAGGCAGTGGTGGACGGCCGTCCCAATTTCCACATTTCCCTCGTGGTCGACGTGTCCCCCTATTGCGACTGCCATGGCGAGAACGACGCGCCGATCCTGCCGAACATCGGGATGTTCGCCTCATTCGACCCACTGGCGCTGGACCAGGCCTGCGTGGATGCCTGTCTCAAGGCGAAGCCCCTCGCGGCTTCGGTGCTGGGGGATAACAGGGCGGCTGCGGATTTTGTGGAGCGCCACGACCATTTCACCAATACCAGCCCCGATTCGGAATGGAAAACCTGCCTGGAGCATGCTGAAAAGATCGGGCTCGGGTCGCGGGAGTACGAATTAGTGGTAGTAAGACCCTAGACTGGGTATTCACCCGGGCGACCGGAGGCATAGCCTCCATGCCCCGGCTCCCACCTCCCCTGTGAGGTATTTCTCCCCGTGCCCTTGACCTCAGCCTGTGGACGACATATAGTCACAGTTGATTTCGGAGCAGGCGAAGCAGTATTCACGGCTTCACCGGGCGTCAGCAACAGGCCAGTCACAGCCTGCCGGACCGATCAGTGGTTCCGGCGGGCTTTTTTTATACCTCTGCGGGAACCATCGACGTAACGCGGAGGAAAAAATGGATAACGAAAAACGAAGGTTAGGCTATCAGGAAGGGGTTATTTCCTCGGTCTTAAATACGCTTTTATTCATTCTGAAATTCTGGGCCGGCAGCGCCGTGGGATCGATAGCCATGATCGCCGATGCCTGGCACACCCTGTCGGATACCCTTACTTCCCTGGTGGTCATTCTGGGATTCTGGATTTCATCCAAGCCCGGTGATGAGGAGCATCCCTTTGGTCATGGCAGGGCAGAGCTCATCGCCTCGGTAATAATAGGGACACTTCTAGGCGTCGTAGGCGTCAATTTCATAAAAGAATCCTGGAAACAGCTGGTGGATCACCAATCTGTAGTTTACAGCACGTTTTCCATAATCATCTTCGCCATTTCGGTGGTGGCGAAGGAAGCCTTGGCGCGATACTCGATCTGGGCAGGCAAAAAGGTAAAAGCCCAGTCACTCCTGGCCGACGGCTGGCATCACCGGAGCGACGCTCTCGCCTCGGCGCTCATTATCGTAGGCGCTCTTTTCGGCAGCCGGTTCTGGTGGATCGACGGCATTTTGGGCATGGGGGTTTCCGCGCTCATTCTCTACGCGGCTGCCGATATTATCCGGGGGGCCGTAAACACCCTCATGGGCGAAAAACCCGATGCCGAGCTGATCGGCAAGGTGGAGGCAATCGTGAATTCCGCGCTTCCCGGCACATCGAAGCTGCACCATATCCATCTGCATACCTACGGTGACCAGAAAGAGATGACGCTCCACATTCGCTTGCCGGCCGACATGAGTCTCCACGACGCCCACGCCGTAACCTTCGCCATCGAAGACCGTATCCGTACAGAACTCAATATCGAAACGACGATACATCCCGAACCGGAGCGCTGAGTATAGCAGCGTTCAGGCTTTGAAATCTGAAAAGACAGTTTCCCTTGTTCTCAGCGCTTGATTCGCGCGCGGGTTTCATACCCCGCAGGTTGCTGCGTTTTTCTTGCTAGAAAGCTTTGTAGGTATGAAACACGCATTTCATCCAATTCCTTATAGAACCAACATACCTCGGCAGCTGCGAGGTTGTTGATTTTTTTCAAAAGGATGTCAAAAAGTGCTATATGCTGGGCCAGACCTAGGTGGATGTCCTGCGGGGAGTGCCGCCCTTTTCCTTATATTGTAAAAGTTATTCGGGGGAGAGTAAAAAGGCATTTACCTATGAGCTTAAAAAGGTTGATGCTGTTGCTTTAATCAGAGAGGATCGAGATCGATGACCGTAGTGCTGGATGTAAGCGCTACAATCGAAATGCTTCTTCATAAAGAGAAGTTAGAGTTATTCAATGCTGCCTATGAAAAAGCTTCATGGGTAATTGCGCCTTATTTATATATTGCGGAACTCTCGAACGTATTATGGAAATATTTAAATCCGGACTTATCAGTCATATAGAATGCATTCACTATACCGAAGATGGAATTGAGCTTATCGATGATTACTTCCCTTCGATAGAATTATGGAAAGAAGCATTAGGGGAAGGGATAAAAAATACATATTCAATATATGATATGTATTATGCTGTACTGGCACGAAGAAATGCTGCAATGCTGATAACCAATGACAGCAAATTGAGTTTGCTCTGCAAGAAGCTTAATATTGAAGTAGAAATTTAATAGTAACCGCCTGGGCTTTAGGAAGTGCAGCCTTGTTCCAGCCTGTTGGCCAGGGTTCCAAGCAGGGATTTGAGCGTTTGGTACTCTTCCATCGATTCGAAGACGCAGGCCGCCAAAGCCCTGGGGATGTCCGCCGCCGCCTTTTCCAGGGTTCGTCCTTTTTCTGTGAGCGAAATCAGAACTACACGCTCATCAGCCCCGCCGCCTCGTTCCTTGGCGACCAATCCCATGGAGTGTAGTCGTTTTAACATAGGAGAGACGGTGCCTGTATCCAGAACCAGCGCCTCGCAGAGCTGCCCGACTGTCAGCTGGCCGTGTTCCCACAGGGCGAGCATGGCCAGATACTGGGGATAGGTGAGTCCGAGCGTTTTCAGCAGGGGCTTGTAGCGCGCCACGATAGCCCTGTCGATGCGATGGAAGAGAAAGCAGACCTGATTGGACAACAGGAGTTCCGGATTCGCCATACTATTTTCCCAACAGCGCCTTGATGTTATCTTCCATTTTTTCGGGCTCCACCGTTGGGGCGTAGCGCTGGACCTTTTTACCCTCCGGTGCCACAAGGAACTTTGTGAAATTCCACTTGATCGCGTCGCCCAGCAATCCCTTGGTCTGTTTGCGCAACTCGATGAAGAGTGGGTGAGCATTAGCGCCGTTGGCCTCTACCTTCTCCATGGCAGGAAAGCTGACCCCGAAATTGAGCGCGCAGAAATTCTGGATTTCCGCATCGCTACCGGGTTCCTGGTGGGCAAACTGATCGCAGGGGAATCCAAGCACAACCTAGCCCTGGTCTTTGTATTTCTGATGAAGAGCTTCCAGACCCTTGTATTGAGGGGTGAAGCCGCATTTACTAGCGGTATTGACGATTAGGAGCACCTTGTCCTTGAATGCTTCCAGGCTGGTCAGCGGACCGTCGGCCTTCTTGATTTCATACCTGTATAAATTCTGATTGTCCACGTTCGACACCTTTACTAAACTTTATGTTCTATGGTTGGATTAAATATAGCATAAAATAATATTGTGTACAATATTTATATCGCAATTTTTCCACCTTGGATGGGATTTTTATTCATGCATATGCGTTTCCTTAAAAAAGAACTGTCCAGGAATTTCTTCCCGGACAGTTCGGTTATGCTATCGAACTTCGCGAATGCTTAGTATTCAGATGCGGCGGAAGTGGCGTCTTCCTCGGCTTCGGCGGCAGGTGCCGGAGCTTCAGCCTGAGGGCTGGCGGGAGTCTGGGGATCCCAGATAGCCCAGTTCTGGGGACGGGCGTGGTCGGTGACGGCGCTCACTGCGTCAACAGTCGGGTCGGGTTTGCCGATTACCACCGCTGCGATCATGATTGAGTTGCCTTCCACGGGGAACTTAGCTGGTGGATTGGGGAATCCCCAAGCTCTCATGTAGTTCTTGCCCTGGACAAACTTGCTGATGTCCCAGTTGGGGGTGTTGTAGGCGCCAAAGCCGTAGGTGACCGAGGGATCTTTGGGAGTAATGGTCGAACCCGAGGCGGAAGCGAAGTAGTGTGTCGAGTAACCCAGGGTGTGGGCGGCAAAGTTGAGGTAGCCGCAGGCCATGCCGGTGTCGAAGTAGGACATGGTGGTCTGCATGTATAGGGACTGGGCGTTGTATGGCGTTGTATGGTTAGCCGGATCGGCAGCCTGGTCGGCAAGGATGAGGATGGTTACCGTTCCTGGGGAGGTAGCACCGGGCCAGGTTTTATGGCCGATGATACCTTCCTGCTCAACAGGATCGCGCACGACGATGAAGAAATATTCGTTCCAGTTTACCGCGGTCTGGGTTTCGCAGGCGAAGCGGAGCATGTAGGCCAGCTCTTCGTCGCTGGGCGCATCGGCGGGATTCTGGGACCAAGAACCGTTGTTGACTGTTCTCATCAGAGTTTTGTTTGCTGCAGCCCACTGGTCGAGGTCCAGGGTAAATTTACCATTCTGGGACCATGCGGGGAGCAGCATTGCGAAGCTGATCGCCATGAGTAAGAAAAAACGTACTGGTTTTCTCATATAGTCGTCTCCTTATGGGTGTTGATGATTCATAATCCAAGATTATTTGAGAATTTGTCAAGGTATTAGGTTAGTTTTTATCGATATTAGAATAATAATATATAGAGTAGAAATTAGTCGGGCGGCCAGAAAAAAGAAGCAAATCTTGACGTAATGTTATTTATGGCCTCTGGTTAAATCCGTTAAGAAAATCGGTTAACGCGAAAGTTGTAGAATAAGGTAAAAAATGCTTAATTTGTGACCTGAGGCTCATTGCGTCATGCCGCAAGCATCTTGCGTCGCCGTTATACGGGAGTATAGGATTCAAACCATGGAATACGCGGTGATAACGGCCGTAGGCGCCGATAAAGTGGGAATCATGGACAGCCTCGCCGGAGCAGTGGTGGGGCTCAAGGCGAATATTGAAGAGACCAGGGCATCGATCCTCGGAGGGGAATTTGCCGTCATCATGCTCGTAAGCGGAGATGATGGATTTTCGGCAGCCCTCGGAGAAAAACTGAGCCCAGTTGCCGAAAGTCTCGGGCTTTCCATAAGTACAAAACGCACCAGCAAGCCGGGACAGCCCAAGGGACTTCCGTACTTGATCGAATCCCTGTCCCTGGATACGCCTGGCATTGTCCATGCGATCACTAAAGTGCTGAAGGACGGAAACGTCAATATCGAAGACCTGGAATCGGGAGTGCGGCCGGCGCCTCTTTCGGGTTCCCCCATGTTCGAAATGAGGATAGTGATAACGATTGTTCCTGGCGCAGCCCTGACCAAGCTGAAGCAGACGCTGGCAGCGATAGGGGCTGAACACGATCTGGATATCGAGGTCCGTCCCCTGATCGCCGAATAGAAACAGCTCGCTGTAAAGCCAGACGGCTTTACAGCGAGCTTCCGATAAAAATGGCAGAATCCCCCGAGTCCACGTTAAAAGCGCAGGCCTGGGGGATTCTGCAAAACGAAGGGGAAGCGTTGACAAACGCTTCCCCTTCGTTCAGTTTCTAAAACTGTGGATCGGCGCGGGGATTCGCCCGCCCCGGGCTATGAAGGTTTCGCTGGAAAAATCATGTACTCCAATTATGGGCGCTCCGCCCAATAAGCCTCCAAACTGAGCCCAGTCGCCTGCCTTCTTGCCCGGCACGGGGATTATCCTCACCGCGGTGGTCTTGTTGTTCACCATGCCGATGGCCATTTCGTCGGCTATGATGGCTGCAATTGTGGATGCCCTGGTATCGCCGGGAATGGCGACCATGTCCAAGCCTACGGAGCAGACGCAAGTCATGGCTTCTAGTTTATCAATACTCAGCGAGCCGGCGCGCACCGCGGCGACCATGCCTTCGTCCTCGGATACGGGAATGAAGGCGCCCGACAGGCCGCCTACGCTAGTGGAGGCCATGACGCCCCCCTTTTTAACCATGTCGGTGAGCATGGCAAGGGCGGCCGTGGAGCCGTGGGTGCCTGTGGACTCTAGACCCATTTCCTCCAGGATCCGGGCTACCGAATCGCCAACTTCGGGTGTTGGAGCCAGAGAAAGGTCGAGAATGCCGAAGGGCACGCCCAATCTGCGGGCGGCTTCCGAACCCACCAATTGTCCCATCCGGGTGATCTTGAAGGCTGTCTTCTTGATTGTGTCGGCTAGGATGTCGAAGCTGGCTCCTCTACAGGATTCTATCGCTGCCTTAATGACACCGGGGCCGGAGACGCCCACGTTGAGACAGGAATCGCCCTCGCCGGGGCCGTGGAAGGCGCCGGCCATGAAGGGATTGTCCTCTGGAGCGTTGCAGAAGACGACGAACTTGGCGCAGGCTAGGCCGTCGCGATCGGCGCTCAAAGAGGCGGCTTCCTTGATGATCCTGCCCATTTCCTTAACCGCGTCCATGTTGATGCCGCTCTTGGTGCTAGCCACGTTTACCGAAGCACAGACCCGGTCGGTGCCGGCTAGAGCTCGGGGAATGGAATCGATGAGTCGGCGGTCACCGGGAGCTATGCCCTTTTGCACCAAGGCGGAGAAGCCGCCAATAAAATCGATGCCCAGTTCCTTGGCCACTTCGTCGAGGGTTTTAGCCCAAGGGGAGTAGTCAGTTTCGTCCGAGGCGGCGGCTACAAGGGCGATGGGCGTAACCGACACCCGCTTGTTGATGATGGGAATGCCATACTCGGTCTCGATTTCCTCACCCACCCTGACAAGGGGGCCTGCGATGCGTAAAAGCTTGTCTCTGATCCGCCGCCGGGATTCGGATCCGGAGGCCGAGGCGCAGTCAAGGAGTGAGACACCAAGGGTGATAGCCCTGATATCCAGTTTCTGCCGGAGGAACATGTCCACCGTTTCTTTGATCTCGAAGGGAGTATAGAGCATGGCTGGCTGTCCTAGATGCGGTGCATGGCGCCGAAAACCCGCTCGTGCATCATAGCAATGGAGACGCCGAGGCTTTCTCCCAGGGTTTCTAGTTCGGCCTTGAGCGGGCCGATCTGGGCGCTGCTCTTGGACAGGTCCACCATCATCATCATGACGAAATTGCCTTCCAGGACGGTTTGGCTTATGTCGTCGATGTTGATGCCCCTGTCGGCCAGAAAGTTGCTCACCCTGGCTATTATGCCTACTTTGTCGCTTCCCACGACGCTGACGATAGCTTTCATATGAATCTCCTATGGTATAAAAACCCAACCTCAGGGAAAATGTAGACGTGAAGTTGGAAACACACTCGCTAATCGTTCGAGCATGTCAGCGAGTAAAACTGTATTTTAGTAAGCTTCAAGATGCTAGTCACTGGGGAAGCGGTTATTATATTAAAATACTACCATACAAGAATCCTGTGCTATACTCTTTTTGTGATCTTCATCTACAGGAGGATCCGTATGCGTAGGCAAACCGCTTTTTCCTTTTCCTTGGTGGCGCTTCTGTGCGCTGTCGTTTTAGGCTCTTGCGGGCTATGGAATACCCTCTTTCCCACCACATACACCATGCTAGGAGCGGTGCTGAACGAATCATTGAATGAAGGTTTTGCAGCCAAGAAAAACAAGGCTGCGGATTCATCTTCATCCAAGGGAGCCCCGGCGGAATATGAGACAATCGAAACAGGTTTTTATCTCAAGGTGGGAGATCCGGCAGCGGCTTATAGCACGGTATCGAAATGGGATACCGCCAGCAACCAGTTCGTAGCTCAGACGTCGGTGCTGCCCCCTGAAAAGGATGATCCGAATGGTCCCGGTCTTTGGCAAATTATCATGGATATCGACTGTGTCGTGGACAGCCTTTTTGAGGGCTACTCGGCCAGGGGCTGGGATTTCGACGGAGGACTTACCGAGAGCTTTGATGCTGTTTTCACCTATGAGCTGGATATACCGGGGTCTCAGGATGGAGTTGCCACATCGACGCTAAAAAGCGCGATCACTAACCTGACTCTTGAAGGAACGATTGAACTGACCGGTAAAGAAACAGGAAGCCTTGTTTTTACTGATATGAAGTTCAAGGTTGAAGAATACGAGGGGAAGGAGCCTTTCTGTGACTATGTCTCGGGGACGGCTACACTTGACGGACGTAATGTAAGCGATGAAATCATCGATCTTATGGAAGAGGATATGGAGTTAGGGGGCTGATTGCTCAGATTTTTGAGTTAGTAGAATCAACTGGACGGTTTTATAATTGCAGGCTTAGAATTGGCTCTGTTCATTCCTGTTCTAGCCAATTTTGAAGTCGGTTAACGTTTAAAAAACTTTGTTCAGTAGTGAGAAATCCAAGGCTGAGTACGCCGCGGGCGAAAGGAGTACGTTATGAGAGGCAAACGCATTTTAATGATTCCCGGTCCTATCGAGTTCACCGACGAGGTTTTGGTTGAGATGGGTAAGGCTACCTTGAGCCATGTGGACCAGCGGTTTATCGAGGAGTTCGGCCAGGCGCTGGAGAAGATGCGCAAGGTGTGGCTGGCTCCTGGAGCCCAGCCTTTTATTGTGGCAGGGAGCGGCACCTTGGCTATGGAGTTGGCGGTGGCCAACCTGGTGGAGCCGGGGGACAATGCCTTAGTGGTGAACGCCGGCTATTTCAGCGATCGTATGGTGGAGATCCTCAAGGTTCACGGGGCTGAGGTTGATATCGCACCCAGCGCGCTGGGGGACGTGCCAGGTATCGATGTTGTGCGGGCGGCGCTTAAGGCCAAGAAATATAAACTGATGTGCATCACCCATGTGGATACGAGCACCGGTATACGCTCCCAGGTAAAAGAATTGGCCGCGGCGGCCAGGAGCGAGGGGGTCTTGTCGGTGGTGGATGGGGTCTGTGCGGTGGCGGGAGAGGAACTGCGACAGGACGACTGGAGTGTGGATGTGGCGCTCACCGCTTCGCAGAAGGCTGTCGGTGTCCCGCCTGGACTGGCTCTGCTTGTGGCAGGTCCCCGGGCATTAGGCGCTTTTACCGCCCGCAAGAGCCCTGTTCGATCGTATTACTGCGATTGGGGCAAGTGGCTGCCGGTTATGGAAGCCTACGAAGCCAGGAAGTCTGCGTATTTCGGCACACCGGCGGTAAACCTTGTGCGCGCTCTCAATGTGAGCTTGGGCCAGATTCTCGAGGAGGGCATGGATGCCCGCTTCAAACGACACGAGTTGGGTGCGATGGCGATGAGGGCTGGGCTCAAGGCTATGGGTTTGAGTTTTGTCCCTGCGAGAGAGGAGCTTTGTGCCTCGACCTTGACCGCGCCCTGGTATCCAGAGAGCGTGGATGGGGCGGTGCTGGGCAGGATCGCCGCAGAAGGTGTCGTGCTGGCCGGCGGTCTGCACCCCGAGATCAAGGCAAAATATTTTAGAATAGGGCACATGGGGGCCAGCGGGGCTGCCGAGATTCTGGCCACACTTGGAGCGATAGAGCGGGGATTCGCCGCTTCCGGCTATCATTTCAAGCCGGGTGCGGCTGTTGCCGCCGCTCAGGCAGTGCTGGTCAAGGGTTGATATGAGGATTCCGGCAGCTGAGATAGAGATCAGGCTGGAGAAAATACTTGCCGATAGGGGTTGCCCGGCGGCTCACGCAGCCAAGGTAGCCAAGGAGATGACCCGCAATTCCCTGGAAGGCACCTACTCCCACGGGATCAACCGCTTTCCTCGGCTTGTGGCGCAAATCGATGAGGGGTTCGTGGACATGGGCGCCGAACCGGTGCAAGTGCAGGGGTTCGGCGCGCTGGAGAATTACGATGGCCGCCAGGGGCTGGGCATCGTGAACGCCTGGATCTGCATGGAGCGGGCTATCGAGCTGGCTTCGGTGCATGGCATAGGCTATGTAGCCTTGAGAAACACGAATCACTGGCTGCGGGCTGCCACGTATGGCTACCAGGCCTGCGCCCGGGGGATGGCTGGCATCTGCTTTAGCAATACCTATACGAACATGCCAGCCTGGGGCGCCAAGGACGTGCGGCTGGGCAACAATCCCTTGGTCTTCGCCTTTCCGTATAAAGACGGGGACATCCTGGTGGACATGGCTATGTCCCAGTACTCCTATGGGTCATTAGAGGTGGCTGTCCTCGAGGGTAAGCGCATGCCCACTGCCGCCGGTTTCGATGCCCAGGGTAATCTCACCGACGATCCTCGGGCTGTTCTTGAGTCAAAGCGACTGCTTCCCGCAGGGTTTTGGAAGGGTGCAGCCCTTTCCTTCGGCTTAGATATCTTTGCTGCGGGAATTTCCCTGGGGGAGACAGTGCAGGCGATCGGCAAGAAGGGGGGAGAGGAGCGCGACCTTAGCCAAGCCTTTATTGCGATCAACTTTCAGGCGGTGGCACCGGGTGAAAAGGTCGAAGTCATCGTGCGTGGCGCGGTGGAGGATCTTTTAGCGTCCGCTCCCGACGGGGGCTCTGACCCCGTGGTCTATCCTGGCCAGCGCATGCACGCAACCAGGGATGAAAACCTGGCCAAGGGCATTCCTGTGGACGAGCGGGTATGGAAGGAGATCCTAGCCCTGTAGTGTTGAAGCGGCGTAAACAGCGGCCTGAAACCGGCGCCGCGACTCTGGCGTTAAAGCTCTGGTGTCAAAGCTCTGGCGTCGGGCTGCGGTGCAGGCTAGTATCGTTCCATGGCAGATTCGATTCTAAACAAAGCACTCTCGCAGCTACAGATCAATAGCGAATGGCTTTTCGCCCTGGCTCAGAGGCTATGGAATTCGCCGGAGCTGGGTTTTTTCGAATTCAAGACAGCGGAGACGCTCGTCTCAGAACTAATGGCTTTCGGGCTTTCTCCCAAGACAGGCATAGCCAGGACGGGAGTGGCGGCTGAATTAGGGAACTGGAATACTCCGACGATAGTGCTTTTAGCCGACATGGACGCGCTTCCCAGCCAGACTGTACCCGGCGGAAACATTCATTCCTGCGGGCACCACGCCCAGATGGCGGTGATGCTGGGTGTTTTCAGGGCATTGGCTGAAACCAGGGCTGCCGAATCATTGGGTTTGCGGATACTCTTCGTCGCTTCGCCGGCTGAGGAGTATGTGGACCTTGGCCGTCGGCTCGAGCTCCGACGGAATAAGGAAATCGTGTACCTTTCAGGCAAGCAGGAGATGATTCGTCTGGGTTTTTTCAATACTCCAATGCTTGTACTCAAATACCACTCAATGGGGGATTCTTCAAATCAGGTAGCGACCGTCAACGGGAGCATGAACGGATTTATGGCTAAGCGGGCGGAGTTTATCGGAAGAGCCGCCCACGCCGGGGCTCAGCCTGAAAAGGGAATCAACGCCCTGAGCGCCGCCAGTTTGGCTTTGCAGGCGATCCACTCCCAGCGGGAAAGCTTTATAGAGGACGATCATATCAGGGTGCATCCCATACTCACCCAGGGTGGGACTGTAGTCAATTCGGTGCCGGACAGGGCTGTGCTGGAAACGTACATACGGGGAGCCTCCCACGAAGCGGTGCTGGCCGCGGCGTCCAAGATCGACCGGTCCCTCCGCGCCGGCGCCCTGGCCATGGGCGCCGGCCTTCGCATCGCCAACACTCCCGGCTACCAGGCTTTCGACCCCGACCCTGCCCTGGGCGTCGTCCTCGGCGGGGCCGCCGCGGCTGTCGTCAATAAAAATGACATCGATTTCGATTACCATTCCTACGCTTCCGACGATATCGGCGATATATCATGCATTCAGCCAACCAGCCAATTGAGGTTTTCGGGATTCAGCGGGGACCTCCACTCCGCCGATTTTATTGCCAAGGAACCGGAGCGCGCTTACCTGAAGCCAGCGGAAATACTCCTCAGGACTGTAGTGGGGTTAGGCGTGGACGATGGGGCTGTGGCGCGGAGAATTCTGGCAGGCTTTACACCTCGATTTACTGTTTCCGGCTATCTGGAGTCACTGGACCAACTGTTTTCGACTCATGAGTACCTCGGCGAGGCGTTTTAACCAACGGCGCTTTAACCAACGGCGCTTTAACCAACGGC
>DFYR01000076.1:0-42907 GCA_002383375.1 Spirochaetaceae bacterium UBA4077
CTTTTTCCTTCACGGTGTTGATCGTGTCCTGCATTCTCGCGGCATCGATATAGCCGATTCCGTAGTTCTTGTAGCGATCGGTCTTGAAGAACTCTTTGACCGCCGTCAGGTTGGCTATGAAATCGTCGGTATTGATGGGGTGATACTTGGNNNATGTAGCTGTGCGCGTAGGCGTTGAAGCCGTAGTCGGCCCAAATAATCCATCCCAGCTGATCGGGCGGCACCGCCTTTTCCATGAAAGGCTTGCCGGTGAAGAGCTCGAACACCACGTCCGCCTGCCTGGATCCCAGGGCGGCAGGTTTCGCCGTCGGTTCGATATTGATGAATTTGACGTCGTTTGCGTTGAGGCCGACGAGCTTGGCGAAAGCCGGCCACATCACCTTATGCCCGTCCGAGGCCGGCACGGCCACTGTCTTGCCCTTGAGGTCCTGGGGGGTCTTTATGCCGGAATCCTTCCAGAAGAACATGCAGTTGGGATGCTTATCGAAGATGATGCCGACGATCTTCACGTTGGCGCCCTTCGCCCTGGACTCGATGGGGACCGGGGCGTCGGAGATGCCGATCTGGGCCTTGCCGGCGTCCACCATCTGCACGGTGAATCCCGAGCCTTGGCCGATCATGACGTTCACGTCCAGCCCTTCTTCCTTGAACCAACCCTTTTCCATGGCGACATAGTAGGGAGCGTGGTCGCCGGAAATCTTCCAGTTCAGCTGAAAGTTGATCTTTGTCGTCTGGGCTGAAATCCCGGCCAGGACGAGCAGCGCCAGCGCGATTGTCGCGATGATTCGCTTTCTCATTGTAAACCTCCTACGTGAGAATCCGATGAATTATGAGGGAACGCTTAAGCGGTCCCGAACACAATGCTCCGATCAATTGTCGTCCCTTCCCTTGAACTGCCAGGGCATGCAGAGCCTTTCGACGGCCGATACGATGCCGAACAAGGCGACGCCGAAGAGGGAAACGAGCATGAGCCCCGCGAAAATCGGCGGGGAATCCATGGTGTACTGGGAGTTGATGATGATATACCCCAAGCCCTTGTCCGAAGCGACAAACTCCCCGACGATCGCGCCGACGACGCACATCGTCGAGCTTATTTTCAGGCCGGTGAAAATATAGGGAAGCGAGTTGGGGAGCCTGAGCTTGAGGAATATCTGCAGCTTCGTGCCGTTCAGGTATTTCACCAGGTCCAGAAGATCGTCCTCGATTTCGAAAAGACCCACGGTCGTATTGATCACGACAGGGAAAAAAGAAACGAGGAAGGCGATCAGTATGTTCGTCTTCAGGCCGTAGCCGAACCAGAGCACGAGGAGGGGCGCTATCGCGACGATGGGGAGGGAGTTGAGGAAGACGAAAGCCGGCATGACGATCTTCTTGATCGTCGCGTTCCAGGCCAGGCCAATCGCTATCGCTATGCCCAGCACCGAGGTTACGAGGAAGGAAATCGCCAGCTCTTTCAAAGTAATGCGTATATGGACGATCCAGCTGTAATTCGCGTCGGGCTGGGGCAGGAAAAGATGCTGGAGCGCCACGATGGGGGATGGGAGTATGTATTCCTTTACCTTGAAGACTCTGACGCAGACTTCCCAGATCACGAGGAGTATGAAAATGACCACCGGCGTCTTCAGTCGAGCCCAGAGCGAATTCATCCTGAAGCTAGAGGTATTTTTCATGTTGCGCTCTCCGATTTATCGGTATTCCAGGGCATGAGCGCCCGCTCGAGAAAATCTATCAGAGCGAACAAGCCGAATCCCATCGCCGAGATAAGGAAAAGCGCCGCGAACATAGGCGGGGTATTCATCATCGCCTGAGAGTCTTTTATGAGAAATCCCAAACCCTGGCTGGAGGCGACGAATTCGCCGACGATTACGCCAACCACCGTCATGGTCGCACTGACCTTGAGTCCCGAAAAAATATAGGGCAGGGAATTGGGAATCCTGATTTTCAAAAATATCTGCAGCTTAGACGCGTTGAGATAGCGGATCAGATCCAACAGGTCGTCGTCCACCGAATTCAGGCCGGCGATAGTGTTGAGGACTACGGGGAAAAAGGCCACTATAATTGCGATGGTAACATTAGCTGTAAATCCGTACCCGAGCCAGATTAAAAAGAGGGGCGCCAGGGCAATCTTGGGCAGGGAATTCAGAACCGCTATCACCGGCATGAAAATACTTCCCAACATCTTGGACCAGGAAATGAATAAGGCGAGGAAGAAGCCCACCAGGGCTGTCAGCGAAAAGCTGACGGCTATTTCCACCAATGTGGTGCGAATGTGCACCCACCAGGTATTCTCGGCGACCAATTCCGTAGAGAATAGACTCGTGAATACCGCAATGGGCGAGGGAACCACGAATTCCTTAACCTTGAACACCACAATCAGCACCTGCCACAGGATTATCGCCAATACGACATAGAGGAGTTTAGGCAGAACCTTTCGCAGCAAGGTCGATTTGCGTTTCATCGCCTACTACCTTCCCAGACCGCGGCGGGGAGCTCCCTGCTGATTTCCGAGATCCTATACCCGAAGCCCGTCTTGCCGAGGGAATCGAGCCGCACCTGGCCGCCGACCCTCCTGAACAGGCCTGGATGGACAGCGGCTTCGGGGATCGACGCGTCGGGGTAGAACTGCATGGAGTTCGTCTCGACGCCCATGATCGTGCCGGCATGGGCTGCCAGTTGGATATGGGGTATCTGGGCGAGCATGGGATTGGTCAGATCCTGGACCATGAGGGTCATCCCCGCCATCTTGGCCCAGCAAAGGCTGAGCAGGGCGCCCGAAAAGGTTTTGCAGGTCTTGAGCGCGACGCCTGTCCAGCCGAGGGTTCTGCCCAATGCCAGGAAGCTCCAGTCATGGGCGCTTTCATCCATGAACAGCGGCTTGCGGGCGCTTACCGAATGCGCATCGATCCGGTGCTGTTCCAGGTCGTAGGGGAAGGGTTGCTCGATATACAATATCATTCCGTATATTCTCGGCTCTTCCTTGAGCAGCTTGTCAAGGATCGCGCAGACATAGGCGGGATCGAGGACGGTGCAGTTGAAATCGGCGCTCAGCCAGATAACCCCAGAGTCGATTCCAATTCGGCCTACTTCTACTATGCGAGAATAATCCCATGCAGGGTCGTTTCCGGTGAGCTTGATTTTCAGGCACTTAAGCCCATCCCGGGCAATCCAGTCGGAAAGAACCAGCGGGTAGTCGTCATCGGGCTCGTCGCCCTTGAGATCTTCGGGCTTGAGGATATCCTTGCCACCCACTAGATGCCAGGCGGGAAGCGAATCGGGAACCGGGCGGACGAGGAATTCCTGTGGGTAACGTCCTTTAAAGCGCTGAGCGTACTCAGGGTCGTAGAACCAGGACAGGTCGTGATTCATATACTCGGCGCCCAGCGAATCGAAGACAGAGATACCATGGAGATTCCCATAGGCATCGAACAAGGCCAGGTCGAAGGATGCCGAGCATACCAGGGCGGCCAGCCAGGGCATAGCGGAAAGGGACTGAGCTTCCCTTCGCTTATTGAATTCGTTCAGCAAGGAGGGCAGTACTTCCCGCGAGAAGGTATGGCCGATCTCCATGGGATGTCCATACACGGGGAAATCACTCCAGGTCTTGGCCAGAAGCCGGCAGAAGTCCTCCATGGCTGAAAGCCGGGAATCATAGGACAGTTCGCAGGGCCAGACCCAGGCGACGCTGAGTGGAGTTTCGCCCCAGCCCGCCGCCTTATCTCCGCTTCTCGACGAAACATCGATCCTCACCCGCGCGCAGACCGCGTGGGTCGTAGTTTCGGGGCCGAACTTAAGGGGAATCCTCGTCTTCAAGGGGAGAAAGTAAAGGGCAAGGCTGTCCACTCGTACATCCCGGTTTAGTCCCATAGTCCAACGATAGCACGAGTCTGTATTTTGTCAAGTTTCTTTACAAATATCTGTACAAATCGGATATTCATAGTATTATAAACCTAAGGATGAAGAAAAACGCAGCAGCGCCGAGCCCTATCTCCTTATCAGAAGGCGAATACACAACCGCGGTTTTGAAAGCCATTGAAAACCGCGTATTGCAGTCCAGGGCTTCCCTCGCCCGGCATCTCGGCTTGAGCCGCACTACGGCGTCGACGATCGTCTCCAGATTGATCGGGCTCAACCTGCTGAAGGAAAAGCATTCGCTTCGCGAAGGCAGGGGAAGACCCGGCATTCTTCTAGATCTGGACGAAACGGTTTGGAGAGTCATAGGAGCGGAGTTTCACTCCGGCTTCTGGTCCTTCGTGGAAACAGATTTAAAAGGCTCCATCGTGAGAACCATGTCGATCAAGGTCGACAGAGGGGATTCCGGTTCATTCTTGAGTGGTCTAGTCGAAGGCTTGGCTGAATTCAGCAAGGATGTCGGTGGCGAATTGCTGCCTGCCTTCGGAATTGGAGCCCCTGGCCTTGTCGACTGCGACCGCGGGCTCATCATTCGGGCCGACGACCTAGGCTGGAAAAATGTGCTCGTAAGCGAGTATGTAGAGAAAAAGCTAAAGAGCAAGATCCTGCTTATCAACAGAAATAGAGGCGCGGGTTTAGCGGAAGCGCGTTTTGGCGGAGGCAGGGGAATGCATCAAGTAGTGTACATCGGCATAGGTACGGGCATCAGTGCGGCATTCATCATCGACGGCGAACTGATACATGGTACTTCTTTCGGAGCAGGCGAAATCGGACATATTACTATGAATAAAGAAGGACCACTCTGTGCCTGCGGTAAGCGCGGCTGCCTCCACGTATATTCCTCGGGAACCGCCATGGCGAAAATGGCGGCCGCTTCGATTGCGGAAGAGAAGGATTCGGGCTTGGAGAACAAATGGAAGACGGGCGAATTAGCCGATGGCGAGGCTGTGTGCCTCGCGGCAAAGGAAGGGGATGCGCTGGCGCTCGAATGCCTGAGGGCAGCTTCGAAGTACCTCGGCCTGGCGATCGCGAATATCATAACTATCTACAACCCGGACAAGGTGATCATCGGAGGGCCTATCGGCTCGCTGGACAGCCCCCTGATCGACTATCTGCGAAATGAAGCAGAGCTCTGGGCCATGCCCCACGCCTTGGGTGCCGTGAAGATCGAACGCTCCGCCCTGGGAGAATCGGTGGGCGCCCTGGGAGGCGCTTGCCTGGTGCTCGATCGCAAGCTTTCGCTGGCATCTATGGTGAGAAACAAATAATCCAGGAGACTCGAAGCAAGCTTTTTCAGCCTCTTCCGTTTCTCCCGATAGCGAACCAGGCTGCCTCGTTTGGAAATCCCTTGCTCTTTTTCTGCTTGAGGTGGTAGGATGACTTTGCCAGTCCTGCGACAGCAACTCTAAGGATACTTCCTGATCGTCGCGGCTAGGTGGGAAAGGAGTATCCAGGTGCCCGTCGAACCGATCAAGCGCGTTTCCGTGGTGGAACAGGCCATTTCAAAGATTTACGACCTCATTTTAAGCCAAAACCTGAAGAAAAACGACAAACTCCCCCCGGAAAGGCAGCTCTCCGAGATGCTGGGCATTTCGCGGAACTCCCTCAGGGAAGCCATACGGGTTCTCGATATGCTGGGAGTCGTTAGGGTGGATCAAGGCAGTGGCATGGTGATCGACTCGTCCCGGGTGTCCGACGCGGTTACCAAGCACCTCACCTTCGCCCTTCTCATGAATAGGGAAAAGCTGAACGAGCTTTTCGAAGCCAGGATCGTGGTGGAGACCGAATGCGCAGGCTTAGCGGCCTTGAGGGCGAGCGAAGAAGAACGGGATTTGCTTCATCATACCTATCGTGAGCTCTGCGAATCCAGGACAGACAGGCCGAAAAGCATAGCCCTTGAAATCGAGATCCACAATATCGTAGCCCGGGCAGCCCACAACTCGGTGCTTGAAGAAATCCTTAACTCCCTCAAGCAAATCCTCAAGGAAAGCAGGGAAGCCACGGTGCCCCGCACTGGGGTGACCCCCGAGACGGTCAAGGTGCACGAGCGGCTCATCAAGGCCATAGACGCCAGGGATTCCAAAGGCTCAGCCGAGATCATGAGGGAACACATAGCCGCCGTCGCCGACAGGATGAAGCTCCTGCAATAAAGTGGTAGGATGACTTGACTACTTCCCCCTCTGGTTTTATAAAGATAAGTATAATTCTGAGGAGGTATGGAATGAAGAAACTAGTGCTCATCATTCTAGTCGCCCTTCTTGTCGCCGTCCCCACCTTCGGTCAAAAGAAGACCGAACTCCTGATGGGAACCGCGAGCATGGGCGGAGCGTTCTATCCGGTTGGGCAGGGAATCGCCAATCTCGTCACCAAATATTCCAAGAGCTATTCCATGGTGCCCGTCGTAACCGGCGGCGCGGTGGAGAACCCCCGCCTTCTGGACTCCGGCGATGTGGATATAGCGATCACCAACGCGAATATAGCTTACTTCGCCTGGGCGGGAACCTCCCCCTACACCAAGAAGATCGACATCGCCTGCCTGGCCAGCCTTTATCCGAGCGTGCTGCACATGGCCGTACCGGTGAATTCGGCTATCAACGATTTCGGTGACCTCAAGGGCAAGCGGGTCGCCGTAGGTCCTGCAGGCGGCGGGACCTTGGATATTCTCAAGGTGTTGCTGGACGAGTACGGCATGACCCTGAAGGACATCACCCCGAGCTACCTGGCCTATGGCGACGGATTCAGCCAGATGGCCGACGGCAACGTGGACGCGGCCTTCGCGCTCTCCGGCTATCCCGCGGCGGCCGTGATGCAGACCATCGCCACGAAGGAGATCAAATTCATCGAGGTGCAGCCCGACAAGCTGGATTCCATCATGAAGAAGTACCCCTACTACACCGACATCACCATCGGCAAGGACGTTTACAAAACGCGGAAAGATCCTGTGGTGATCGGCGTCCAGAACGTGCTCGTCGTAAAGAAGAATTTCTCGGAAGAGGCGGTGTATCAGATAACCAAGGCGCTCTTCGACAACCTGCCGGAGTTTGCCGCCGCGAATGCCAACGCCAAGCAGATCGATGTCAAGAAGGCTTCGCAGGTACCCATCCCCTTGCATCCGGGAGCCGAGAGGTTTTACGCGGGGAAATAATTTTCCCAAAGCTCGTGATAATACGTGGCGAGACCGAGGAGGGTTGCTAAGCTGCCGGCTCTGCAACCCTCCCTGCTTGTCGAGCAAAACCAATACACACCCATACCTGTTCAGCTAATTCGAAACCAGGCCTAAATAGGAGCCCGTCATGGAAGATAAACCAGGAATTAAAAAGAGTCTCGGCGTTCTCGCTACAGCTTTGTGCCTTGTAGTAGGCGCCTTTCATATCTTCGACGTATCCGGTGTCATGGTTTTGTCCACCATGATCATACGAATCGTCCATATCGCCTTCATGATGACCATCGCTTTTCTCAACTTCCCTTTATCGAAACGAAAGGGTTTGAAAGATTCGGGGTTGGATTTCGCTTCAAGGGTCATTTTAGCCTTAATTACCATAGCCGGAAGCCTGTATATGCTGCTCCGCTGGGAAGCCATCGCCACGTCGGGCGGCATGACCTCGTCTTTGGACGCCATCGTCGGGATTATAATGATCCTTGTCGTGCTGGAAGCGACCAGGAGAAGCGTCGGGCTCGCTTTAGCGCTCATCGCTGTCGGCTTTCTCATATACCCCTTCCTCGGACCTTATTTGCCTGGCATAGTAAAAACCAGGGCTATAAGCCTTCAGCGAATCTTTACCTTCCTTTTTACCACCAGCGAAGGAATCTATGGCATTCCCATAGGCGTCTCTTCGACATATATAGTGCTCTTTTGTATTTACGGAGCCTTTTTAAGCGAGTTCGGAGCCGGTGATTTCTTTTACGCAGTGGCGAAGAAGGCGACTAAGGGACTGCTCGCCGCTTCGGCTAAAACCGCAGTCATTTTTTCTACGTTGATAGGGATGATTTCTGGCTCGGCGGCGGGAAACGTAGCGGTAGTAGGGGTTTTCACGATTCCGTGGATGAAGAAAGAAGGCTATAAGGATTACGAAGCAGGAGCCATAGAGGCCCTGGTTTCGACAGGCGGGCAGATCATGCCTCCGATCATGGGAGCGGCCGCCTTCATAATGGCCGAAATCCTCGGAGTGCCTTATACCAATATCATGAAAACGGGCCTCATCCCCGCGTTGCTTTTCTTTTCCTCGACGATGATCATTGTCCATCTTCTGGCCAAGAAGAACGGACTGCAATCGAAGGCCGACAGTGACGAGGAACCGAAGACAAAAGTGAATTTATGGGAAGGGGCGATTCATTTTCTGGTGCCTTTTTTAACCCTTCTGGCTATGATGTTCATGAATTATTCTCCTTTTAAAGCAGCTTTCTGGTCTATTCTCGCCCTTCTGGCCGTGAATGTCCTATGGAGAAGAAAGATCGATAAGGTATTCATCGACAAGATTATCCGCTCCTTGACGGACGGGGCAAAGTCTACCGTGCCGCTGGCCATCGCCTGCGCGGCCGCCGGCATAATATCAGGCGTCCTTTCTGTCACCGGTCTCGGATCTAAAATCTCCGGCATGATCATGACGCTGTCCATGGGGAAACCTTTCCTTGCTCTGTTGTATACAGCTTTAGTCGCCATAATCTTGGGCATGGGCCTGCCGACAACGGCAGCGTACCTCATTCTCGCCACGGTCGTGACGCCCGCCCTGGCCGAGATGGGAATCCCGCTCCTCACAGCCCATTTCTTCGTTTTCTTCTACGGATGTCTTTCGACCATTACTCCGCCCGTCGCGCTAGCTTCCTACGTGGCCGCAGGCATAGCAGGCGCCGACATCAACAAGGTAGGGTGGACGGCGTTCCGCTTCGGCCTGCCTACATACATACTCCCCTTCATGTTCGTCTATGGGCCGGGGCTCCTGATGCAGGGTTCGGCGCTGGAGATCATATGGACGGTCATAATGAGCTTGTTCGGAGTATACGTCATTTCCAGCGGCCTCGTAGGGTATCTGAAGACGTCTATCCCCTTGTGGATGCGCCTCGTGCTGTTCGTTGCCGGAGCCTTGATGGTGCTCGAGGGCTTGCTGACCGACGCTATCGGAGCGGCTCTGTTCGTAGTCTGCCTGTTGATCGTCAATGCGAAGCTGAAGCGTAAATCCGCGTAGTCCGAGGAGGAAGAGAAATGTCGATACAGTTTCATAATGAAGGAAAATGGTGGGTCAGTCCCTATAATTTCAAGCCCGAAGTCCTGGCGGCCCGCCCTCTGGCGGCAAAGCAAGTCCAAATCCACGACGCGACCCTGAGAGATGGGGAGCAAACCCCGGGAGTCGTCTTCCGCAAGGAGGACAAGGTGCTGATAGCCAAGGCCTTGGACGCGGTCGGAGTGGACAGGATCGAGGCAGGCATGCCCGCGGTGTCGTCCGAGGATTTCGAGGCGATCGGCGAGATCAGCGCCCTGGGGCTCAAGGCCAAGATTTTCACCTTCGCCAGGGCCATGACAGAGGACGTGGACAAGGCCCTCGCCTGCGGCTCCGACGGCGTGGTGATCGAAGTGCCCATCGGCTATCCCAAGCTTGTCCACCAGTTCAAATGGACCTGGGAGGACGTGGTGCGAAAGACCGCGCCGGTAATCAACTACGCCAGGTCCAAGGGGCTCTACACCCTCTTCTTCCCCTACGATGCCACCAGGGCCCGGGAAGAGGACCTGGACGCGATGTTCGAGTTCATCATGCGCGAATCCCCACCGGACTCAGTGGGCCTGGTGGACACCATGGGTTGCGCCTCCCCTGAAGCCATCGCCTACCTGGTGCGCAAATACAAGGCCCAGACCGGCGGGCTGCCCGTGGAAATCCATACCCACAACGACTTCGGCATGGGCGTAGCGACGGAATTGGCCGCCGTGGGAGCGGGCGCCGATGTCGTGCACTCCTGCGTGAACGGCCTGGGCGAGCGTACCGGCAACGCCGCCCTGGAGGAGCTGATCTTGGGGCTGAAGCTCCTTTACGGCTACGAGACGAAGTACGACATCGGCGCCCTCAAGGAACTTTCGCTCTTGGTAGAGAGTCTGAGCGGCATAAAGCTCGCCCAGAACAAGCCCGTGGTCGGCGAGGAGAATTTCACCCGCGAATCGGGAATCGGGGTGAACCTCGTGGTGGAAAATCCCCTGGCCATGTTCGCCACCCATCCTCAGATCACCGGAAGAAAGGGAAAGATCGTCCTGGGCAAGAAGAGTGGCAAGCCCTCCATCGTCTACAAACTCAAGGAACTGGGCTTAGGCGATTTAAGCGATGAGGCGATGGCCGAGGTGCTCGCCGAGGTGAAGCGCAGAGGAAACGAGGCGAGGAGCCTCTTGAGTGACGCTGAATTCGCGGAAATCGTGGCGACCCAGAGGGCGAAGGAGGGAAAATGAAAATCATCGATCTCAGTCAGGAAATATATCCGGGAATGCCCGTATTCAACGGCCATCCCGAAGTGCGGATGAAGGTGGCGGTCACCCATGAGCAGCGGGCGGGAGAGCAAAATCCCACCACCGTTTCCCCCGTCGTCCACGAAATAGTCCTGGGCGAGCATACGGGGACTCATGTCGACGCGATCAACCATTTCGGCAAAGCCTTCGTGGGCAAGTCCATCGATACCATGCCCTTGGAAACCTTCTTCACCGACGCGATCTGCCTGGATTTCTCCCATAAAAAGCCCCTCGAGCTGATCGGCGTCGAGGAGATCAAGGAAGCCCTGGCGAAGGAAGGCAAGGAAATTCGCAAAGGCGACACCGTCCTGATCTATACGGATCATTACCGGAAATACTATGAAACAGACCAGTGGGACAACGGCCCCGGCGTTACGCCTGAGGTGGCCACATGGTTCGGGTCCCTGAGTGTCGCCGGCTTCGGGGTGGAAACCCGATCGCCCGGCGTCCTGGGCAAGGGCAATAAGGAAATCCACACGATCTGCGGCGAGCTCAACTATCCCCATTACGAGAACGTCATCAATCTCCATCTCCTTTTGAAGTATAAACGCTTCAAGTTCCTGGCTCTCCCCCTCAAGATTCGGGGCGGCACTGGATCACCGGTGCGCGCGGTGGCATTGGTCGAGGAGTAAGCATGGACGCGGGCAAGGAGAAAAGAGCCGCCTTTGCCGCTTCGGTCATCCAAGGCCTGGCTGCCCGCGGGGCGGCCGGGCGGCGAATGGAAGAAACAAGATCGGCCGGGATTAACCAGGGCGATTCCGAGGCAAGAAGGTCGGCTCCCCGTCCCGACGGCCAGGCGCTTCTCGCCGCCAGCCAGGCCTGGGCTCGCTCGGAAGGACTGGAAGTCATTCCCAGCTGCTGCTTCTCCTGCAATACCGCCTGCGAGCTCCTGGTATTCCGCCGCAAAAGCGACGGCAGGGTGCTGAAGATCGAGGGCGATCCCTCGTCTCCCGTCACGAAGGGGGTTCTCTGCCCCAAGGGGCTGGCCGCCGTCGATCTGCTCTACAATCCCGAACGGCTGAAAAAGCCCCTGCGCAGGGTCGGCCCCAAGGTCAGGAACTCCGCGGACCCAGTCCGATGGGAGGAAATCTCCTGGGACGAAGCCCTGGACGAGGTGGCGGGCAAAATACTCGGCTTCAGGGAAAGGGAAGGCGCCCGCTCCGTCGCCTTCCTGGAAGGCACCCGCAGAGGATGGAGCCGGGTCTATTCCCGCCTGGCGAACGCCTTCGGAACGCCCAACCACGGCGCCGCGGGCTGGGCCCAATGCCTCTGGCCCCGGCTAGTGGATTGCAAGGTAACTTTCGGGGCCCAGTACTCCGAGGCCTGCGATTTTCCCAACACCCGGTGCATCCTCGTCTGGGGCTCCAATCCGGCCTCTACCTGGCCAATTCTCGGCGCGGACATCATGGACGCCGTGGAAAGGGGCGCTAAGCTCATCGTCGTCGACCCGAGGCTCTCGGAGACCGCCGCGAAGGCCGACCTCTGGCTGAGGCTCAAGCCCGGCGCCGATACCGATCTCGCCCTGGGGATGCTGAACGTCATCGTTACGGAAAAATTGTACGACCAAGATTTCGTGAGGGACTGGACCAGCGGTTTTGAGGCCCTGGTCGGAGATATCGGCTGGAGAAGCCCCGAAATCACCCAGGAGCTAACCGGGGTACCGGCGGATCTCGTGACAGAGGCCGCCCGGCTCTTCGCCGCCGCCCCTGCCTGCATCAGCCGCTGCGTCTCGGTGGACCAGACCGCCGATTCCGTCCAGACCTGCCGGGCGCTCTCCATCCTCTCGGCGATCACCGGCAACGTCGACGCGCCGGGCGGCAACGTGGCGGTCTCGCTACGGGGAGAGAAGTCCCAGAATACCCACGAATTCATCCTCGCCGACAGGATCGGGCCCGAATCCCTGAAGGACCGCTCCGGCTACGATACCTACCCGCTGCTCTGCGGACCCTTGAGCCCCGTGCCATCCAACCACATGCCCAGTTTTTGGGAACAAGTAGCTTCCGGAAAGCCGTATCGGATCAAGGCCGCCTTGATTTTCGGCTCCAACGCCGCCGTGTCATATACCAATTCGAAACGAGTCCGGGAGGGAATCGGAGAACTCGAGTTCCTCGCCGTCTGCGATCAGTTCATGACCGAGACCGCGAAGCTGGCCGACATTGTCCTGCCCGCCTCGTCCTGGCTGGAAAGGGACAACGTCATTTCATCCTTCCAGACCGCCAACGAGTATACGGTGTTCCAGCAATCCTGCGCCAAGATTGGCGAATCTCGCTCCGACGTGGCGATAATCGGCGACCTGGCCGAAAGGCTAGGGCTGGGAGACTTGTTCTGGAAGGATCCCAGGGATCTCTACGACTATCTCCTGGCTCCCACGGGCTTGAGCTTCGGCCAGGCCCTGGAAAAGAGAAGACTGTACGCGCCCCTCGTTTTCGGGACTTCGAGAAAAAACGGTTTCAAGACCCCATCAGGCAAGGTGGAGCTGTACTCCAGCCTTCTGGAAGCCGAGGGCGCCGATCCAATTCCCGGGGGCACCGGAAAGGAAGAGGCGATCAAGAAAGCCGCCGGCGACGACCGGGCTGCTAAGGACCGGACCGCGAAGGACTGGGCCGTGGAGAACCTGGCCGCAGGCGCGGCTGGAGAACCCTCCCTCGAATCGTATCCCTTCGCGTTCAGCACCGGGGCGAGGTCCATTTTCTTCCGCCATACGGAAAACAGGAGAAATCCTTGGCTCATCGCCCGTGAGCCGCGGCCCCTCGTCTACGTCAACGATGAAACCGCTGAGGGGCTCGGCGTATCGGATGGAGAGCTCGTGGAGGTATTCACCCCCGCGGGATCGGCCCTAATGTACGCCAAGCTGGAACCCGAGGTCGCCCCGGATTTCGTCCAGGCTGTCCCGGGCTGGGAGGGGAAGGGCAACATCAACTTCGCCCTGGGCTGGGATAAATTCGCCGACGGGATCGGCACCGTGCCGATGCGGGGCCTGCGCTGCGGAATAAGGAAAGTGAGCGATGACCGATAAGGCGCTTTTGACGATAGTCGTGGATCTCGATCGATGCTGGGGCTGCCGTACCTGCGAAGTCGCCTGCTCCCTGGAGCACGGACTCGCTCCCGGCCTCTCGTTTATCGCTGTGGAGCAGAATCGCGGCCGCGCCCCGATCCCCGGTTCGCCCCAGGGCAAGAGCTTCGTCCCCGTATTCTGTCAGCACTGCGACGATCCGGCCTGCGTCTCGGCCTGTCCGTCCGGCGCTTTGGACAAGGGGGCTGACGGAATCGTGCGCGCGAATCCCGAAGCCTGCATCGGCTGCGGAGCTTGCGAGGACGCCTGCCCCTACGGGGCGCTCTTCGTTCCGCCTGAAACCGGAAAGCCCGGACTCTGCGACCTCTGCGCCGCGAGGCAGCTCACCGGAAGGCTTCCCGCCTGCGTCCAGCACTGCCCCGGGAGGGCGTTGGGCCTCAAGGATATCGAAAGCGTGGCGGTTTCTGGAATCCGCTCTGAAACCGAGCCGGAACCTAAGTCCGAATGGGGAGTAGGGCGCACGGTGTATAAGGCTCGCTAGTCTTAACGCATAAAACATCGTTTTGTGTAGTTAGTCCCAAATATTTCTTCTCTATATCGAAAAATTTTTATTTATTGTATTTTGCCCTTCAACCGATATTCACTTTAGAGATAGAAAAATACAGCGGCACAGTGAATTCTACAACAAGGGACAATCTGTGTCCCTGTCTCTGATCTAAAATAATAATTTGAAGTTTTCTCCACGCCCGTGGAGGTGTTTCTCGAGCGCGGTCATGTTCATTACGATATGGCGGGTTTTCTCCGTACCTGTTGAGGGGTGTTTCTAATGACAGTTTGAGGCGAAAAAGTTTACGATATTAGTATTTATAGCATAGAGGAATTTCTTGACTGCCAACATAGTTGGCGTTTATTATAGTAAACGCCAACTATGTTGGCATATATCATCTTCATTGATGCTGGGGGGCTAGATGGGTAGCGATTATCGACTAAGGGCTTTAAACCTGGGTTCAGCACTAGCCGAAAGATCGGCATTCCTTTTTGGACCTCGCCAGACAGGAAAATCGTCCTATGTTCGGGAGCAGCTCGGCTCGCTGCCCGCTGTAAGTTACAACCTTCTCGATGCGGGTCTGCGCTTGCGACTCTTGGCTGATCCGACACTCATGCGTCAAGAGATTGAGGCTCGAAACCTGCGCGACTGTGTGGTCTTCGTCGACGAAATCCAGAAATGCCCGGAACTCCTCGACGAAATCCATCTTCTTATTGAAGAACGGGGTATACGTTTTCTCATGACAGGCTCGAGCGCACGAAAACTGAAGCGGGCGGGAACGAACCTGCTGGGCGGCCGGGCACGGACGAAGTACCTCCACCCCTTCATCTACCCCGAGGTGTCCGGAGACGAAGATCTTCTCGACAGGGTCATGGAGCGGGGGTTGCTACCGCCCCACTACCTATCGGAGGCGCCGGGTGCGGACCTGCGGTCGTACGTGGACACTTATTTGTCTGAAGAGATCGCTGCGGAGGGGCAAGCGCGGAATTTACCCGCCTTCGCCCGTTTTTTGCAGACCGCGGCAACCCTCAATGCGGAGATGATCAACTATACGAACGTCGCGAATGACGCTCAAGTACCGCGGCAGACGGTCCGGCTCTGGTTCCAGATTCTCGTCGATACGATGCTGGGCTACGAACTCCCGTCATATTCATCCACCGTGAAACGGAAAGCGGTGGAGACCGCGAAGTTCTATTTCTTCGATACTGGGATAGTGCGGGCGCTGCGGAGGCTCCCCTCCATACGCCCCGAAAGCGCCGACTTCGGGGAGTTCTTTGAACAGTACATCTTCATGGAACTACGGGCTTGGATTGATTACCGGAAGCCTGAGGAACGCCTCGCCTATTGGCGTTCGATTTCAGGATACGAAGTCGATTTTCTTCTTGGCGAAACAGTGGCGATTGAAGTGAAGTCGACCACCCTCGCACTGGAAAAGCATCTCTCGGGTCTTCGGGCGCTACGGGAAGAGGGCAAATTCAAACGCTTCATTCTCGTATGTAGAGATGAGCGTCCCCGGAAGCTCGATGGTATCGAAATACTGCCCTGGCGTGAGTTTCTTGGCCGACTCTGGGCAAACGAGTTTTCCGAAAGAGGCTAAGTCTAATATAGTGAGTACATGACGATAACATTATACTCAATCTTTTTGCTTTACCTGGTTTTATCGGCTGGCGAATGCTTATGGGTTTGAATAAACTATCCAAGGCAAATCGCTGAATGTGCCATATATGTTGATCGCGGCGACATTTGTCAGTTAATTGTAAGACCTAAACCCGTAAAAGCTTGAAGGTGAAAAACATCCGGATACCTTTTATGAAAGTGTACGATGTATCCGGATATTTTCACGTTGTCAGATGGTATCCAGTCTCGGCTTTTACCCTATCGATCCTGACTGTCCTGTTATCCTGTCCTTCTCGGGATCAGACGCCCAGGTATGCTTCCCGCACCCTGGGATCTTGGGCGATTTCCTTGGCCGGGCCGTGGAGGGTTGTGTAACCCACCTCCAGCACATAGGCAAAGTCGGCGATATCCAGGGCTTCGGCGGCGTTTTGTTCGACCAGGAGTATTGTGGTACCCTTCTTGTTGATGGCCAGGATTTGGGAAAAGATTTCGTCTACCAACACAGGTGCCAAGCCCATGGAAGGCTCGTCCAGCAACAGGATTTTGCCGCCGGTGACGATTCCCCTGCCCACGGCCAGCATCTGCTGCTCGCCGCCCGAGAGGGTGCCGCCCAGCTGCGCCGCCCTTTCCTTGATCCTGGGGAAGAGCTCGAAGACTTCCTCGATGCGATCTTTAACTAGCTTCTTGTCCTTGATGGTCCAGCCTGCCAGTTCCAGATTTTCGCGTACCGTGAGGGTGGGGAAAATCTTGCGGCCTTCGGGAACGTGGCTGATACCCAGGGGAACCATCTTGTGGGCTTCCCGGTTGGTGATGTCCACGCCGTCCAGCACGATGCTGCCGCCTGAAGTTTTCTCCAGCCCCGAGAGGGCGCGCAGTGTCGTGGTCTTGCCCGCGCCGTTAGCGCCGATCAAGGTGACGATCTTACCGTCGGGCACCTCGAAGGACACGTCCTTTATGGCTTCGATCTTGCCGTAGTTAACCTTTAAATTCTTTACGACTAGCATCAGGCGCCCCGCTTTCCAAGGTAGGCTTCCAAGACCCTGGGTTCCTTGGCAACCGCTTCGGGTATGCCCTCGGCGATGGTCTCTCCAAAGTCTATGACCTTGATGTACTCGCAGATTCCCATGACGACCTGCATGTGATGTTCTATAAGAAAGACGGTCACCTTGAATTCATTTCGTATGTGGGTGATAAGCCCCATCAACTCCTCGACTTCCTTGGGGTTCATGCCCGCCGCGGGCTCGTCGAGCAGTAAAAGCTGGGGCTTAGTCGCCAGAGCGCGGGCGATTTCCAAACGCCTAAGCTCTCCATAGGGGAGGTTCTTGGCGTTTTCTTTAGCCCGATGGGAAAGATGCATCAGGTCCAAAAGCTCCAACGATTCCTTTTTAATAGCTATTTCTTCGTTCATGAAGGAAGGCAGACGAAGCACCGAGGTGGCCAGGCTCGACTTAGATCCGAAGTGCTTGGCGATTTTTATATTATCCAGGGCTGTGAGGCTGGAGAATATGCGCAGGTTCTGGAAGGTCCTAGCGATCCCTGACTGGACAATCTTATAGGGCTTGGCGCCGGTGATATCCTTGTCCTTGAAGAATACCTTGCCCTCGGTGGGGCTGTAGATGCCGGTTATAAGATTGAAGATCGTGGTCTTGCCTGAACCGTTGGGTCCTATGAGGCCGTAGATAATCCCTTCGGGGATATCGTAGCTGAAATTGGAGACGGCCTTGAGACCACCGAAGAAGTGGGTCATCCCCTTGATGGAAAGCAGCGCCGGCATCACTCCACCTCCTTGAGCCTGATGAGCTTGGATTCCTTGGTGCCCATGAGGCCCTCGGTTTTGAACAGCATGATGAAGATGAGGAGGAGGGAATAGACGACCATGCGCCATTCACCTCCGATGGGAAGGCCCGTGGCGTCGGCTATGGCGCGTATGCCGATGCGTAGACCCTCGGAGAGGAAGGTGAGGGCGAAGGCAGCTATCGTGGAGCCGGTGATGGAACCCACGCCACCTGCGTAAATCATGATGAGTACTTCCACTGATTTGATGAATCCAAACTGGGTGGGGTGGGCCATCTGCAGAAGGTGGGCGAAAAGACCGCCGGCTATACCTGCGAAGAAGGCACCGATCACGAAGGCGAGTACCTTGTAGCGGGTAGTGTTGACTCCCACAAGTTCAGCCGCCAGTTCATTTTCCCGCACCGCCAGCATAGCCCGACCGTGGGAGGATTCCACCAAGTTGCGGATGACGACGATGGTGATCAAAGCGGCGATGGTGATGGTGGTGAAATTGGAGAACTTCGGTATGCCCAGAAGGCCGCGGGGCCCGCCGACATAGTCGATATTGTTGAAGACGGTCCTGATTATTTCGCCGAAGCCCAGGGTGACGATGGCGAGGTAGTCGCCCTTGAGGCGGAGCGAGGGAAAGCCGATGAGGAAGCCTACGACGGCGGCGGCCAATCCTCCTGCGACAATGGCGAGTATGAAGATGAGCATGCCGTTGGGGCTGGAGGGATTAATCTTGAACACCAATGTGGAGATGGTGCCCGAAACATAGGCGCCCACACCTGCAAAGCCCATATGGCCTAGGGAGAACTGGCCGGTGATGCCGTTGATCAGGTTGAGGCTTACAGCCAGGATGACGTAGATGAGTGACTGGTTGATTATGTGGAGAATATAGCCGTTCATGATCTCCGTGCTGTAGAGAATCTGTATGGCGGCATAAAACGCGATGACGAAGATCAATAATTTAGGTAGATTGAATTTTTTCATCTCGTTCCCCTATATTTTGTCGGCGAACTTTTCGCCCAAGAGACCGCGGGGCCTCACAAGGAGAACGACAATGAGAATCGCGAAGGCAATGCCCTCTCCGATGAGGGAGTTGTACGCCGAGGCGAAGGTTTCGGCCAAGCCCATGATATAGGCGCCCAGCACGGCGCCGGGTATGTTGCCGATTCCTCCGAGGACGGCGGCGATGAAGGCTTTGAGGCCCGGTTGTATGCCCATATAGGGCACGATACGAGGATAGGTCATGCCTGCCAAGAGTCCCGCGGCGCCCGCGAAGGAACCTCCGATAAGGAAGGTGAAGGCAATTACCTTTTCGATATCGATACCCATGAGCCGAGCGGCATCCTTGTCCTGGGACACGGCCCGCATTGCCATGCCCAGGGTGGTTTTCTTTATAAGGAGGGTGAGGCCTACCATGAGCACTGCGGCTATGACGATATCGATGATTACGTAATTGGAAATGACCGCATTGCCCAAATTGATGTTCACCCTGGGGAGAATGTCGGGGAAGGATCGATAGGAAGGGCCCACCACTGGAAGAGCGGAGAGGAAATATTCCAGGAACATGGAAACGCCGATAGCCGTTATGAGAGAGGACAGTTTCGGCTTGTATCGCAGGGGTTTATAGGCAAGACGATTGGTTAAAAGGGCGATGAGGCCGCCAGCCGCCATGGAGGCGATGAGGACGACGAAGGCCATCAGACCGGTTTTGCCCACAAAAAGTGCGTTAAAGGCGAAAAAAACTCCGTATGCCGCGTAAGCGCCGAGCATGTAAAAATCGCCATGGGCAAAATTGATGAGGCGCACTATGCCGTACACCATGGTGTAGCCGAGGGCGATCAGTGCGTAGATCGAACCTACTTGGAGACCATTAACGATCTGTTGGGCGTTGAATATTGCTCCCATTCTGGGCTTTCCTTTCCGTAAATCCCGGCATCGAAAGGCTGGAACTCACGCGCGTAGTACTACTATGCCTTGTTGATCGGCCCTTTGTCGAGCAAGGCAGAGCCGCCTAGCCATAAAAAATGGCTAAAGGCGGCTAAAAAATGAGGAGGGAGAGCGGATATGCCCCCCTCCGTTCGTCATTGATCAGGGATTGACCGTGGTCTTGAAAACCTGCTTGCCGTCCTTCATTTCGATGATGACCGCGGCCTTGATGGGGTTGCGGTTGGCATCGAAGGTAACCTGGCCGGAAACGACGTTCAGGTTGGTGGTCTTGAGGGCGTCACGGATGGCCGAGCCCTTGGTGGAACCGGCGCGCTTGATGGCGTCGAACATGATATTGGCCGCGTCATAGGCGAGGGTCGCCAGGGCGTCTGGCTCCGCGCCGAATTTGGCCTTGTACTTTTTGACGAACTCCTGGACTATCGGCCTGGGGTCCGCGGCAGCGTAGTGGTTGGTGAAGTAGCCGTTATTCACGGCATTGCCGCCGATCTTGACCAGGTCGGGGGAGTCCCAGCCGTCGCCGCCGACCATTGGGCCGGTGAAGCCAAGCTCGCGGGCCTGTTTGGCGATAAGGCCGACGTCGTTATAGTAATCCGACACATAGAGCACATCGGGCTTGCCGGCCAGAATCTTGGTGAGCTGGGCCTTGAAGTCCGTGGCGCCGAATGGATGACCTTCGAAGGCTACAACCTGGCCGCCCAGCTTGAGGAACTGCGCCCTGAAGTTTTCCGCCAGGCCCTTGGTGTAGTCGTTGCCTATATCGAAGAGGGCCGCGGCTTTCCTGGCTCCCAGATCCTTGAAGGCGAAATTAGCGCCCACGGTGCCCTGGAAGGGGTCGATAAAGCAGGCGCGGTAGATGTAGTCGCCTACCTTGGTAACCATCTCATTGGTCGATGTGGGGCTTATCATGGGAACGCCTGCAGCCTGGGCTATGGGGGCTCCGGCCAGGGTTACCTTGGACATTACCGTGCCTATTATGGCCACAACGTTGTCCTGCTGGATCAGCTTGGTGTAGACGGTGGCGCCTTCCGCGGGATCGCCCTTATCGTCCTCGAAGATAACGCGAACCTTTCTGTTGTTGAAGAGGCCGCCCTTGGCGTTCCACTCCTCGGCGGCGAGCATGACGCCGTTTTTAGTGGATACACCGAAGGTTGCTGCTTCGCCTGTAACTGGACCTACTCCTCCGACCTTGATGTCCTGGGCGGTGACTAGGGTTGCCGCAACGAAGGCCAGCACCAGAATGAGGGAAAGACGTTTCATAAATCCTCCTTGGAGCTGCGCTCCGGTATATCGTAGCCGCAGTCTCTGTATTGTCTGATAGAAACCTACCTTAAGCCGGAAGTCAATATTTATTCAAAAAAATTTGACAAAATCTTGATATCGTGCTACAATCAGCCCTTAAATTTTGATACTGCTGTTTTAAATTTTGAAATAATTGTAGTATGTAACGTTTTTTACGATAACCGTACATAAAAATACCGAAATAATTTACATAGTATAAATATCCAGAAAGCGCTGACGGCTCGAGGACTCGACGAGAAAAGCCCGAAAGCGTAATATGCGGAGCATGCAAGCCGTCAGCAGTAAACCCGAACCTCAGCACAGGCGCTCACTCGAGACCAGAGGAACTCTGGCGGCCTTCGCCGCCTATGGAATGTGGGGACTCTTCCCCCTTTACTGGAAGCAGCTCAAGCATGTCGAATCCATGCAGATCCTCGCCCACAGGATTCTCTGGGCAGCGGTATTCTGCTTTATATTGATGCTTGCATGGAAGCGCTTTCCCGAGATCGGCAAGCTCGTCAAGCAAAAGAAAAAGTTTTTCCTCGTGTTCCTGGCTTCCATCGTGGTTACCGCGAACTGGGGGCTATATATCTGGGCGGTGAATATCGGCAGGGTCGTGGAATCAGCCTTGGGGTACTACATAAATCCCCTGGTTTCGGTTTTGTTAGGCGCCCTTTTCTTCAAGGAGAAGGTAGACCCCTGGACGAGGCTGGCTGTAGCCTTGGCTACTGCGGGCATCGTAGGCGCGGCCATACTCTATGGTTCCGTGCCCTGGGTGAGCCTTTTGCTGGCTGTCACCTTTGCGGCGTACGGGGCGCTCAAAAAAAAGGTGGGAATCGAGCCTTTGATAAGCCTGGCGGTGGAAACCTTCATCGCCGCGCCCTTCGCGCTGGCCTTCCTACTCTTCCGCCAAGCAGCCGGGGCGGGCGCTTTCTGGAACGACGGAGTTCTGACGACAATCCTACTCACCATGGCCGGCGTAGTCACGGCGGTGCCGCTCTTCTTTTTCGCCCAGGCGGCTAACAGCATAAGTCTTCAGAAGATGGGATTCATCCAGTACGTATCGCCCTGCGGCCAGCTCTTTATCGGCGTGGCGATCTACGGAGAAAAACCTACAGCCGCCCTGCTCATGGCCTTCGCGGGGGTGATTTCTGCTGTCCTCATCTACCTATTTACCAGAAAAAGGATCCCACGAATCTCGAGGTAAATGCATTGAAGCGTGTGGCAGTTCGGTTGAAGCGAGACGGGCGAGCTTGTTTGGCGCTGTTTTTCTAATCGTCTAAGCTCGTGTACACATACCAGCCCCTCATCGGAATTATCGTGTGTAGACTAGTACTCCATTCTTAATTGTATTCACCACAAGGTTCATGCCGCTGTGATACGCCAGATGGGAAGCTTCGGGAGCATCCAGGACAAGGATGTCGCCGGCCTTGCCGACTTCCAACGAGCCTATTTTATCTGCCCTGCCCAGGGCGGCCGCGCCGTTGAGGGTAAGGGCGCAGAGGGTTTCGGCGAAGCTCAGGCCCAGGTAGAGCGTGGCGATGGCGAAGATGAGGGGAATGGACTGACTGTAACAGGAGCCTGGGTTGAGGTCGGATGCGAGAGCCACAGCGAGCCCTTTATCTATCATGCCCCGGGCATCGGCGTAGGGTTCCTTGAGCACGAAGGCGGTGAGGGGCAGGCAGACGGCGATGACGCCTGCGGCGGCCATGGCGGACAGGTCTTCCTTGGACGACTTGAGCAGGTGTTCGGCGCTTATGGCACCAAGGGAGGCGGCGAGGCCGGCGCCGCCCAGGGGCTGGATTTCGTCGGCGTGAATCTTGAGCCCCAGGCCGAGGGCTTTGGCGGCTTGCAAGTAGCGTCGGGAATCCTCGAGTTCGAAGACGCCCTTTTCACAGAAGATGTCGGCGAACTCGGCCAGGCGCCGCCCTGCCACCTCGGGCAGTACCTTGTCGATGACAAAGTCGATATACTCTCCGGCCCTGCCGGAAAATTCCCGGGGCACGGAGTGGGCGCCCATGAAGGTACGGACAATGTCCACCGGCTGCATGGCGTCCAGGGCGGCCATGGCCTGCAGCTGGCGCAGCTCCGTGGTTTTGTCCAGGCCATAGCCTGACTTGCCCTCCACGGTGGTGATGCCCTGGGCGAGCATGGCCGAGAGTCTCTGCCTGCCCAGAGCGAGAAGGTCTTCAAAACTAGCATCCCTGGTGGCTTCGGTGGTCCGGCCGATGCCTCCTCCCCGACGGTGGATTTCCATATAGGGAAGCCCTTCTGCCCGCCAGAAAAACTCATCGGCCCTGAAGCCTGCGAAGAGAAAGTGGGTGTGGCAGTCCACGAAGCCGGGGACGCAGGTTTTACCGCCGGCGTCCAGGAGAGGATAGTCGCCGGCGCGGGCTTTTTTGAGGGCCGCTTCATAGTCGGGGCCTTCCTGGACGCCGGCGTAGGCGATGATACCGTCCTCCACGAGAATGGAGGCATGGCTGAGCAGCTGGAGGCGCTTCATCTCGGGGCCGCGTTGCGGTCCCCTGCCCTGAGGCGTGGCAAGCTGGCCAATGTTGACGATGAAGAGATCGCCTCTCATAGCGTCGGTGCTCCCTTAAACAGGGGGTCCTTGCCTATGGATCCTTTGAGGACTTTTGAGTAATCGCCCTTAGCCAGGCGTTCGAGCCGCTGCTTGGCTCTCTCGAGTTCCCGGGCTGCCTGGGCTGCCGCCGAGCTGGAGTCTTCGATTTCGTCTTCCAAAAACTGCCGCAGGGAATCCACCGAGCGGCACAGGTAGGAGATTTCCCGGTCCTGATAGGCTGCCAGGCGACGGGCATACCAATCCGCTCCGAGCACGTAGTCCCGGTCGAAGAGTCTGCGCAGCTCGGTGTCGTGAATGCCCATGCCCTCGTAGCTTCCTGTTGCCATAATCCAGAGCAGGGCTTTCAATGGAGGTATGGCTGCCTCAACCGAACCGTCTTCGATATAGGCTTTGGCAGAACGCTCCATAGCCTGGGCTATGTTTTCGATTCCATCGACGAAATCGGGAAGCGACTGTAGTTCAGGCCTGAGCATGTCTTCGGTAAAGACCGCCGCGGGGGTGTCGAAGAGGCGGCCTAAGTACGTGGCGGCGAAGAGGGGGGTGATGCGCCAGCCCAGCCGTGAGGCGGGGATCAGCCTGCCTTCGTGCTCAAAGTCCTTTACCTGCTCCAGGTATCCACCGGCCTTGAGGAATTCCGGATCTCGCTCTTCGGGGCTGAGCCGGGACCAGAGTTCGGGCATCAATAGGGAGATGTCATGCTCGACCTTGTACTTGGGTCCGATATACCCCGCGGCGGTGGTAAAGCCGGAGTAGCCGGTGAGTATATAGGACAGCAGGGCATTATTAAGGTCGGTAGTGGCAACCAGGGAGTTGAAAGGCCCCTTGGTGAGGGCCCCCTCGCTGCCGGCTCCGGTTGTAGAAGGGCTTTTTCCCGTGAGTGAGCAGATAAAGTCCATGAAGAGTTCGGGCAGCTCCTGGTAATGGATAGGCCCGTAGACAGCCAAGGGTCGAATGCCGGCCTTTTTATCCGCTGGATTATTCCTTCTGCCTGGGAGTATGGCTCCAACGGGGTGGAGCACTGTATCTTCGGCCTTGACCTTCCTGTACAGTCGGGGTCCCAGATCGGCCAGGTAGCGTTCCCTGGGATTCACGTAGTTGGGATCAAGCTGGAGGTACCGGGGATTCTTGGAAGGAGCGCCGTTGACGATCCTGGGCTTGTCTGGGGCGGCGAAGTATTCGAATTCCTTATCGGCCGCGGCGGAGACGATAAAATTCTTCATGTCCTCTGAATACTCGGAGAACAGGACAGACATCTCCACGAATTCTTCAGCCAACGTGCTGGGCAATGGCTCGAAGTTGCTCAAAAAATTGTCAGGCCTGGACAAGTCTTTTTCGGTCTGTTTGTCGTAACCGCGGATAACGGCATCATCAGGTCGCTGGAAAAACCTGGCCTCGACGTTGCTGCAGAACTTCAGGCTGGGGTGCCGGGACGCCCACTCGGGCACGTTGCGCAGTGAGCTGCCCGGGACTACTGTGGAGGCAGTGATATCGTCTTCCCACTGTTGTTTTTCGGCGGGCATGAAATCCTGTCTGAGCTTGAAACTGCGGCGTAAGCCCCCAGGCGTCTGGCCGACTCTTAGATAAGAACCCAGCACTGGCCGGTTTTCGAATTTGAGGATATTCCCCGTCGTGCCGTTGACTACGTCCACAGAGAAATGGCTCATCCAGTCGTCGCCCCAGTCGGGGGTATAGAAACGCTTGACCAGGAAGACCAGGCTTTTTATCCGCTCGGGAAGGCTTTTCAGCCAGTTGTTGTAAACTTCGGTATAGAGCGGTGAAGGGGTGAGAAGCTTGATGACGGAACCCAGTGAACGCTTGGGCGAGAGTATCTTCCGAGCGTCCTTGCCGTGGTTTTCCTTCTCGTCCAAAAAGCGTTCGCCGTACTCTTTGTCGATGATTTCCTTGACTGCCGCCATGTCCTTGTGATAATCCGCGATGGTTATGGGCGAATAGGTTATGGCGTCGGAGATAGATTTGGCGATTTCCGACTTGCCGCCGCCCGAGACGGTGCAGGGCTTATGGCAGACCAGGCCTTCTGCTGTGCTGCCGATAAGGCGCCAGGAACCGGAGCCTGGGTGGCGCTCCATGCGGACTCTATAACCGGTGGGGTGTACATACACTTCGTCGGGCAGAACTCTCAAGGAGCGCTCCTGGCCATCCTGCATCCAGTGGGCTTTTTGGTCTTCCAGGGAGATATAGGCGTTCTCCGGCAGGTAGACTATGCCGGGGAATCGCGCATCCCTGGCATAGCCTTCTTTCTGGGGAAGCACTCTATCGCCCATGAGCTTTAGTACATGGGCGTAGCTGTGTCCTCGGGAATTGAGGTTGGTATCAGGAACAAAGCGGGTGCCTAGGTTATAGGCGGGAAAGACCAGTGCTCCGCCTGCGTGCTCTTCCTCGGCCAGGCCGAGGAGGTTGGCGGAGTAGGATATCTGGGTTTTAATCTCTTTTTTTGAGTAACCGAAATAGTTGTCGGCGATGACCGATACGATTACCCCGCGCTCGTCCCGGGCGGAGATCTTGAAGGGCTTGCCCTCGTTGTATTTTTCTGCAGGATCCTTCCAGCACATGCCCTCCCGGCGCTGCCGCTGGCTGGCCTGGTCCCAGTGCGGCAGTCCCAGTTCTTTTTTGGTGAGACTCACCAGGTGGGTGGCGAGGATCACGCAGCCTGTGGTGCCAGTCCAATGCAGAGGGTCGAGGGTGGCGTCGTTTTCGGGAATCAATGGGTCTCCGGAATTGCCGAAGATGCTCTCCACGAAGTCCAGGCTTGCCGCCAGTGAGCCGGGGGCGAAGAAACGGATTTCCATGGACCGCTCGTCGCAATAGCCCTCGACTTCAGGCCGTACCACAGGGCGCAAGAGAAGGGATAGCATAGTCCTGGCTTTTTCCTGTTCCTGGGCGGTAAAGGGCAGCTCCAGAAGTTCCGGGGGAGGATTGAGGGCCGCGTTGAGAATCCTGGCGAAGACGGGTTTGGGAACTGCTTTTTTATCTGGAGGTACGGGAAGGCCTCCTTCGGCGATGTGGAAGACTCCTTCCGTAGTCCGCTTGTCGTTGCCGGGATTGTGGAGGACTCCATTTTTTATTCGGTAGGAGGTGAGGGTGGGAGAAACGTGGCTGTGACTTTCGGGGGGAAGGGATAATTCCCGAGCCATGCCGTAGCGGTCCAGTACCAGGGTCTTGGAGGGCAGCCGGGGCAGGTTCGATTCCTGCAGGTCTTCCAGGTAGGAATCGAGAAAATCCTGGATGCGTCTATCCGCTGGAGCAAGATGACTGGCGAGGATTCTGTCCTTCTGCCTGAAGTTGGCCAACATGTCCGAAGCCAGATCCACGAAGCCTGTACCTTCCTTGGAATAGATCGGCAAGCCAAGGCTGGCCAGTTTTATATTGATATAGGCTATGAGCTTGTCGCGCTCAGGCTTGGATGCCCGGTCAATCCCCAGTCCGAAATCTCGTTTAACAGCCATAGGTACTCCTCCTAGGGTACTTTGTCAAAATTCTACATAGGAATCAACAACCTCACAGCCAGCTGCGGGGTATGCAACATGCGTGCGAATCAACGGCCAGGAAGCCTGTCCGGGGGAAGTGGCTTCATCCGCCAGGCCTTCAATCTGAGGGGAACTCGTCGCCGAGGGCAAGGGCCGCCTCCCTGCTTATCGCGCCGATGAGTCCATAGACCGAATCCAGGTCGGGGTACATCACTCTGTCGCTGTCCAGGCGGGCTATGGTCGAGCGTATGAGCCTGTAAGTGGGGGCACTTCGGGGCGAGAGCATCGGTTCGATGGAAGGGATTCCCAGCTGAATTGCCCTCATATCCAGTGCCTGGCAGGCCGCCGCCAGCTCCATGGCCGCGACTCGCCGGGAGTTTTCGACAATCGTCGCCGCCTTGCGCGCCGCTATGGTTCCCATGGATACGTGATCCTCCTGGTTGGCGCTGGAGGGGATGGAATCGACGCTTGCAGGGTGGGCGAGGCTTTTGTTTTCCGACACCAGGGCTGCCGCCGCGTATTGTACAATCATAAAGCCCGAATTGATGCCTCCTGAGCTGGTGAGAAATGCGGGAAGCCCTTCGGAGAGAGCTGGATTGACAAGCCTTTCTATGCGTCGCTCGCTGATGTCCGCCAGCTCCGCGCAGGCTATGCCCAGAAAATCCATGGCCAGGGCGATAGGCTGACCGTGGAAATTCCCCCCGGAGATGATGTCGCCGGGATCTTCCTTACATTTCATCTGCGTGGAAGCCGACAGCCCGGCCAGAGCCCTGGCCTCGACTGAGCCGGCGACTAGACCTTGCTCAAGGTCACCTGGGGAGCTGTCGGGGGATCGGGGGAAGATGAGGGGATTGTCGGTAACCGCGTTGAGTTCGGCTTCCAGAATGCCGGTGACATAGTCCAGGGCATCCAGGCTTGCGCCGTGAACTTGGGGGATGCAGCGAAGGGCATAGGCATCCTGGACGCGGAGCTCGCCCTGGCGGCTGGTGAGGCCGGAGCCTTCCAGAAGGCTCCTCATCTGGGCAGCGCAGCGGATCTGGCCCCTCTGCCGGCGCAGTTGCTGGACCCTGGGATCGAAGGCGTCAACAATGCCCTTGAGAGCCTGAAAGCTCAAGGACGAGGCTAGGCTGAGGCTCCGGTAGAGTTCCCATGCGCTGTAAAGGGCAAGAGCTCCCACGGCGGTCATCACTTGGGTTCCGTTGATCAGCGCCAAGCCTTCCTTGGCTTGGAGAACCACAGGCTTTAGTCCGACCAGTTTAAAGGCTTCGCCACTGGCCATCCTCTTATTCTTATAGATGACTTCGCCCAGGCCAATGAGAGGCAAA
Source organism: Spirochaetaceae bacterium UBA4077 (assembly GCA_002383375.1). GTDB lineage: Bacteria > Spirochaetota > Spirochaetia > Treponematales > Rectinemataceae > UBA2256. Next base: position 27,972 of record DFYR01000076.1, read on the forward strand.
GCCATGTGCGACAAGGGCGCCAGGTCACCCGAGGCTCCGAGTGATCCTTTTTCCGGTATTACTGGCAGTATGTCGGCGTTGAGCATGGCCAGCAACAGCTGGACGACCTCGGGCCGAATGCCTGAATTTCCCACCGCGAGTGCGTTGGCCCTGAGCGCCATGACAGCCCTGACGGTTTCCTTGGGAAGCGGCTGGCCTTGTCCGCAGGCATGGCTCATGATGAGGTTTTTTTGCAGTGTCGCGTTGTCTTCCCTGGATATGACGATGTCGCAGAACTTGCCGAAACCCGTGGTGATTCCATAGCGCACCAGTCTTTCTTCGACGCAGGCTTCCACGACTGAGCGAGAAGAAAGCATGCGCCGCAGGGCTTCATCGTCCAGCCTTACTTCGCATTCGCCCTTAGCTATGCAGGCCAGCGTTTCCAGGTCGAGGGAGGAGCCATCGAGGCGGTATTCGTCCATGGCCATAGTATAGTAAGGGACAACCGGTATGGACAGAGCGGGCGCATAGGGATATACAGTAGCGCCATGGGCAGGCGTAAACCAGGAGCCGAGGTCGCCCTCGGCGTCGGCGTGGCATTCATTTGGGGACTTACCTTTTTATCGATCAAGGTCGCGGTGGTCGAGCTTAAACCCATGACCCTCGCCCTCTCGCGTTTCGTCATCGCCAGCGCCGTGCTACCTCTAATCGCCTTGATCCGCAAGACATCCCTATCCGTGAAGGCCAGGGACCTTCCCCTTCTCTTCGCCAGCGGCTTCATCGGGGTGACCTTGTATTTTTTCTTCGAAAACAACGGAATCATGCGGTTGTCCGCCTCGGAATCCTCCATTATTGTGGGAACGATTCCCGTGCTCACCCTGTTGGTCGATATGGTTTTCTACCGAATGAGGACGAGTAAGTCTATCATTCTCGGAATTCTGCTTTCCTTCGGCGGCGTGGCGGTGATGGTGGCCAAATCGGAGGCGGCTTCCTCCTCTTCTGGGGGCTACCTCTTTATGATAGGAGCGGCCGTAGCCTGGGTGACCTATACCTTTCTAACCAAGCCGCTGGGCTTAAAATATCCCTTGCTCAGCGTCACCTTCTGGCAGATTTTCTTCGGGATGCTGGGCTGCCTGCCCTTCGCGCTGCTTGAAGGCCAGGGCTTCGTGCGCGTATCGACTCCGGTCCTGCTGAACGTGCTCTTCCTGGGAGTCCTGGCATCGGCGGTGGGCTACTGGCTGTGGGTGATGGTCCTGGACACGCTGGGCGCAAGCCGCTCGAGCGTCTTCATAAACCTGATCCCCGTGGTTTCGGTGGCGGCTTCCTTCGTCCTGCTGGGCGAGCGGCTTGCGCCTCCCCAGCTGGCCGGAGGGGCGGCGACGGTCATTGGGGTCTATTTGGCCACCAGGAGTTCGTAGGCCTCGGCATCGCTCTCCGCTACCAGAAGCTTCGCCCTTCGGGCATCGTCGCCCAGGACTGCTCCCAGGCTGGCCAAGGCTTGCATATGGGGGGCAGTATCGTCGGCGGGGCTGGCGATGAGGGCGATTATCCTTCCCGGCGAACCGTCGATCGTGCCGAAATCCACCCCTTGCTTATGTATTCCTATCGCGATCGCCACTCCGCTCACCCCCAGGCTCCGGGCATGAGGGAGGGCGATCCCATGTTCCATACCCGTGCTCATGCGCGCTTCCCGCTCCATCAGGTCCTTCAACAAAAGATCCTTGTCCTTGAGCTTGCCGGCCTTGTCCAATAGCTCCACGAGTTCCGCGATCACCTCTTCCTTGGTTTCGCCTTTCAAGCTGACGCTGACACAGTCCGGATTCAAGGCTCGACTGAAGCCGGGATCTTTGCGCCCGGTTTCCACGTGCAGATCGCCGCGGAGCTTCTCCGGGTCCTGGCTTTCCTTTAGTTTATCGAAATCCGCATCCAGCTCCACCAGAATTTCATGAAGGGCTGCTTTAGCGAAAGGAATATCCTCGGGAGCGCTTTCCAGACTCAAGGTTTTTCCCTTTTTTACCAGCGATATGGATACATCGCCTTTGCGTATGTGGCTGATCTCGTCCCTGATGCTCATAAGCTGGACAAAGAACCCTTCCTGCTGCATCTCGCGCAGGAAGCTGGATGTAACCAGCTCCAAGATTTCGCTGGAAGGGAAATCGACGCTGATGTTCTCGGTATTAGAACCTTTGACGGGCTTTTTCGTGCCTTCGCCCGGACGGGCTATAGCTTGGTTGAAAAGGGGAGGAGCAAGGAGAGTCGTGATGAGGATCATGAGCACCGCGACGCCAAAGATGGAAGGCTCGAGTATACCTCCCGAAAGACCTATTCCCGCGACGATCAGCGCGACCTCGCCGCGGGGCACCATGCCCATTCCTATCCTGACAGCGCCTTTGGTGTTGAAGCCGAGGAATAAGGAGGGAAGTCCGCAGCCCAGCACCTTCGCCAGGACGGCGGCTGCCGTATACGCCAGCCCGAAGCCGAGGACTCTCGGATCGGCCAGGAGCTTCAGGTTGACCAGCATGCCCATCGTCGCGAAAAAGATAGGCACGAAGAAATCGTACAGAGGTTTGATCTTGTCCTGTATCAAGAAGGCGATATCGCTGCGCGAAAGGCTTATCCCGACTATGTAGGCGCCGATGATCATCGCCAATCCCTGAGTTTCGAAAAAGCCAGCCAGGAGGAGGGCGAGCCCGAAAGCTAAGGCGGGATAATGGGTTTCGCTTCCGAGTTTTTTAAGGAAATCCGAAAGCTTTTTACCGAAAACGAGGCCGAGGGCGGTAAAACCGAGCCAGATGCCGAAGGCTTTCGCCGCTATCCCGAGGACGCTCAATCGAGAGAGGCCTTTTCCCGAGCCTCCCATGGCCGAGACGATCCCCATGACCACCGCGAGAAGGACGATTCCCAGAACGTCGTCGAACACGGCGGCAGCGAGGATGCTCACCCCCTCCGGGGAGTCCATCTTTTTTCTGTCCGATAGGATGCGCGCCGTGATTCCCACCGATGTGGCCGTGCTCATGATGCCCAAAAAGAGTGCAGGGGCGGAGAAGAACGACTGGCCGGTGAGGAGAACGCCCAGGCCGGCGCCGAGGCCGAAGGATGCTAGCACCCCGCCCAGGCCTATTATGGAACCGGCGAAGGAGTAGCGCAGGAGCATGTTTATGTCGGTTTCCAGGCCCGAGGAGAAGAGGAGGATTATGGACGCCACGGTGGAAAGGGCGTAGAGTTCGGGACTGACGGCGAAACCTTTGGCCAGGGGAAAGAGCCCCTCGGGCAAACCGGGCAGCGAGATGGTTCCCAGGGCGTAAGGTCCCAGGACGATGCCCGCGATCAGTTCGCCGACCACGGAGGGCAGCTTTAACTTTTGGGCCAGGCTGCCGCCTGCCCTGACCGCAAAAACGATGACCGCGAGCTGGAGCACCAGGAGGGTCATACGGGAGCTTAGATCCGGTTCTGCCGTCTCCGCTGCCCACGCGAATGGTGCCGCCGCGAGGAAGAACAAGAAAACTGGAACTAATCGATGTGTTTTCATAGCTTTATGCGATAAATGTAATAAAATGTCATCAATTGCGCAATACTCTAATTTTAAAAAGTCAGTTCCTCGCAAAATCGTGGCAATCCTCTTTAAATCGCTTGCGCAGGCCTGCTTCCCTCCTGTAGGCTCTTTCTGGATGATCGATATTATCTTTGAGGATAAATCTCTTCTCGTCATCGACAAGCCGGCGGGGCTGGCCAGCCAGCCCGGAGAAGGGGTTGCCGGCTCTGTGGTTTCGGTGCTGGAAAAACAACTTGGGTATAAGGTTTATCCGATTCACCGCCTGGACAAGGAAACGGCGGGCTGCATGATGCTGGCGAAGGACGCGGCAGCTGCGTCGCGCTGGTCCACGATGCTGGCCGAGCGCCAAAGTCATAAACGGTACCTCGCCCTTTGCATCAGCGCTCCGTCGAAGGAAACAGGAATATACCGTGACGCCCTCACGATCAGGGATCGGCCCTTGGAAGCCGAGACTGCTTATAGGTTCATCGCCGGCTTCGGTGTTCTGCCGAAAGAGGGTGCTGGTGGGGCGCCGCTGGTCTCTGGACAGCCGGAGGGAAGGAATCAAAGGCTGGGAGAACCGGCTTTCAGCCTGGTGGAGTTCAGGCTGGGTACGGGTAGAACCCATCAGATACGGCGGCATTGCGCTATGCACGGCCACCCTATAATCGGCGACGATCGTTACGGCGATTTTCCCCTCAACAGAAGGCTCAAAAAAGAAGCCGGAGCCAAACGGCTCTTTCTCTGGGCCTGGGGGCTGGAACTGCCGGGGCTGGGCATTATCACCGCAGCTCCTCCAGTACATTTTATCGACTTTTTAAGTCGCTGGCCCGAGGCGCCACGCCTCGAGTCCGTGCTGGCCAGCCTTTCAGCGAAGATGTCTTCAAAGGCCCAACACAATATGGACTGCCCGTCGGCAGCTTCGAGCTCATCGCATAAAGAGGTACCCTGATGTCTCCAGCCCAGCTCTTCGTCTTGGCGCACGGCGCCTCGTGGATACTGCCCGACGGCAGGGTCATCAAGATTCCGGGCTTCCATAGTTCCTGGATTTCCTCCCATCCCTCCATCGCGCCAGGGGCGACCAACACCGCCGAGTTCGTGGCCAAGACCGGATGGATTTCTGCGGTGCTCCACGAGGCGGGGTATCTGGAACTCATCGTGCGTTCAAGGGAAGACGAGCGGATGAAAAATTGCCTTTGGAACCTCATGTCTACGAATCTTCCCGTTCTCCAGAAAGTGGTGATCATGGTGCTGGGGGCTTCGGGCTGCATTATGATGGAAAAAGAGAGTTTTTCTTCAAAGGAGAGGTTTCTTGAAGACCTGACTTCAGCCTCTCTGGAACCGGACAAACTTTAGCCTTCGCTACAGCCTCTCCCAGTTCCAATCGGAAGCAAACCTCGGTTCTGCCGAACAAGGTCAAAACCTGCATCGGTCTAGAGCATAAATTCCCTGATGTAGCCTTCCAGACTACGGGCGTTCTTAACCGCCTTGGCCTTGGCATGGTTATTGAACGCAACCAAAACCTGTTTTGCTTTGCGAGCAACGGCCGTAAGCATACGTGCCCGATCCTTGAGCTCTTCGGGCGAGTATTCGTAGTCGTAGCGGGATGTAGCATCACCGTTCCACCACTGGGTACTGTTGCGCCCGTGCAGGCGGTAATAGACCCGGTCGGTGGTGAGTATCTGGGACTCAGGAGGAAGGCCGGGAAGTTCGGGTCTGTCGATGATGGCCAGGCAGACATTGCGTCGTGCCAGTTCGTCGAAGACGCGCTGCTGGTACCAAAATTCGTTGCGGAATTCCACCACTAGGGGGAATCCCTCCAGGGCGCTTATGAGGTCGCCCAGGTAGACTCGGTTCTCGGCAGTATAGGAGAAGCGATAGGGAAGCTGGATGAGGATGGAAGCCAGCTGCCCCTTGCTCGCCAAGGCCTGGGCGGCCGCTGAAAATCGCTCCGCCGATGTCTGCCAGTCCTCCCCAATCTCGTGGCTCAGGCTTTTATGTGCCTTGAGGGAAAATAGAAAGTCTTCGGGCGTCTGTTCGGTCATTGCCAGAAGCTGTTCCGCCCTAGGCATGGCATACCAGGAAAAATCCAGCTCCACAAAGGGAAATACAAGAGAGTAAAAGCGCAAGAATTCGCTCTGGCGCAGATCCTTGGGGTAGAAGGCTTCCCTCCACTCAGCGTAGGAGAAGCCGCATGTGCCGATGCGGATATCAGCGTTCTCCATCGGGGTCCCTCCACGGTAAGCGTCGTTTTTATTGTATCACAGGTGGAATTTGGAAGCAGCTCATCCAGCAGCCTCGACTGGAAGGGACGCAGCGCCTAGCCTGGATGAGGAAAGGCTTGTGTACCGAAGGCAGATCGGACCACAGAACGGTTGTAAAAAATTTTTAGTCCGTATATCGTAGAATAATGGTTCTGACTATTGTCATGCGGATACTTGGGGGACTCATCTCCCTCTATATGTTGCTCTGTTCCCTGCGCGTGTTCATGACCTGGATCCCACAGATCCATCTGGGCAAGGCGGAACGGATACTCGCAGCGATCGTGGATCCCTTTCTGGGCATGTTTTCTCGTATCAAGCTCTTCAGGACGGAGCGTTTCGACTTCAGTCCCATAGCGGCTTTAGCCGTTCTTTCCGTGCTGAATCGTGTTTTTTCGACCCTAGCCTATTCTGGAAGAATTTCCCTTGGTTTTGTGCTGGGACTACTTTTGCAGGCCGCATGGTCTGCACTCGCTTTCATGCTTTCCTTCCTTCTGGCCTGCGCACTTTTGAGAAGTATCGCTTTCATGGCCGGGTGGAACACCCTCCACCCTGTGTGGCTCGTCATCGATGCCATTCTCAATCCCCTGCTTTTCCGGATTAATCGGATCATCTACAGCGGAAGGGCAGTGCACTATCGGCAGGGCTTGTTCACAGGCCTTGTAGCCCTCATCTTGTTGCGGATGGCTGGCGGGGCTCTGGTCGGCATACTCAACAGGCTTTTGCTTTCGCTTCCGTTCTGATTCTGGAGGACACGATGCTCAATTCCGTTCAACGCAGTTTTCTCGGCGCCCTGGCGTCCAAGGAACCTGTTCTCATTCAGCTGGGCAAGGCTGGGGCAAGCGAAGCCCTGGTCGCCCAGCTCAAGGCGCTCCTCGATCGTCATGAGCTGGTAAAGCTAAAATTTATAGATTTTATCGGCGAGAAACGGGAAATCTCAGGCGGTCTGGCTGCCTCCACCGAAAGCGAACTGGTGAGGGTTCTGGGCAATACCGCTATCTTCTATAAGCCCCAGCCCGACCCGGAAAAGCGCCGTATCCTTCTGCCTGCTGACTGACCAAAAGGGGGTAGGCCGCAGCCAGGAATCGCATGCCCTTGTAACAGAGCTGAGGATCGAGAATAGCTTCTCCGAAGACCATCTCCACACGCTCGTCGCTGCCGATTCTGTGAATAAGGCCAGTTATTTTTCTTCCGTCGGGATCCTTGGGGTCGAATAACAGTCTTAAGCCCTGCACCCATTCCTCCATCGTCCTGGCATCGGCGATGATATCCTGGGCTGAAGACTCCAGGAGGGCAAGGCCTTGGGCTTCGTCTTCGCTGAAGGCCGAATAGAGAGGATAGAACTCCTTCATGACGCCGATTATCCCAGCTATCGCCAGAATTATCTCGTCCGAGACAAAGGCGGAAGGATCGTCCTTGCGCAGGCTAGCTACCAGGACAGGAAGGGAATCCCTGGAATTGAACAACTGCAGGGCGTGGGCGGCAGAGATCTTGACCCGGGGATTGGTATTCCTCATCAGCATGGATTCCACCATGGGAATAGAGTCCCTGTCGCCGATTTTCGCCAGCGCTATGAGGGAGTTGCCCTGGAGTATGTAGTCCTCGATCTCCAGCGCCTTGCGCAGCACCGGCAAGGCTTCGGTCCTTTGATGGATTCCCAGTATGCGGGCCGCGACATAGGCTGTAGTAAAGGGATGTAGTTCGACTTCTTGAATCAGGGGACGGACGAGATGGGTCGACAGTTTGCGCATCTGCTCGATGGAAAGCAGCGCTTGCATCCGTACTTCAAAGCTAGGCGAATGGAGATACTCCAGAAGTTCTACTTGGGTGTGGAGTGAGGCGGAGAGGCCGATTTCCTGGATGAGCCTCACCTCCTGATCGGGTGCCGAGCTTCGATCCAGCTTGGAGAGCAGGTCGAATGCCCGCAGGTCCCTGGGTGAGAACATGACTCCCAGGGACTGGGAGACGCTGCGGGAGCCCAGGCGCTTGAGCTTGCGCATGGAGAAGATGCTCAGGCCGATGACCAGGCAGAGTATGGCGTATAAAACCCTGTAGGCGGCCGCAGAATTGAGCCCGATGCCTGTAAGGCTGTCCAGGAAAAGACCTGCCAAGCCGGAGCCGAGGGCACCGCCCAAGCCATATGCCACATAGTAGGTAACCGATAGGTCGAGATTTTTTTCCTTGGGAACCAGGGCGAAATAATAGTTTTGGGCGGCGTTTTCACCGCCTGCCAAGCCGAAGTTGGAGAGAAAGTGTATAAGCGAGAGGATCAGCGCTATGCTCGCCATGGAGAGACCGGGTACCGAGCCCGAGGGAAGCAGAGCTATGGGCAGAAAGCTTGCCAGGCCTATGGCGTTGAAGATGATCATGAGGGGTTTTGGGCCCAGCCTATCCACTAAAAGCTTGCTTAAGAAGCCCATGGCCACCGAGCCAATGCTGGCGATCAGGGCATAGACCATGACAGCATCGTCGCCTTGGGAGAAAATCTCCTTTGCATAGACGGGCAGGAAGGAACGGCCCATGCCCGAGGCCAGGGCGAGAACCATGAAGTTGAGGATAAAGCGCCGGAATCCTGGGTCTTTGGTCGCCTCTTTTGTGGCCTTTACAAGGGATATGGACTTTTCGGGCAGGAAATCCGCAGGTTCGGGTTGGCGCAGCAGAAAGATACAACCCACAAAGCCAAAGGCGATGCCGATGCCTACTCCAATGGCATAAGCTGCAGGGCTGGCATCGGCTCCCAAGAACAGGGCAAGCAGCAAGCCGCTGAGCATGCTTGCTACCGAGCTGGCGATTGAGGTGGTGACAACGTATTCGCCCCGGTCGGAGCGAGGTTTGTCTCCCCCTCCCGAGGAGATGTAGGCGATGACAGGGTTATTTCCTATCATGCCGATGCCCCGGAAGAGGGCGAATCCAGCTGTTCCCGCAACCAGGAGTCCTATGGCGATGCCCTCGTGGCTGCTGGCTGCGGCTAGCGGGGCGAAGAGCATGGGCACAAGAGCTGCGTATCGGCCTACCCAGGCCCAGCCGAAGGTCCATATTATGGGTTTATAATTGACCACGCGCTTGCCTAAGGGCATGAAAAAATAGGTCGAGTATGCTATGGCGTTGAGTATGCCGACGACGGCGTTGGAAGCTCCCAGGCGCACAGCGAAGAGGGTGATGAAGGAACCGGACACGAAGACAAAGGAAAAGGAGTTGAGGAGGTTGAAGATAGTAAAGTCTCGTCGTGCCGATTTAAGCCTGGCGAGGGAGAGCGGGACAGCCATAGGGATACTATAGTATAGAAACCAGCATTAGAAAATTGGATACCTGGCTCAAGAATCAGCTTTCGCAGCCATAGTCTGGGTTCTTCGTAAAAGTTTAGGATTTTTCCATCTTCCGGTTCGGTAATACCAGGTGGAAAAAATCATACCCACCATCCAGCCTGCGGGAATGGACCACCAGATGCCATCGCTTCCCATGTGAAATACCCTGGTGAAGAGAAGGGCGGCGGGTATTCGAACGAGCCACAAGGCCAGCAACGTATTGATCATGGGGATGAATACGTCGCCGGCTCCCCGCATGACTCCGTTGTTGATGAACATGATACCGAAAACCGTATAGAAAATACCGACAATGACCAGGTAGCTGGCGCCGATACCCATTACCTCAGGATCATCGGTGAATATGCCCATGAGGTCCCTGCCGAAAAACAAGATCACCAGGGTTATCGCCAAGGAAATTCCGGAATTGACTGCAATGGCCGATAGGTGACCGCGTCTGATCCGCTCCGGCTTCCCGGCTCCGATATTCTGGCCGGTAAAGATGGTTATGGCGGCGCCCAGGTTCATGGCAGGCATACTGGCTATTGAGTCTATCCGGGATGCGGCGGTGTAGGCAGCCATGGTCTGTGGACCGAATTCGTTGACGATTCTGGAGAGGGTCATCATGCCCAGGGATACCAAGGTCTGCTGAAGGCCAGTGGGGAGGCCGATGCGCAGCATTTGGGAAAAGCTCTGCTTGTCCCAATGCAGTTTTTTTATATCCAGCCGCAGGTAAGGATTGCGCTTGTTGAGCACTATCAGCGCCCCGATGAACGACAGCCCCTGGGATATGATGGTCGCCCATGCGACGCCCGCTACGCCCCAGTGGAATACCATGACGAAGACGAGGTCAAGGACGACGTTGACCAGGGTTGAAAAAATCAATACGTAGAGGGGGGTCTTGGAATCTCCCAGGCCTCGAAGCAGGGCTGCGACGCCGTTATATCCAAAGGTGGCCAGAATACCCGCGAAAGTTATGCGCAGGTAGGTGGTGGCTTCGGGCATTATTGTCTCGGGCACGGCGAGGAGCCTTAGAATGACTGGCGCGGCGATAAGTCCTACGAGGGTCATGATCAGGCCGGCGGCGAAAAGGAATATGTAGCTGGTGGATACCACGTCGTCCAGCTTTTTCCAGTCCTTGGCGCCGAAGAATTGGGAGATGAGGACGGTGGAACCCATGTTCACCCCCATGATGAGCGCCAGCATGAAGAAGATGATCGGGAAGGAGGTGCCCACCGCCGCCAGGGCCGAGGTGCCGACGAAGCGTCCCACCACGAAGCTGTCCACCATATTGTAGAACTGCTGGAATATATTGCCGAAGAGCATAGGCAGGGCGAAGCCGATCAGCTGTTTTGTCTCGTCGCCGGTGGTGAGATCTTTCATCGCCATGGCAGTTCCTTCTTGGCGCGGCTCGCGCTCATTCCCCTTCCTTAGCTTTTTCCCACAGTTCATCCATGGCCGCCAGCGCCTGGGCAGACATGGGAATACCCCTTTCTCTCATGCCCTTTTCCACCTGCCTGAAACGCCGGGAGAATTTTTCGTTGGTCCGCATCAGGGCAAGGTCGGGGTCGATCCCCAGCACGCGGGAGAGATTTATCATGGAGAATAAAAGGTCACCCATTTCGGCTTCCAGCTCTGCAGCTTCGCCATCCGCCAAGGCCTTTCGGGCTTCGACCAGCTCTTCCTCCACCTTGGTCCAAACCGGTTCGGGGCTCGGCCAGTCGAAGCCAGCCTTGGATGCCTTTTTTTGAAGTTTGTAGGCTCGCTCGAGGGGGGGCAGATGGCGGGGAACCTCGTCCAGCATAGAGTCCTTCCTGCGCCGGCCTTCCTTCTGTTCCTTTATCGCGTTCCATTGATGCACGACGGCTTCGGGAGTATCGGCCACCGAATCGCCAAATACGTGGGGGTGCCTTCGCAGCAGCTTCTCGGATACCGTATCCAGGGCTTCGGCGGTGCTGAAGCTGCCTTCCTGCTCGCACATGTAGGCCGTCATCGCGGCCAGGAGAAAAAGATCGCCTGATTCTTCCTTGATATGTTCCTTGTCCTGCTCACTGATGGCCTCCACCAGTTCGTAGGCTTCCTCAACAATATTGCCACGGATGGACTGGATACTTTGCCCCCTATCCCAGGAGCAGCCATCGGGAGCCCGAAGGCGAGCGACGATGGTAAATAGCCGGGCGAAACTTTCGGCCGCATTCAGGGCTGCCGGCTCGATGCTGTCGGCTGTCTGTCCTGCGAGCTCGCTCAAGGAGGCTGAAATGGAATGCATGAGTACCTCTCGTTCGCACCAAAGATAAAGAAATAGGGTAAAAGATACAATAGGAAGTTCGCTTCAACAGAAGCGCCCGGGATTCGCGAAGGAAAATTTTATTCTTTGAGCGAAAAGCGGGCGCACTTTGCCTTGAGCTCCGACTTGTCCGCCACCTCGAATTTCTTGTAAACCCTCGCCAGGGTGTTCCGCACAGTGGATTCCTTTACGTTATGGTCAAAGGCGATTTCCTTCATCGACTTGTCTGCGAGAAGGGCTTTTAGATAGAGGATTTCCTTTCCTGTCAATCCAAGGCTGGAGAGGAGCAGCGACGGCCTGGGTTCCTTTAGATATACGATCCAGTGTTCCCCGTACACTATGAGAAGGAAGGCGAGAAAGAGCCCAAGGAACAGAAGATATACCAAAATCATCACGACGCTTTCTCCGGTCCTGATGCCCCTGAAGGTTTGGCATACAAAGAAGTATAGTATTGTAAGTATGAACTTAGGCAGCTTTAGTTTATCAAAAAAACCAAGGCGATAGAAAAGTATTTCCGCGGCTATGAATACCCCCAGGCTGAAAATCGGGGTTTCGGCATAGATCATCGGTAGGGGAGTCATGGCGAGAAGGAGGACGGGCTGTATCCAGGCGAGCCGGGATTTTAGGGTGCTGAGCAGGAAGAGAGCGGCCAAAAGCGCCATAGCGAAAACTATGGGCAAGAGACTTTGAATTTGACCGCGTTCCCCGGGCTGGAATAGTACTATGCCGAGGTAGAAAAGCAGGTAGACGGTACAGGTGAGGGCTAAAAAGAGTCCGGTTTTCCTGAAAAGCTGGGCGTGCTGGCTTTCGGGTCTTCTGCTCTTCATTCCGGGCTCCCAAGGGAGTTAGGCTTTTTATGTTTAGACTATGCTGTCTCCTAAATACTGTTCTTTCAGCATATTATACCGCAATCGCAGGCAGGGGGGAAGCGGGTTTTTCTATGTTTCACCAAAAGGCTGAGGCTGGAAAGAAGCTTCGAGGAAAGTAGTACGCTTAGCTGGATGATTTACGGCCAAAGACCACCAGGAGCAAGAAAGCCGCTGCAGCTCCCGCCAGGTCGAAGAGCATATCGACCCACTCGAAACGCCGGGAGGTGGTAAAGAGCTGAAGCAGTTCGGATCCGAGGATGAAGAGGATCATTATAAAAATGCTGGAGAAGAATGGGGGATTTTTCTTCTTTTCCCTGCGGTATTCCAGAATGTAGGAAAATGAAAAGAGAAAGAAAAGCGCCAGGTGGGCCAGCTTGTCTATGCCTATAAAACTGGGCATGGATGAAAAGCTGGAAGAAGGCAGAAGGAGCGCGACGATGATGAGACATGCCGTTGCTATGGTGAATTTATATGCAGCAATCTTTTTCATATGAAGGCTAAAGTAGCCGAGCCGGGGCCTCGGGTCAATACCTTCGGTTGCTCGCGCCGGAGCGGGTAATTGGACTGCAAGGTTTTACGACAAAAAAAAGCGGCCCTAGGGGGCCGCCCATGCCGCCGGAATGTATTCCGGCGGCTGTCTCGACGGATGCTCAGAAGCTCCTGTCGGCGATGTAGCGGTATTCCTTGTACCTGCGCTCGATGAGGCCGCGCTGTTTTTCCAGAAGCTGGGCAGCCCGTTCGGGATTGGCTTCCCTCAAGGACTTGAACCGTACTTCTGCGTACATGTAGCCATCGAGCTTGCTGTAATCCGGCTCCTTGGAGTCCAGCTGGAAGGGATTCTTTCCCTGGGCCTTGAGCCTGGGGTCGTAACGGTACAGAGGCCAGACACCGGACTCGACCGCCGCCTTCTGCTGGTTCATGCCCTTCATCATGTCGATTCCCTGGTTGATGCAGTGGGAGTAGGCGACGATGATTGAGGGGCCGTCATAGCTCTCGGCCTCCCTGAAGGCCTTGATGGTCTGGCTCATGTTGGCGCCCAGGGCGACCTGGGCTACGTAGACGTAGCCGTAGCTCATGGCGATCATGCCCAGGTCTTTCTTCATCGTTTCCTTGCCCGCGGTGGCGAACTTGGCGATGGCGCCCACTGGGGTGGCCTTCGAAGCCTGGCCGCCGGTGTTGGAATAGACCTCGGTGTCCAGGACGAGAATATTCACGTTCTTGCCCGAGGCGATGACGTGGTCCAGGCCGCCGAAACCGATGTCGTAGGCCCAGCCGTCGCCGCCGATGATCCAGACTGACTTGTGCACCAGGCTTTCGGCCAGGTTCAGCAGTTCCTTGGCCCAGCCCTCTTTGGAGCCAGAGATGGCTTTCTTGAGCTCTTCGACGGAAGCCCGCTGGGCTTCGATTTCCTCGTCGCCCGTCATGGGATTGACCAGGATCTTGTCGGCCAAGGCGGCGTCCACGCCCTTGCCCTTGGCCTGAACCAAAAGCTCCTTGGCGTATTCGGCCTTCTTGTCGGCGGTGAGCCTCATGCCCATGCCGAACTCGGCCGCGTCCTCGAAGAGGCTGTTGGACCAGGCCGGTCCGCGGCCGTCGGGGCGGGTGGTGTAGGGCGTGGTGGGCAGGTTGCCGCCGTAGATGGAGGAACAGCCCGTGGCGTTGGCGCAGAGGGCGCGGTCGCCGAAGAGCTGGCTCATCAGCTTGATATAGGGGGTCTCGCCGCAGCCGGCGCAGGNNGCAGGCGCCGGAGAACTCGAACAGGGGGCGCTTCATGCCGATGCCCTTGGGCAGCGCCAGGTTGAGGTATTTGGCGGGGGTATCGGGGATGGAGAGGAAGAAGTCCCAGTTCTTGGCCTCGGCCTCGCGAAGCGCAGGCTGGGGCTCCAGATTGATAGCCTTGCGACCGGGATTGGCCTTGTCGTTGACCGGGCAGATGTTGACACAGGCGCCGCAGCCGGTGCAGTCCTCGGGGGCTACCTGGAGGGTGGCCTTGAGGCCGGCCAGTTCCTTGCCCTTGCCTTCGGCGCTCTTGAAGGTCTCGGGCGCTCCCTTGAGGTAGGAAGGATCGTAGGCCTTGAGCCTGATTACTGCGTGGGGGCAGACCATGTTGCAGTTGCCACACTGGATGCAGATGTCCTGGTTCCAGACGGGGATCTTCTCGGCTATGTTGCGCTTCTCGTACTTGGTGGTGCCAGTGGGGAAGGTGCCGTCCTCGGGCAGCTTGGACACGGGGATCTTCTCGCCCCGGCCGGCGATGATCTCGCCGATGACTTCCTTGACGAACTTGGGTGCGGAGGCGGGCACGGGAGCTAGGATCTTGGTCTTGGAGTTGACGGCGCCAGGGGTGACCTTTTGGGTGGCGGTGAGGGCTAGGTCGATGGCGGCCATGTTCTTGGCCACCACGTCGGCGCCCTTCCTGATGTAGGTTTTCTTGGTGTACTTCTTGATCATGGCGATGGCCTCGTCCTCGGGCAGCACGCCGGAGATCTTGAAGAAAGCCGTCTGCATTATGGTGTTGATCCTGGTGCCCATGCCAGCTTTCTCGGCCAGGCTCATGGCATCGATCACGTAGAACTTGAGCTTCTTGTCCACGATATGCTTCTGCACTTCCACGGGCAGCTCGTCCCAGACCTTATCGGCGGGGAAGGGGCTGTTGAGGAGGAAGGTGCCGCCGGGCTTGGCGTTGACCAGCATGTCCAGCTTCTC
>DFYR01000076.1:42954-57062 GCA_002383375.1 Spirochaetaceae bacterium UBA4077
CGTCGCCGATGATCTTGATGGAGTTTTTGTTGGCGCCCACGGTGCCGTCGGAGCCCAGTCCGTAGAAGAGGCACTCCACCACGCCCTCGGCGTCCAGCTGGAAGTCCTCGTCGTAGGGAAGGCTGGTGTTGGCCACGTCGTCGATGATGCCCACGGTGAAGTGGTTCTTGGGTTCCTTGGCCTTGAGGTTGTCCAGGACACCCTTGGCCATGGCGGGAGTGAACTCGTAGGAGCCCAGACCGTAGCGGCCACCCACGACGGTGGGCCAGCCTGTGAAGTGGGATTTGCCGGCGCCCATGGCTTCGCCGATGGCGGTGCGCACGTCCTCGTAGAGAGGCTCGCCGATAGCTCCCGGCTCCTTGGTCCTGTCCAGCACAGCGATGGATTTCACGGTGGCGGGAATGGCGGCGATAAAGTGTTCTACCGAGAAAGGCCTGTAGAGCCTGACCTTGACCACGCCCACCTTTTCGCCCTTGGCGACCAGGTTGCACACAGTCTCCTCGACGGTGTCGGCGCCGGATCCCATGACGATGACAACGCGCTCGGCGTCGGGGGCTCCCACGTAGTCGAAGAGCTTATAGCTGCGGCCGGTGAGTTTGGCGAACTCCGCCATGGTCTCCTCGACGGCCTTGGGAGTGGCTGTGTAGAACTTGCTGGTGGCTTCCCTGCCGGCGAAGTATACGTCGGGATTCTGGGAGGTGCCGCGGATAAAGGGCTTCTCTGGGGTCAGGCCCCTGGCGCGGTGTTCCCGGACCAGATCCTCCGAGATCATCTTCTTCATGGTCGCATAGGGGATTTCCTCCACCTTCTGGACCTCGTGGGAGGTGCGGAACCCGTCGAAGAAGTGAAGGAAGGGCACCCTGGTCTTGAGAGTGGCGGCGTGGGCGACTAAGGCCATGTCCATGACTTCCTGCACGTTGTTGGAAGCCAGGAGAGCCCAGCCGGTCTGGCGGGCGGCCATGACATCCTGGTGGTCGCCAAAAATGGAAAGAGCCTGGGCGGCCACGGCGCGGGCTGCGATGTGGAATACCGTGGAGGTAGCCTCGCCGGCGATCTTGAACATGTTGGGTATCATAAGAAGCAAGCCCTGGGAGGCAGTGAAGGTGGTCGAAAGGGCGCCCGCGGTGAGGGCTCCATGGACCGCGCCGGCTGCTCCAGCTTCGGACTGCATCTCGACTACCTGGGGTAAGGTTCCCCAGAGGTTCTTGCGGCCCATGGCCGAGAATTCATCGGCGAGCTCTCCCATGGGGGAAGAGGGGGTGATGGGGTAGATCGCGATAACTTCGGAACAAGCGTGGGCGACATAGGCCGCCGCGGCGTTACCGTCGATCATCACCATGTTCTTGGAATCTGCCATTGTGGTTCCTTCTTTTAAAAAGATGGGGATGCTGTGCTTTACCGCCCGGGGCCCCAATTGGCCTCACCGGTGCCGACATGAAAAAGTGATACTGTGGTGCTGCAAAGCGGGGACCCGACCGAAAAGCGTTTCAATCCTATATCGGATTCCCGATTATTTCAATACACAAGACTTCCCCCGTTGTAGGATTGTCGTAAAATATCGGGGAGGCTTTTCATTTATTGCAACCAGCTTATTGACCTTTGAAATGCCCGGGCTATAGTAATGCCATGAAGCTTCTAATTCTCGCCGCGGGACTTGGTTCCCGCTTCGGCGGTCCCAAACAGCTGGCTGCGGTGGGCCCGGCCGGCGAGAGCCTTCCTGAATACAATATCTTCGATGCCATGAGAGCCGGTTTCTCCGGCGTCGTCCTTCTCATCCGAAAGGGAATGGAAGAGGATGTGAGAGCCAGCCTAGTTGCCAGGCTCCCGGCTGAAATACCGGTGGAATTCGCCTATCAGGAACAAGGCGCTTTTATCCCCCAAAGGCTTGCGACAAGGATCGAAGCAGCGGGAAGGACAAAACCCTGGGGGACCGGCCAGGCACTGCTCTGCGCCCAAGCCGCACTCCAGGATGGTCCCTTCGCCGTGATCAACGGCGATGACTTTTATGGGAGGATGGGTTTTGCCGCCGTTAAACGCTTCTTCGATACTGCGAAAAAAAACACTCCTGTAGAGTTTTGTCTGGCAGGCTACAGCCTCTCCGGGGTGGTACCGCTCAGTGGAAGTGTTTCCAGGGCAGTCTGCGCGCTGGACTCAGCCGGCTGCCTGGCGGGAATACGGGAGCACAAGGCTGTCATGCGCCGTGCAGGACAGATTGTATCCGTCGGCGAGAACCTGTCTGAGCAAATCCTGGCCCCTGGTTCACTCATTTCCATGAACATGTGGGGATTGGGACCAGAGTTGTTTCCCTGGGTCGAGGAGCTTTTTTCCAAATTTATCGCTGATAGCGGGAATTGGGCGTCGGCTGAATTTTACCTTCCCGAAGCCATGGGCACTATAGCAGCATCGGGGAAGGCTACGTTTCGGGTCTTGCCTGTCCATGAGGAGTATTTCGGCCTTACCAATCCAGAGGATCTGGCCGATGCCCGGAAGGCAGCGCTGGACCGCAGTAGAAGGGGAGAGTATCCCTCGCCGCTCTGGGGCGGCAAATCTGGAGGTGCTGAACCATGATCGGAGCCAATTCGAGAAAATGGGCGGGTTTTCCTGCCCTATTCGATATAGGGGCTACTGCCTTCTCGCGGCTCTTCGCCTACCTCGAAAAGCCCTGGGAGGCCCTTTCTTCCCTGGAAGCCTATCTCGGCATACTCCTGGCCGAAGATCCACTAGCGGGACAGAGACCTGAACCTATTGCGGAAGGAAGTCTTATCCGGGGAGACCTGAGGCTTGGGCCTAGAGTGAGGATCGAAGCGGGGGTGCGCATCGAAGGGACAGTGCATGTGGGAGCTGGTTGCATCATCGAGTCGGGCGCTTATATCAAAGGCCCTGTCTGGCTGGCCGAGGGCTGCGAGGTGCGCCAGGGCGCCTATCTCCGGGGCAATGTCATTGCCGGAGCTGGTGCTGTGCTGGGCCATTGTTCGGAATTCAAGCAGGCAATCCTCTTGGAGGGAGCCCAAGCCCCCCACTTCAACTATGTTGGAGATTCCATCCTTGGCATTAAAAGTCACATAGGAGCTGGCGTGATCCTCTCCAACCTCAGGCTGGACAAGCGGGCGGTGAGGGCAGCCCTTCTGCCCAGGGACGATTTAAAGGAAAAAGGCGGGCTCGAACTGCTGGACACGGGCTTGGTGAAATTCGGCGCCCTCCTGGGAGACGGCTGCGAAATTGGTTGCAACTGCGTGCTCAATCCAGGAAGCATCCTCGGTTCTGGCTGCAGGGCTACGCCCTTGAGCCGCATAAAGGGAACGTGGTCCGAGGACTCGATCATACAATAAGACATGTGCTATGCTTAAGTTCCTCTTTATTCTCCCGTTAAAAAATGTCATACTTATCACTATAGTACAGCCAGCGGACCAGCACCGCGGAAAGGAACAGCATGCACAGCGAGCATACGATTCTGTCGAAACGACAGCTGTCCGAAGAAGTATATCGAATGGAAATTCTCGCTCCCCTGGTAGCCAGGGAGCGCATGGCAGGCCAATTTGTCATTGTTCAGTATGATCAGAAATACTCCGAAAGAATCCCCCTGACCATAGCGGACGCTGACCCTGTAAAAGGTTCGGTCACCGTGATTTTTCAAACCGTCGGCGCCAGCACCCATAAACTCGCCCTTAAGAATGTCGGCGACTCGATCGTTCTACTAGGCCCCCTAGGCAATCCCACCCATATCGAAAAATACGGCTGGGCTGTCTGCGTGGGCGGCGGCATCGGCCTGGCACCCCTGCATCCCATAGTCAAAGCCTTGAAAGAGGCGGGGAACAAGGTAACAGTCATTTCCGGAGCCCGTACCAAGGAATTGCTGATTATGCAGGAGGAAATGGAAGCCCTGGCGGACGAGCACATCGTGGTGACCGACGACGGATCAGCGGGCAGAAAAGCCCTGGTAACCGAGCCCCTGGCCGAACTCTGTTCCAGGGATCCCAAACCAGATCTAGCAGTGACTATTGGCCCACCCATAATGATGAAATTCTGTGCTTCCACGACTCAACCCTTCGGCGTAAAGACCCTGGCATCCCTCAATACGATCATGATCGACGGCACCGGCATGTGCGGCGGCTGTAGGGTGAACGTAGGCGGAAAGACAAAGTTTGTCTGTGTAGACGGACCAGAGTTTGATGCCCATGAAGTGGACTGGAACCAGATGCTTACCCGTCTGGGGGCGTACAAGAATCTTGAAAAGGAAGCCCACGACCGCTGCCACATGGAGATGTCCATACAGGAACTGAAAAAACAACAGGCTGTCGAAGGCAATGCTGAGGCAGGCAGAGACAACAAACAGGGGAGCGAGTCTCGATGAGTCATATGGATAGAGCTAACCATGAAGAACAAGCAAGGCTTGAGCTGGCGAGGATACGGGGCATCCCCTTGAATCCCAAGGCGAGGATGCAGATTCCCGTTCAGGAGATGCCCAGCCAGGATCCTTCTCTGCGACGGGCAAACATGTCCGAAGTAGCCACTGGTTATACCGCCGAGCAGGCGATGCTGGAGTCGGAACGTTGCCTTCAGTGCAAGAACGCTCCCTGCATTGCAGGTTGCCCTGTTAAAATCGACATACCTGGCTTTCTGGCCAAGACGCGGGAGGGAGACTTCGCCGGCGCGGTGTCGGTGATCAAGCGCACAAATCTCCTGCCCTCGATCTGCGGTCGGGTCTGTCCCCAAGAAAAGCAGTGTCAGCTGCCCTGCACCCTGGGCAAGTCCCTAGGAGGCGTGGAAAAGGCCGTGCAGATCGGCAGGGTAGAACGGTATGTGGCGGATTACGAACGCCAGGCCGGTTTGCTCGCTCCTCCCCCTGCAGCGGGCTCTACCGGCAAGAAGGTGGCGGTAGTGGGCGCCGGTCCCGCCGGCCTTACCTGTGCCGTCGACGTAAGGCGTCAGGGCCATAAGGTTGTCATATTCGAAGCATTTCACAAGGCCGGCGGCGTCATGGTCTACGGCATTCCTGAGTTCAGGCTTCCCAAAGACCTGGTGGCCTCCGAGGCCGGCGTGCTGGAGTCCATGGGGGTCGAGTTCGAGATGAGCTTCCTGGTAGGCCGGACAAGAAAGCTCAGAGCCCTTCTCAAGGAAGACGGCTTTGAGGCTGTATTTGTCGGCACGGGAGCCGGGCTGCCCAAATTCATGAATATTCCAGGCGAAAACTTGGTGGGCGTTTTTTCCGCCAACGAATACCTCACCCGGGCCAACCTGATGAAGGCCTACGAGGTAGGCAAGGCGGCAACACCGCTCTATCCATCCCGGCGGGTAGCCGTGCTGGGCGGCGGCAACGTTGCCATGGACTCTGCCCGTATGGCCCTGCGCCTGGGCGCCGAGGAAGTGCGAGTACTCTACCGCAGAACCAGGGAGGAAATGCCTGCCCGAGGCGAAGAGGTGGTCCACGCCATGGAAGAGGGTATCCATTTCGATTTCTTGGCCAGCCCAACCCAGGTTTTGGGCGACCAGAACGGCAGGGTAGTGGGGCTGGAGGTTCTCTCCTATGAGTTAGGCGAACCGGACGAATCCGGCCGTCGCCGACCCGTGCCCCTAAAAGGCAGCGAAAAGATCGTTCCCTTCGACACGGTTATCGTAGCGGTGGGCAATGAGTCCAATCCTTTGATTTCCCGCACCACTCCCGAACTCAAGGTGGATCGCTGGGGCCATATATTGGTGGATGAGAAGCAGAAGACAAGTATCGAGCGCGTCTACGCCGGAGGGGACATTGTCCTGGGCGCGGCCACGGTCATACTCGCCATGGGCGAAGGACGGCGCGCGGCCGCCGCCATAAACGAGGTGCTGCAGTAGCCATGAAAAAAGAGCGGCGGCCGCGCCTGGCCGCGGCATCGGTTCTGGCGCTGGGCCTCGCCCTCCTCTGGGCTTTGGCCCTTCCACTGGAGGCCTCTGCCCAGAGCAGCGCTCCAGCCGCAGCGGCAGAGTCGCTGGAGGCTGCATATCAGTCAGCCCTCCAGCTCTTTTTTCGGGGACGGCAGCTCCAGGTCGCCGGAAGAGAAGCCGAGGCAGCCAAGACCTTTGCCAATTCTCTCCAGGCTATTGAAAAACTCCTAGCCACACAACCATCCAATTTAGATTACATCAACCTCCAGTGCTGGAACCTTTTCAGGCTGGAGCGCCACAACGATGTTGTCGCGACGGCGCAAAAAGCCCTGAGATCGGCCCAGGACTACCGTATTATCGAAACCCTGGCCGAATCTTTGTATTTTCTCGGCCGCAACGAAGAGTCGCTGGCCTATTTCACTCAGTATTTTCAGCTGGCCTCCGAAAACGACGAACGCATGTCTAGTGCCTATTACTATGTAGGCGAGTGCTATATGAGAATGAAAAAATACGAGCATGCAGACATCGCCTTCTCCACCGCCACGATCATGGAAAAGAACATGTACTACTGGTGGTACAGGCTGGGAGCTGTCAAAGAAATCCTTTCACAGTATAGAAGAGCCTATGAAGCCTACGGCAGGGCGCTTCAGATCAGCCCTAAATTCCAGTACGCCCTTGACGGCCGAGCCAGGGTGAAGGCGAAAGCGGGCCTTTAAAAATGATTGAGGCTTTTTTACAACTCAGATGAGTTTTAAAAAAGCTACCATGAAAATGCGTATGTTTCGCCTAGTTTCAAGCTTTTAGTATAAAACTAGACGAAACTATAAAGCCAATTTCAAAAGTTTGCAGACTTTTAAAATTGGCTCGATTGACCGGCATTCTCCGATAGCCTAGACTGAAAAAAAATGGAGGTGCCGTGGCCATACATACCCGTATTCTCACCCAGTTCCTCGCCGCCGCTATCATGGTTTTTCTTCTCTTCGGCATTTTAGCCGACGGTCCCTCCACGGCCCTTGAAGGATTTCTGCGGCTCCAGAGCAGCCCGGCCAGGCTTTTGAGCGACTTTACGGCGTTGCAGGGAACAGGCGCCGCCCTGTTAAACGCCGGGACCGTGGGCATCCTGGGCTGGCTCTACGTAAAGCTGAACGACATTAAACTTTCGGGTCCGACTGTTGCTGCGATCTTTACCATGATAGGGTTTGCCCTTTTCGGAAAAACCCTGCTCAACTGCATCCCCATCATGGCGGGGGTGAGCCTCTCTGCCTTCATCGTCAAGAAGAAGCCCAGGGAATACCTGCTGATCGGAATGTTCGGCACAGCCTTAGGGCCTTTAGTAAGCTTTGTCGCCTTCGAAATGGGACTAGCGCCGGCCCTAGCCTTGCCGGTCTCCCTGGCCGTAGGCTTAGCGGTCGGCATCGTACTGCCTCCCCTGGCGATTGCCATGCTCCATCTGCATCAGGGCTATAACCTCTACAACGTAGGGCTTACCGCGGGATTCATCGGGCTCTTCGCCGCCTCCCTCCCCAACGCGGGTGGTAAGAACATCGACTCCATTTCATCCTGGGGCATGGCCGCCGATCCCTGGCTTTTCCTCCTTATACCCATCCTAAGCCTCCTGGCTATCGGCATGGCCTTCGTCTGCTGCGGTCGGAAATCCTGGAGAGAGTTTTTGGCGATACTTAAGCTGCCCGGACGCCTTCCTTCCGATTTTTGCGAACTCAGCGGCCCCGGCGGAGCCCTCCTGAACGTCGGCATACTCGGTCTGGCGTATTCCGCCTATGTGGCGATAGTCGGGGCGCCCTTCAATGGGCCAGTCATCGGCGCCCTCATGACCCTCATGGGCTTCGGTTTTTTCGGTAAACATCCTAAGAATGTGATCCCCGTCTTCCTGGGTCTTTTGGCTGCTGCCCTCATATTCGGTAAGGCCTTGGACGAGTCCTGGGTAATATTGGCCTTCATATTCGGCACCGCCTTAGCGCCCATCGCAGGGGAATTCGGTCCAGCTATCGGAATTCTGGCAGGCTTCCTTCACCTTGTATTGGTCGAGCGCTCGGGCACCTGGCACGGCGGCATGAATCTATATAACAACGGTTTCGCCGGAGGGCTTACCGCCACGCTCATCGTTTCGGTGATCGAGTGGTACAAGACCAGCATCGAACGGTGAAGGGCAAAAGGAATTACGGGATGAAGCGCAGGGAATTTTTAGTTCACCTGATCAGCGAATTATCGAGCTTTCTTCTCCAGGAACAACCTCGCAAAATGGTCATCTCCCTTCACCAGGAAGCCGACGGTATCCACCTGGCCGTTATAGACGACAGAGCGCGGAGTGACGTGGAGATCAAGGCCATAGAGCGCGCCTTGAACGCCTCCAGGCGCCCCGAACTGGCCGGTTACTACGGGCAGATGGCAGGCCACGACCTTCTGGGCAGCGCCAGGCTCAACCTGGTAGGCTGGCAGATCAAGCACGCCGACGTGCTTAAGAATCCCGGCGGCGGGGTCATGCTCAACCTGTGGATCGGCGGGGAAGGCTTCGAGTATCCGAAATTCAGCATCGATCCCGAGGACGAGGAAGAAACCTAAGCCGCTCGAGGGGAAGCTCTGGGGTGCTGTTGCCTGAGCGCAGGTAAAGCCGCTATAGTCGATGTATGGCCTCGAGCATTCTCTGGTACGATCTGGAAACCTTCGGCATTGATCCCAAGCACGACAGGATCGCCCAGTTTGCCTGCATCCGCACCGATGAGAGGCTCAACGAGATCGACGAGCCTTTAAAGCTGTACTGCAAGCCTCCCCTGGACTATCTTCCCTCTCCGATGGCCTGCATGGTTCACGGCATCAGCCCGCAGACAGCCTTTGAACTGGGGCTTGACGAGTACGACTTCACGCTGAGGCTGCTCGAGGAATTTTCCCGCCCGGGCACCACAGCCGCCGGCTATAATTCCATCAATTTCGACGAAGAGTTCATTCGTCACCTGCTGTACAGGAATCTCTTCGATCCTTACGCTCGGGAATATGCCGAGGGTAATTCCCGCTGGGACATTATCAACCTGCTCAGGGCGGCCCACGATCTCAGGCCCGAAGGCATAGTCTGGCCCAGGGACGAGGAGGGCAGGCCGCTCTTTAAGCTCGAAGCCCTGTCCAAGGCCAACGGTCTGGATCACAGCTCGGCTCACGACGCGCTTTCCGACATCAGGGCGACTATC
Source organism: Spirochaetaceae bacterium UBA4077 (assembly GCA_002383375.1). Classification (GTDB taxonomy): domain Bacteria; phylum Spirochaetota; class Spirochaetia; order Treponematales; family Rectinemataceae; genus UBA2256. Next base: position 52,014 of record DFYR01000076.1, read on the forward strand.
GATCTGGCCAGACTGGTACGGGAACGGCAGCGCCGCCTCTACGACTGGTACTTTTCCCACCGCAAGCGTGAAAGCCTCAAGCCCCTGATCAATCTCTCGGCTCGCAGGATGCTCCTCCATACCTCGGCGGAGTACTCCAGCCCCAGGGGCTGCAGTACGCTCATCGCCCCGGTGGGCATAGATCCGGGCAACCGCAACAAGCTCATTGCCATCGACCTTCGCTTCGATCCAGGCGAGTTGGTCTCGCTTTCGCCCGAGGAGATACGTGCACGGGTGTTCACCAAGTCAGGCGAGAGCGATAAGCCAAGGGTCCCGCTTTCCCGCATACGGCTCAATCATTGTCCCTATCTGGCTCCCCTCTCCACCCTGTCCAAGGAAGCCGAAGGAAGGCTTGGCCTGGATAAAGCCCTCTGCGCAGGGCGGCTATCGTTTATCGGGTCCAGCCCAGGGCTCGTGGATACCCTCATGGCAGTCTTCGACGAACCCATGCCAGCCCCAGCCTCGGACGAGCCTGAGCTCAGCCTCTATTCGGGCGGATTTATCCCGCCGACGGACAGGCGTAAGCTCGAGCGTTTCCACGTCGATCTGGCTGAGGCAAGGAAGTCTTTGGGAACTCTTTTGGAGCTCAAGCGCTCGCTTTTTGCGTCCAAGTTCAAGGACGATAGGATCTTAAGGCTCGCCGGCAGACTTTTCGCCCGCAACTTTCCTGAAACCTTGAGCGAGTCTGAACGTTTAAAATGGAGGGACTTCTGCCTGGCGAGGATTCAGTTTCCCTCCAGCGAAGGCGCGACGGAGCTGGCGGATTACAGAAGGCTGAAGGAAACCCTCCTCGCCGATCCGAACACTCCGGCGCCGCGCAGGGCAATGGCTCACGCCCTGCTGGAATGGGGCAAGACCTTGCAGGATCCCGCGGCTTTGTCGATTTGAGCAAACTGCGCTATGCTTAAATTGGACTTTTACGTCCAAGGCGGTAATGTATGGATAAAAAGAACGTTAAAACCGCGTCAAAGCGGTCTTCTTTCCTCATACTTTTTCTTCTCGTCCTCTTCTCCTGCGTTGCGGCCCGAGCCTGGGCGGTCAATAACCAGGACGAACCCGCCACCTTGAGCGTTCAGGTTAGCCGGAGCCAGATACGGGCGCAGCCTTCCGCCCTGGCCCCGATACTGGCCAGCTTGAGCTATGGCGAGCAGGTGCGGGTATACGAGTCTGCTTCAGACGGCTGGGTTAAAGTCTACCTGCCGAACTCCACAAGGCTGGGCTATATGTACCTGTCAGCCCTCACCCAGACAAGCCTCGATGCAGGCAGCCTCAAGCCCGCCGAACAGGGTTTCTCAGGCGGCGAGATAGCCTTGGCTGGAAAGGGTTTCAGCGAATCGACCGAGCAGGCCTATCGCCAAAGCGCTCAAGTGGATTATGCTCCTGTCGATGCGATGGAAGATTTCGAATACGGCCAGGACGCACTGGTGGGATTCTTGGAGGGCCTTGAGCCGTGAGGGATTCAAGCGGATGAGGAAGAGCGGAAAATGCTCGGCGAGGACCTTGTCCGCTATCGCAGTCATACTTATAAGCCTGCTTTTCGGATCTTGCCTTAGCCTGGGACAGAGCCTGGAACTCCTGGCTTCCGACGCTTTCAGCCAGGGCCTCATGGACAGATACGAGGAAGCTATTCTCAGGGCGGCGGCAAAAGCTGCCGCCGAGGCCGCCCAGCCCCTCTCGCCCAGCCAGGAGTACTACATAGGCAGAGCCGTCACGGCGAGGATTTTTTCTCTCTACGGACTCTATGATACGCCTGCTTTGAACGAGTATCTCAACAAGCTCGGACAGGGTCTGTCTCTTTTCTCCTCCCGTCCCGAAATCTACACAGGGTATCGTTTCGCGGTTCTGGATAGCGGAGAAGTCAATGCCTTTGCCTCTCCCGGAGGCCATATACTCATTACCAGAGGCCTGTTGGCTAAGGTCGAGAGTGAGGACGAGCTGGCTGCGGTGCTAGCCCACGAGATCGCCCATGTGGCGCTTCGGCATGGACTGGCTTCTGTGCAGGGCTCCCGCCTGGCCCAGATCGCCTCCGATTATGCCCTCAGCGCAGGACTGTCCTCGGGCGGCGAGGCGGCCTCTTTTACCGAAGCCTTCGGCGAAGCCATATCGGAGATAGCGACGGTGCTCCTGATCTCGGGTTATTCCCAGAGCTTCGAGCTCCAGGCCGACAGGGAGGCTAAACGGATTCTCCTTCAGGCCGCTTACGATCCGGCTGCCCTGGACCGGCTCATCGCCAAACTGCCTTCCCAGGACCAGGAGCCTAGCGGCTTCGCCCAGACCCATCCCAAACCCTCGTTCAGGATCGAAGCCCTGCATGATGAGCTCATCACTCCTAAAAATGCTCTGGAGCGGCATTCAGGGTTTTTGGGCGCTTGGCCGGAAAAGCGCTATTGGCCCAATCCCAGACCCGAGAGTGAGCGCTTCCAGGTCAGTCCCAACGAACGCAGCCATACCCGCACGGAACGTTTTGCGGCTTTCAGGGAGCTGTTCTGATGAAGCAAGGCAGCCTCAGGAATAGTTCTTTTATCAATAAAGCGTTGAATAGAAGCTATTTAGCTTTACTCATCGGGCTCGCGGGCGCTGCTTTGCTTCTCGTCTCCGGCATCTCCGAGGCTCTGGATCGGGAGCTTTATGATTTTAGGGCGACGCTGAGCGCCGGGAGAAACAGCAAGGCCCGGGGCGAGACCTCCGATACCCTAAACCAGGTAGCTTCAAGCCCGGTGGAGCTTGTCTTCGTTGACCAGTACAGCCTCGCCTGGGTTGAGGAAAACCTGGGTTTCGGTTGGCCCTGGCCCAGGGAACTCTACGGTATCCTGGCCGAGTACTGCGTCCAGGCCAGGGTTTCGGCCTTCGACATTCTCTTTACCGAAACCTCGAGCTTCGGCCCTGACGATGATCTGCGCTGCGCCAGGGCTATGGATCAGGCGGGCAACGTGGTGCTGGCCGGTAGTCCTGAGAAGGCTCCGTTTGGGCGGCTTTCGGCCCTTCCCGTGAAGAACGTCCGTTTCGGATCGGTAAAAGCCCTCCTGGATGAGGACGGTGTCGTCCGGCGTTACAGGGCGGGAAACCTCGATGAGCCTTCATTCGGTCTGGCTACGCTCGAGGCCGGAGGGCAGGGTGACAGGCTCCCAGGGATTCCCGAAGTTTTTCTGCGCTTTGCCGGTCCCTCTCCCAGCCTGCCGGCCCGGAACGCGGCGGAGCTTCTCTACAGCGCACTCAGCCTGAGAGAAGGCGAAGAGCCTGCGATCAAGCCTGACTATTTTGCAGATAAATACCTGATATTCGGTTTTTCAGCCCCGGGGCTTCTGGACCGCCAGGCTGTGCCCACCGATTCGGCTATGCCGGGAGCGGAGATTCACGGGACCTTCATTCGCAATGTCCTCGAAGACAGGCTGCTCTATCGCCTGAGTTGGGTCTGGGAGGCGTTCCTTGTCCTGGCGGTCGGGGCAGCGGCGGCTTTATGCGCTTCCTATTTTAAAAAACCCCTGGCATTGGCAGGCGCTGCTGCCGTTTTAGTCATCGTGTCGCTTCTTTCGGCTTCGGTCTTCTATGAAGCTGATCTGGTGAACATGCCAGCCCTGGAGCTCGCGGCGGCTTCGCTCAGTTTCATGGCGGGGATCGTGCTCTCCTACGTGGCGGAGGGAAGGACAAAAGCCTTCCTTAAACGAAGTTTTTCCCAGTACCTCTCGCCCGAGGTGATCGAGGAGCTGAGCAGGAACCCCGGGCTCTTGAAGCTCGGGGGAGAACAAAGGACAATCAGTGTATTCTTTTCGGATATAGAGGGCTTTACCACACTTTCAGAATCCTTGAGTCCCGAGCGGCTAGCCCAGTTCATGAACCGCTATCTGTCGATCTTGAGCGAATGCATCCTCGCCGAAGGGGGCACTTTGGACAAATATGTGGGCGACGCTGTAGTAGCCTTCTGGAACGCTCCTTTGAGCCAGGAGGATCACGCGGTAAGGGCGCTGCGCTCCGCGCTCCGCTGCCATGCTGCCTTGGACGCCGCAGTGCCGGAATTCGAAGCACTGGGCTTCCCGCTGCCGCGGACCCGCATCGGGATCCATACCGGGATGGCGATCGTGGGAAACATGGGCTCCCAATGGCGTTTCAACTACACAGCACTGGGCGACGTGGTCAACACCGCCAGCAGGCTGGAAGAGGCCAATAAAATCGTCGGAACCAGGCTATTGGTCTCGAGCGATACGGTCGCCCTAGCCCGGCGCTCGAGCGAGTTTTCGTTCAGGCGGCTGGGCGAGGTCCTGCTGCAGGGAAAAAGCAGGCCGGTGGAAGTCTGGGAAGCGAGGTTTGTTGAATTACCTGGGGAACCTGTCCAGAGCCCCAGTCTGAGTTCCACGCCGGGCGCCGGCCCGGACCTCGCATCGGGAGAACCGGCGGTGCTGGCTTGGGAAGGGCTCAAGGACTGCAGGGGCTAGGACGCTGGTCTCGCAGCCAAATCTCTACATACACTGTAATCGGTGATTGGGCGCAGCGCGTGGGCCTTCCTCGGCCAAGGCTCATGGCTCGGCGGAGCCAGGTTCTAGATGTTTTAAACATTGTCCTGCGCGAGATACTTGAAGGCGCCTCGGCGCATCTGGATTCTAGGCAAAGGAGAGGATCGCCAAGCCAAGCGCGGCCAGATTTTAAACAAAGGAGAAGATCGCCAAGCCCAGCCCGGAAACCATGAGCAACAGATCGGCAGGCTTAAGGCGGAGAAGCATGATCCGTCGCTCCGGCGTATATGCCCGGGCTTCCAAGGCTTCGGCGGTTCTCAGACTGTTTTTGATGCTGGAGAAGAGCAGGGCTTGAAGCAGAGTCAGTCCCGAAAAAAGCCGGTTTTTTCTTGCGCCGAAACCTCTGCTCTCGGCGGCTTCCCTGATCCGTCTGTAACTTTCGAAAACCCGGGGGATGAAAACAAGGGACAGGGAGAGCATCATGCCAGGATCGGCGGCGAGGGAAGCGGAGCGGTCGAGCCTCTGCCTTCCCGGATCAGCCGCGGTGCCCGCATCATACTGC
>DFYR01000076.1:57155-83583 GCA_002383375.1 Spirochaetaceae bacterium UBA4077
GCCCGGCCGGTGTTGCGGAGGCAGTCGCGGGCTCAGCATTTTTCTTCAGCATCCTTGAGGTTGCGGCGCCCCGCAGCACTCTGTACGCGACACTTAAATAATCGCCCAGCTCCGATACTCGAGTGCTGGCATAGAATAGGCGGGCCGATGTAAAAATCGTTCCCAGCCGCAGGGCGTATAGCGCCGAAGGGCCAAGGCTTTCGGCTGCGAAGACTCTGCCGTCACCGGGGAAAAGCCCCCGAGCTAAGGCGCTGAACAATAGAAGAAGTATCAGCCCCCGGCTCGCGATGACGCTGTCTCTCAGGCCGAGGCCTACCAGGGCGCTAAAGCCCAGGATGAGCGCGAAGAGAAGGCTTACAGGAAGAAAGCCCAGCCGCATTACGGCAATGCCAAGGCAGATCAGGAAAAACGCCTTTGCCAGGGCGCTGAGCCTGGGCAAGGGACCGTAGAGAGATTGGAGGGCGAAGGGATTCAAGAATTGCCTCCCCTGGCCGATGCCGGTTTGGGGAGGATCCAGGGGAAATACCCCTCGAAAGGGCAGGCCAGGCCATGCCTGGCGAATACCGCTGGTTCCGCTTCCCCCGGCTTGCCGTCGAAACAGAGTCGCCCTGCGTCCAGGATGAGGAGGCGGCTGGCCAAGTGAAGAATCTTTTCCAGCTCATGGGTCAGTACGAGGATGGTGATGCCTTTGGCATTGAGTGCCCCGCAGATCCGGGCGATCTCCGTCACCGATTCCATGTCCAGGTTGGCGAAGGGCTCGTCGAGGATGAGGCATTCAGGCTCCATGGCCAGGACGCCTGCGATGGCCAGTCTCCTGCGCTCGCCGCCTGAAAGGGTCTCGGGCCTGCGCTCTTCCTTTCCGGCCAGGTCGGCCCAGTCCAGGGCTTTTCGCACTCTGCGCTGGATTTCTTCGACCTCAAGGCCGAGGTTGGCCGGCCCGAAGGCGACATCTTCAGCGACAGTCTGGCCTAGTATTTGGGCATCGCTGTCCTGGAAGACAAAGCCTACGGCTTTGCGAAGCTCCCGGCGGCAGGTTTTCGCTTCCTTTCCCCGGAAGCGGATGCTCCCTGCGCTGGGCAGGGAGAGCCCTGCCAAATGCCGGGCGAGGAGGGTTTTGCCCGAGCCGTTGCGGCCCGAGAGCACGAGAAACTCGCCGTCCTCCAGCCTGAGATCGATGCCGGCCAGGCCTTCGCTGCCGTCGGCGAAGCGGTGTGTCAGGCCTTGGAGAAGGAAGAGCTCAGCCATGGGTGGGGCCTGCTGGCATGGAGAGGATGCCTGCCCTGAGCTTGGGCGCCAGGAGGGCTGCCAGGAGGCTTTTCGCCAGATCGCCGGGAATGAAGGGAAGCAGGCCGGCTGCAAGGGTCCGCTCCCAGCCTGAACCTAAAACCACCTTGAGGCGGAGCAGACCAAGACCATAGACCGGCACCATGCCCGCAAGGCAGGCAAAAAACAGTACAAGCCTCTTGTCCCGGGCTTTTTCTCCAATCAGCCCGACGATGATACTGCAGGGGATGTAGCCGGCAAGGTATCCTCCTGTCGGTCCAAGAAAGCTGGCCGGTCCTCCTGTTCCTCCGGAGAATACAGGTAGTCCGATAAGTCCCAAAAGAAGGTAGAGAAGGGTGGAAAGGCTTGCCCACCAGGGTCCGAGTACCAGGGCTGCAAGAAACATGAACATGGTTTGTAAAACGATGGGTACCGGTGACATGGGCAGGGGAATGGCGATAAAAGCACCCACGGCCATGAGGGCCGCAAAAAGGCAGGAGAGGACAGGGTATGCCAGGTTTTTCGCGCTTTTATCCATGGGACGAAACCCTACACTGGCATAAGCGGAGCGTCAAGGCAAGTGCCCTTGAGCCGCGGCCTGCGACCGTGCTAGCCTTCAGCCCTATGGCGGAACGATCAATTAAAGTCCTCCTGGTCAGCCTCATGACGCCGGAGGACAGCGAGGCTAGCCCTCTGGGCGCAGCCTGTGCCGCCGCCGGACTGGTAGGTGCCGGGCTTTTACAAAAAGAAGATATCCTCATCCTCTCGCCTTCTACGAGCAGCCCCAGTCAGGAAACACTGGACAAGGTTTTAGGTAAAAACCCCGGCCTCGTCGGTTTTTCGCTCTATTGCTGGAACTCAGTACCTGCCCTCGAGCTTGCCCGAGAGCTTAGAAGACTCCGTCCCAGCCTCCTTCTCGTCGGAGGGGGGCCCGATGCCGAAGCCCTGGCAGAGAAAGGCGACAGTGAACCCTTCGATGCGGTCTTTCTTGGGGAGGCAGAGTTCAGCTTCGCCCAATGGTACGCCCAAACCCTAAACACCGAAGCGCCGACGCCCAGACTTTCAGGCTCAGCGGCCTTTCCCCAGAGAGACCTCTTTATCCGACCAGGTCCGAGTCAGGGAAGGGAGCTCCCCTCTCCCTGGCTTTTGGGCATTCTGGCACCCACTCCCGGGAGCGCTCTGTCCTGGGAGCTTAGCAGAGGCTGCCCCTACCGCTGCTCCTACTGCTACGAAGGCAGGTCCAGCAACCTCGTTCGCCACCTTCCCCAAGCCAGGATCGACGCCGAACTGGCACTCTTCGTGCAGGCCGGTGTTTCCGAGATTTTCGTACTGGATCCCACCTTTAACATAGACAAAAATAGAATGCTCCGAATCCTAAAAACCCTTTCTACACAGGCGTTAGGAATCGGCTGGAATTTCGAACTGAGGGCTGAACTCCTGGACTCAGTTCAGGCAGAGGCATTTACGCGGCTTTCCTGCTTTGTCCAGATAGGGCTGCAGAGTTCCAGCCCTGAAGTCCTAAATCTCAACGGACGGAGTTTCGATGTTGAAAAATTCTCTTCCGGACTTACTCTCCTGAACAAAAAAGGAGTGGTGTTCGGTCTGGACCTTATTTACGGCCTGCCGGGCGATACGCTGGAGGGTTTCAGGGCGAGTGTCGATTTCGCCCTTTCCTTTTCTCCCAACCACCTCGACGTATTCCCCCTGGCGCTGCTCCCGGGGACGAGTCTTAAGCGAAGGAGCTCCGAATTGGGGCTCCAGTACGACCCGAATCCCCCCTACCTTCTAAAGCAGCACCCGGGCTATTCTGCGAAGGATATGAAAACCGCCGGAAAGCTCGCGGCAGCCTTGAGCTGCTTCTATAGCCGGGGAAGGGCTGTACCCTGGTTTTTAGCCCTGCTCCATGCGCTCAGGTTATCCCCATCGGTTTTTCTAGAATCCTTTGTCCCGCCCCGAAACTGGGAATCCCTGGAGCAGCTCGAGATCGAAGCTCTGCAGTGCGCCCATGCAGAGAAGGTATTCACGTCGATGGGCAAGGCTGAACTCCTGCCCGCTGCCCTGGACCTGATCCGCTTTAACGGAGCATGGTCCAGGGCGCTTGCAGAGGGGAGGAGGACCGTGTTGAAGCTATCCTATTCTCTGAAGGATGTTGAGGGTCCGGAAATACTCTCGCTGGCAGCCTTCACGTCGCGAAAGCAGAAAAGCCCCTGTTCGGCTGAAATTCTGCCCGGCAAAGAAGGTCCCCATGCCCGGCTTTTACGAGGGAAACGGAGCTGAGTACAGGGCTGAAGCCCAGGTTGATGCCTGGGATGATGCCTACTATGCCGCTAGGGTTAAAATCCAGGCTTTAGCCTAAGCCATGTCATTCCCAGTCCAGCAGCCTTCTCTGGCCTTCCAGGGCTCTAAGCTCGGTGAGATCCTGGCTTAGCTCCAGGGTTCCCCTGTAGTTTCCTTCGGCATCGTAGAGGGCGTAGTACTCGATCAGGATGAACCTGCCCCCCATTTCGATCCAGAAGCGTGCCTTAGATTTTTCCTTGTTCTTGAAGGCGGTGAGTATCTTGTTGACCACGTCCACCGATTTCTGCGGATGGCAGTTCTGGACGCTACGCCCTATCACCGCCGGACTGCGGGGGAATATCCTGTGGGGAGCGTCGGAGTAGTAGAGCACCTTGTCGTTCTCGTCCACCACGCTGATGTCCACAGGCATGGTCTTAAGGGCCAGGTCGAGGACTTCCCTGGAAATGCGCCCCGTCGCGAGCTCCAGCAGCGCTTCGGCTCCCGCCGGCTCTCCAGCGGTCGCAGAATCAGGTGCCTTCGAGGCGGCTTCGGATTCCGGGCTTTCCGCCGCGGATCGAGCTTCCTTCCCGATTTCAGGCTTTACCAGGCTCATCTGGGAAGCCAATACCAGGCCGGCGTCATAGAGAGAATCGGGCTTGACCCAGGCAAAGCCGATGGCCTCCTCGCCCAGGCGTATCTCCGCCCAGTCCTTTTCCGAGAGCCGCCGGGCCGATTCGGGGATTAAAATGTGCTCTTCCATGAAAATCATCTTTCTGACGGAAGCGGCCAGGGATTTGGCTATCTTGAAAAATTCCTTGGGTGATTCCTTCAGCGCCTTTCTCGCCTCGCCGAAGCGGGCGCGTATCTCGTCATGCTTCCCCCACATCACCCGGGAAGGACCGGTAAAGTTATCTCGCTCGAGATAGGGAAAAAGCTGGTTTTCCTTTCTCGTGTAATGAACGATGATCTGGGCAAGGTCTTCCAGGGCGGCAGCGGCCGGCTCCACCATGCCGATGCCCCAAGCCCAGGATCGGGCAGCTGCGACGAGGGCGGAGGCCTTTTTTCTAGCCTGCTTATTCTCTTCGATCATCGTGTAGATAGGATGCCCGGGGAGCTCCTTCGGCTTTTTCCCCAGGGAAAGTGACTGCTGGAACACCTGGACGTGGACCTCGCAGAGCCGCTGCACCTCTTCCACGGGCATTCCCCCGTCTATGAGGGACTGTTCCATGGCCGCCACTTCCGCCGCGCTAACGCCCTTGATCAAGGCGGCGAATTCCTTCTTGAGCTCGCTCGCCGACTCCCCGTCGTGGAGCCGGGCGATGATTTTCTTGAGCTCCACCTGCCTGGCTGGATCGATAATTGCCAAGTCGTTCATCGTTCGCTCCTTTACGATTTATTTTAACCCTCCAAGCCTTCTTCGGGCTTGGAAAGGCCGAAACGTTCTTCTTCGTCGTTGCCCCCGGGTTCCATATGGACGATGACATCGTAGACGTCCGGCAGATGCTCCTTGATCGATCGCTCCACGTCCGCCGCTATGGCATGGGCTTCGCGCACGGTCATCTCCGGATCGATCTCGATATCCATGTCGATGATGAGCTTGCCGCCGATTGAGATCAGGGTAGCCCAAAGCGCCAAGGGCGTCGGAATCTTAGAAGCTGCTCCAGCGATGAGGTCCTGGGCGCCGCGCACCAGTATTTGGCCGCCGGCGAAAAAAACGATTAAGCTGATGATAGCCGAGGCCACGGTTTCGATGCGGCCATGCCCGTAGGAGTGCTCTTCGTCCCCGGGCTTGACGGCTATACGAGCCGCCGCGAGGGTGAGGATGGCGATGAGGACATCGGTGGAGGAGTCGATTCCGTCGGAAAGCACCGACAGGCTGCCCGAAAGGGCGCCGGCGGAGATTTTTAGCGCCGCCAGGGCCGAGTTGCCCACCAGGGCGATCCATGCCGCCCTTCGTATGTACGCCGAACGTTGAATCCGATTCTCTTCGTTGGTCATTGGGTCGCCTTACTGCCGGAGCCCACCGGTTCAGGTCGACCTATTCCTGCGGCTTTCTTCGGGGTAGCTTCGATGGTTTTTAGTATTCCATCCGCTGCCCGCAAACCCGAAGCCCAGGCCGAGGTTATACCACGGCTGGTACCTGCCCCGTCCCCGATCAGGTACAAGCCCTCGGCTGCCCTGAAGTACTCGTCCGTGAAGGCAGGGCGGTTTGCGTAGAGTTTGATTTCGGGGTAGTACATTATGGTGCTGGGGTGCATGAGGCCCGGGACAATGGTATCCAGGAGCTTCATGGCGTTCCAAACCGAATTTAGTATTTTGGCCGGGGCCGAGAGAGCTATGTCTCCGGGGGTGCAGGAGGGCAGGGTGGGCTCAAAGTCGTAAAGATCCCCGGTAAAGGATTCGGCGAAAGATCTTTTGCCCAACCTGAAGTCTCCCACCCGCTGCATGATCGGCCTTCCGCCTCCCAGGAGCGCAGCCTGCATGCCCAGCATGCGCGCGTAGGACTGTCCCGAAGCCAGGGGAGCCGTGAGGGTCACCGTCTTGAGAATGGCGAAATTGGCGAAGCCGTTTTCTGGGCGGGAGGACGACCAGGCGTGACCGTTCACCGAGTACCAGAGCCCCGTTTCCTCGTCGCCGTATTTTTCCTGGACCACGTAGGCCGACCTGGAATTAGTGCAGAATGTCCGGGTTTTCTTGGGGAAGTAGAATTTCGGATCGTAGTAGTCCCGCACGATGGGATAGCGCTCCTCCTTGGTCTCGATCCGAAGGCCGATATCCACCACGTTGTCTCGGTAGGCGATACCCGCCTTGTTCATAAGCCCCTGGAGAAAGGCGAAACCTCCCCTGCCGGGGGCCACGATCAACTGCTTGTAGGGGATTTCCCGCTTATCGGTACTGACGGTCTTGCGTTCCAGGTGGAAATCCAGGGCTTTTTCGCCCAGTGCTATCTCGACGCCGTTGCCGCGCAGCCTGTGGATGAGCCGCCTGATCAATTCCAGGCCTCCATCGGTGCCCAGGTGGGACTGGCGGATCTCGAGAAGCTTGACCCCCAACTTCTCCGCCCTGTGAGTATAGCGAGCTACGTTTGTTTTCTCCATGATGGAAGGCTTAAGAAAGTCTTCCACCCTTCGCAGGTACGCCTCGGCCTGCCCCTGCTCCCAGCAGCTTTCTGGGAAGCCGATGGGCCAGGTGAAATTCATCTTACAGTCGTTCCTTAAGCCCCCGGAGGAAACCTCGCTCTTGTCGAGCATGGTTATCGAGAGCCCTGGACGCTTTTCCAGAAGCCCGAAGGCGGCGCCCAGGCCCGCCGGGCCAGTTCCGATTATCAATACATCGATTCTATTCATTATATCTTGCACACTTCCTTAGGTTGAACATCGCCGGAGAAATAATAACGTTTTTGTATTAATTCCGCCAGTTATCCCCGGTTTAATTGGTAGAGCCAGACCAGCCTTGAGCAATTCCTCATGGTTCCGATGGAGGTGAGCATGATGAAGGCTGCGCAGCTGCCAGGCTCCATGGTAAAGAGATCGTGGTACCCCAGGCGCGAAATGCCAAGAAAGCGGCCTACCAGATAGGGGGCTGCGAAGAGCAGGGTTATCCTCAGCACGATACCAATGGTTGTTCTACCCAGAGTAAAGAAATGCATAATTCTTCGCCTTCCCAGCTCCCGTTTTTCCAGCATGTTTCGAGCCCATGATCGGGCTATAGCTGTCTGCATGAGTAGGCTGATCAGGTATACCAGCAGACTGATGCCAAGGATTATGAGCATCCTGTTGATTGCGAATAACCGAGGGCTCGACCCTGTGAAGAGCAGGCTCTCTGCCGCCGAGGTGAGCTGGGGAAGGACGATATTGGACTGGATTATTCCCCCCTGGGCTGAGAGTATGGCTATGCCGGCGTTGCGCTCAGGCCATATCACCACCCGGGAGGAGAAACCCTCCACCGAGCCTCCCTGGTATACCCTTCTGTCGCTGCCTGAGCTTTCTACCCTCCAGCCGAAGCCCGAGCTGCTTCCAGGCGTCAGGGGCTGATACAACTTGGCGACCCGGGCGGGGGGCAGGCTGGCGATGCCCTTACTGGGGGGAGCGGTGATGTAGGAGAGGAACTTGGCGACATCTTCGGCGGTGCTGACAATGCCGTCGGCAGGTGCCGCGATGATCGGTACCCTGGAATCGTAGGGGAAGGCAAGTCCGAAAAAGAGACCAGAGCCTACTGCCACGCCCTGGAGGGAGTCGGGTTCTGCGGTGGTGCCGTGCATCCCCAGTGGGATCAGCAGCCTCGATTCGAGGAGTCTGGCAAAACTCTGGCCTTCTGCGTTCTCCATTACTGTTCCGAGAAGCCTATAGGCGATCCTTGAGCGCTGGACTCCCTCGGCGGAAAACCGGGAGAGTAGAAATAGTTCCGGATCCAGCTCTCTCGCCTCAATGCCGGAGATCCTGGAACGGAAGGCTACCAGATCTCGTTCGCTGAGATCCACCGCATGGGAGGCTACCTGGAGAATAGTGATAGGCTCTTCTTCAGCCTCGGTATCGTTTTCCTTCAGCCCGACTATGTCCCTCAGGCTTCGGGGCTTGGACATGTCCAGATTGGGCAGGTGTTTGCGGATGTCATCGTCTAAGGAAAGGCTCCCTTTTAAGCTGAGGGAATAGAGCAGGGCGCCGGAGAGAATTTCAGAACTGGGGCCGAGGTACATGGGAGAGTCCCTGGCGATGGGATTGCCTGCCCCGTCTTTTCCGAAATAACCCTGGTAGATTATTTTACCGTTTTTACAGACGGCCACGGAAAAGCCAGCATTGGCCTGTCGCCGTCGTTCGGTGCCGAAAAGGCTGGAAAAGTCCGTATATCGCTCGGGGTCCACATCGGGCAGATAGATCATCGCCGCTATCGTAGCGGCGATGACTATCCAGGGAATAAGCTTTCTGAACCAACGCATCGCCCTTTAGTATAGCAGGGCAGGAAGCTTAGAGCGAGTAGAGAAGATCCTCGTAGTTGGGCAAGGGCCACTCGTTTTTAGGCATCAGGCGCTCGATCTCGTCCACCACCTGGCGGAGGTTGTCCATGCGAGAGACCACGGCTTCCCGGTAGGCTTGAGCCGCCGCCAGGCTATCTTCGATCCGCTGGGCGTCGCTCAGGGCTATTTCAAGCCTGTCAGCCTCTTCGATGAGCTTGCCTGTAAGAGATGCAAGACGGCGAGCCCGCTGCTCCTGTGCAACGCTGGGGGCTCCCACAGCGGCCAGTCCAGAGGCAGCCCTGGCAAAGCTTTCGGCACTCTTGGATGCCGCGGGGAACACGGAGCGTCGGGCGATGTCCAACGCAACCCCTGCTTCTATATTAATCTGCTTGGCGTAGCGTTCGAGGTAGATGATGCAGCGGGATTCGGCTTCCTCCGTGCTGAGGATGCCCAGTCTGGAGAGCATTTGGACGTTTGCAGGCTTCATGAATTCCGGAATCGCCTCCACTGCCGACCTGAAGAAGGGCAGGCCTCGGGCTGCGGCTTCCTTTATCCACTCCTTGGAATAGCCATTGCCGTTGAAAACTACATGGCGATGGGCTTTCCACGCTGCTCCGGCTACCCGCAGGGCTGCTTCGTCCACCGCTGTGCCCTTGCCCAGCTCGGCTTCAAGCCTGTCAGCCAGATTTTCCAGGCTTTCGGCCACAGCGGCGTTCAAGGCCATGGTGGGCGTCGCGGCTGACTGGGAGGAGGCGACCATCCTGTACTCGAATTTATTGCCAGTATAGGCGAAGGGGCTTGTCCTGTTTCTGTCCGAAAAATCCTTGGGCAGCTTGGGAAGGCTCTTGGCCCCTGTTTCGACCTTTCCTAGGTCGACGCGGAGTTTCTTTTTCCCGTTGATAAGGGAGTCGAAGAGCTCTGTCAGAGGTTCGCCCAAGAAGACCGAAATGATAGAGGGAGGCGCCTCAAAGCCACCCAGGCGCCTGTCGTTGCCGGCGGTGGAAGCGGATGCGCGGATCAATCCCGCCCTGGTATCCACAGCCTGGATCACCGCGATAGTGAAAAGGATAAAGCGGGCCAGTCCCAGGCTGCCTACCTGGACCTCCTCGGACAGGGCTTTGTCCGAATCCAGAAGGTTCATGCCCGTGTTTGTGCACATGGACCAGTTGAGGTGCTTCCCCGAGCCATTTACCCCGTCAAAAGGCTTTTCATGCAGGATTGCGGCCATTCCGTGGCGGTTGGCGACCTTGCGCAGGGTTTCCATAACCAGCTGGTTGTCGTCAGCGGCGATATTGGCCTGGGTGAATATGCAGGCTATCTCAAACTGATTGGGAGCCACTTCGTTGTGCTGGGTCTTGGCCGCTACACCCATGGACCAGAGCTCTGCGTTCAGCTCGCTCATGAACGCCGCCACCTTCTCTTCGATGGCACCGAAGTAGTGGTCTTCCAGTTCCTGACCCTTGGCGGGCATGGAACCGAATACCGTTCTTCCGGTGAGTACGAGATCGGGGCGCTTTTTATAGAGATCGGCGTTGACCAGGAAGTATTCTTGCTCGGGTCCAGCGGTGGGCAGGACCCGCTCCACGTCCTTTTCTCCCAGAAGCGTGAGCAATCGCAGGGCAGCTTTGTTCAGGGCGTCCATGGAACGCAGAAGCGGAACTTTTTTATCCAGGGCGTGTCCGTTGTAAGAGATAAAGGCCGTGGGTATGCAGAGGGTGACTCCCTTGGAATTCGTCTTCAAAAAGGCGGGGCTTGTGACGTCCCAGGCAGTGTAGCCCCGGGCTTCGAAAGTCGCCCGCAATCCCCCGGAGGGGAAACTGGATGCGTCAGGCTCGCCCTTGACCAGCTCTTTGCCGGAGAATTCGACGATGACGCTGCCATCGGGAAGGGGGGACACGAAGGATTCGTGCTTCTCGGCGGTCAGACCTGAGAGGGGATGGAACCAGTGGGTGTAGTGGGTGGCGCCGTGGTCCGAAGCCCACTCCTTCATTGCTGAGGCTACTACTTCGGCTACTTCTAAGGTGAGCTCCTTCTTGCCCGCCTGAACCTGCATGAGCTCGGCGTATATCGAACGGGGAAGCCGCTCCCGCATCATATTGTTGGAAAAGCAGTGGTCTCCGTAGAAATCCGAAAGTCTGCCTTGTGTCTCTTCTTGTTGAACATCCATGGTAACTCCTCCTACCGTCACTCGAGGACGGTACGGGGAATAATAATGCAAGCGCTGTGCCAAAAATTTCCACTGATCGCTGCAATTCCTAAATTTAAAACGCCATTATTGTAACTTATTGCCCCTATACAACTTGCCTGCGGTAAATCTGGGGATTTTTACCTTATCCATTATGGTAAGTTAGATACGGAGTATGGAAAAAACGACAAATATGTCGATTGTGATACAGAAAACTACAATTTTGTTCTAAATTGTCGATAATCTATCTTGTAACGCTGGAGAGCGAAGCGGAATCGACGCTGGGTGATTCCGAGACGCTTGGCTGCCTGGGCCGAATTCCCCAGCTCGATCTTCAGGGCTTCCACGAGCATTTCCTTTTCAAGCCGGGCAATAGCCCCATCAAAACTGGATGCCGGTTCTGTACCCGTGGATGATGCCGATTGGAGGCTTGGAGGCAGGTCGTAAGAATGGATCACATTGTCCCTGCTCAGGATGATCGCCCGGGCGATGCAGTTTTCCAGCTCTCGCACGTTTCCGGGCCAGTGATAGATCATGAGAAGATCCAGGGCGGGACTGGAAATGCGTTTTATCATCTTGCCTTGGTTTGCGCCCAAGGTCTCGGTAAAATGGTCGGCCAGAAGGAGAATGTCGGCGCCCCGTTCCCGCAGGGGAGGGAGGTTGATGGGAAAGACATTCAGCCTGAAAAAAAGATCCTCCCGAAAACGTCCTTCCCGTACTTCCTTCTGAAGATCCCGGTGGGTGGCTGTGATGATGCGGGCGTTGGTCCTGATGCTTTTGTTGCCGCCAACCCGTTCGAAGCTGTGCTCCTGGAGAATGCGCAGCAGCTTGACTTGAACGGCCGGCGAAAGGTCCCCGATTTCGTCCAGAAAGAGACTGCCGTCCCGAGCTGCCTCGAAGCGGCCCTGCCGGATTGCCACGGCGCCGGTGAAGGCTCCCTTTTCGTGGCCGAAGAGCTCGCTTTCGATGAGGCTCTCCGGCAGGGCCGCGCAGTTGACCGCCACGAATGGACCGGAAGCCCTGGAACTGCACTCGTGAATAGCCCTTGCCGCCAGTTCTTTGCCCGTGCCGCTTTCGCCGCTTAAAAAGACCGTGGCGTCGGTGACCGCCACCTGGTCGATAAGGCGGAAGACTTCCTTCATCACGTCGGAGCTGCCGATCAGACCGTGGAAGGCTATGCCCTCACCTCCGTCCTGGCGCTGGACCGGTAAGGCACCAGCTTGCCTGCGGGTTCCAATTCCTTCCTCCTGTCTGCCGGCTCTGCCGGTGAGGGCTTTCCTGAGGCTGAGGGCTTCTTCGATGAGAAAGCTGCCCCATCGGACTAGATCCTCGGCCTTGATGCGTCTGGATTCCGGATCTGGCCGAGTCTTTAGCTTCTCCAGCCTACGGGTTTTTTCGGTCTTGCCCCCAGTGTCTTCGGCGAAGCGAAGGCTCAATGCACCGGCCGCCCGCTGCTCCTGGAAGATCGGCGCCTCGATGCAGCGGCCTTTGTCGGCCAGGGCTACGGATACCAATTCTTCCTGCTCCAGAGCGAGACCGCAGGGATAGCTTCCCAGGCGGATGGGGCGAAAGGCATATTCATCTTTGAGATAATCCGGAGCCGTGGCTACAATGCGCATCTCTTCATGCTGATCCTCGGAAAAACAGGCAAGCACCTCCGAGTCCGGGAATTCCTTGGCCACTATCTGCACGCAGAGGGGAATGGCGGCCAGTACTTCGCTATGCATCATAAGGGTTCTCTGCATGGCAAAGAGGGGAGCGAGGTTTTCCGTCAGCGGATCCCTTCGCAGGGAACCTGTAGCCGTCATGTTTCCTCCTGGGATTTTTCCCTTCCGGGTTTAAGCCAGTATATCCTTCCTGGCTGGAATTCATAAAGTAGCGGAGCTCTTTTATTGTAAATCCTCGTCTGTACGAGGAAAAATAGCGTCCTGCCTAAAAAAGACTCTTGCATACTCGAGCCAGGCGTGATACGGTCCACCCACCGATGGAGGAGCGATCCCCAACAGTACCGCGGCTGAGGGCGAGGGCCTGAAGAGGCTGCGGGAAAGGGGCGGATCGCCGAAGGGTTGGCGCGCGCCCTCTGCGCGAACCTTGGACGACCGGGCTAATACCCGGCGGCTGTCGCGGGAAGCTCGATCCCGCGGAGTGCCAAAGGTATCTCCTTCTTCCTGTCGTATCGGCTTGTGCCGCCACATGGCGAAGGGTTACCAAGGCTCGGCTCCTTCGGATTGGGGAGTGAGTTTCTGATAGACCCCGCTCCGGCGCAGCATCAGATTCATCATCTCCTTTACTAGGGCTTTTACCGTGAACACTTTTGAACCTGTGCCAAGGAGGTGCGAAATGGATCTTGTGGTTATGAAGTTCGACGGAGCTTCCCTTTCTGACGCCGCGGGCTTGAAGCTTCTTGCTGATCGCGTGCGCAGCAGTGCGGCGGTCGCCCTCAAACCGGGTTCTAAATCTAAGGCAAAGAGCGGCGAGAAGTTCCCTAGCTGCCTGGTTGTCGTCTCCGCCCTGTCAGGCGTTACCGACTCCCTCTTTTTCGCCGCCGGGGCTGCGGAAAAGGCCGATCTGGGCACTGCCCAAAGCGTATGTGTCGATCTTAAGGAACGTCATCTTGCCATCGCGCGGCAGCTGGGCGGCGAGAATGCTGCTGCCAGTGAAGAAGAAATCATAGCCCTCGTAAGCGCCCTGGAATCGAGACTGCAGGGCGTCCGCCTGGTCGGGGAGCTCACCGATCGGAACATGGACGAGATAGCTGCTGCGGGAGAGAGGCTATCGAGCATTCTCGCCGCCCTCGCCCTCGAGGCGCCCTGCCTGGATGCCCGAAGAGCCCTCCGCACCGACTCCCGCTTTGGCAGGGCAAGGGTGGATATGAACAGCACCCAGCGACTCTGCAGGGAGCTCTTTCTTCCCCATATAAAAACAAATCCCTGTGTGGTCACCCAGGGCTCCATCGGGTCGGACAGCCTGGGCAGCACGACGAGCATCGGACGAGGTGCCTCGGATCTATCGGCCAGCATTTTCGGCGCCGCCTTGGGGGCATCTGAAATCCAAATCTGGACCGATCACGAAGGTCTGCCCACCGCAGATCCGAAGATTGTTCCCAAGGCTATGACAATCCAGCGGCTGGGCTTCGAAGAGGCTTCGGAACTGGTAGCCTTCGGCGCCAAGATTCTCCACCCCGCCGCTATCAAGCCAGCCCTTGAGGCGGGCATACCGGTTACTGTTCGCTCGGTGACCAAGCCTGCGGGACGCTTCAGTACTATTCTCCCCGGCGGTTCCAGCGGCAAGGCTGTGGCTGCCCTGGCTATGAGGCCAAATGTAGCCATCGTTTCGGTCAAGCAGGAACTCATGATGGATCAGGCAGGCTTCCTGGCCAGGCTTTTCGCTGCCTTCGGGCGTCTGGGCGTCAGCGTCGACCTGGTATCCACCTCGGAAGTCTGTGTTTCGGTATCGCTGGATATGGCCGCTCCGCTGGATAGACTGGCATCCGAGCTGGGAGAGCTGGGCACCGTGGAAATAATGCGGGACAGGGCAGTTATTGCCGTGGTCGGCGACATGCTCAAGGAAACCCCGACGCTTCTGCGAAAAACATTCAATGCCCTGGGCGACATGGATGTGGATATGCTCAGCATGGGGGCCAACGACATCAACCTGAGCATGGTGCTCTCAGCCCAGCGGGCGGAGAACGCCCTGCGCCACCTCCATAAGGCCTTTTTCGAGAGTTCCGATGCGGCAAGCGACGACGGAGCCGCGTCATGAGATTGGGCATATTCGGGCGCGGTCGCTTAGGCGGCGCCATCGCGATGGAGATCGCGAAGTATACGGCCAGTCCAGAGGCGCTGGAGCTCCGCTGGACCGAAGGCAGGGATGCCTGCGCCCGGGATAGGGTGGAGGTAGCAGTGGAAGCGAGCCATGCTTCCGCCGTTCTCGATCACCTTGCCTGGGCTCTGGAGACCGGAACAGACCTGGTCATAGCCACGACGGGTTGGAAGATACCCGACCTGGCCGAGCGGGTCGGCGGCAGGATTGGCGTCCTGGTATCCCCCAACCTCAGTCTTGGCGTGGCGCTCATGCGAAGGCTCGCAGCCCTGATGGGAGCGTATGCCGCAGCCGATCCGGATGCCGAGCTGGGTATTATCGAGCATCATCACAGAATGAAGCTGGATTCGCCCTCGGGCACCGCCCTGAGCATAGCCCAGGCGGTACAGGAATCCTGTCCGCGCTTCTCGGGCTGGAATATAGGAGCCTGGGAGAAGGACAAGGTGAATATCGCCTGCCTGCGTACCGGTTTTGAGGTCGGCAGGCATGAGCTGGTGCTCGACGCTCCCCTGGAATCCCTGACCATTAGCCACCGGGCTAAAGACCGTAGGGTGTTTGCCGCCGGAGCCATGAAGGCGGCTCGCTGGATCTGGGGACGGAGGGGCGTTTATTCCATGGACGATTTTGCGGCTGATGTATTTAAAAACTGACGCAGGAGATGTGATAAGAAGGAAGGAGAAGCCGAATGGACGATGAGCGCGGCAGTATGAAGCTACGGAGCGGAGAACTGGAACAGATATTCGAGGCTAAGGGAAGCTTCAATCCAGAGGAATGGGAAGCCTTTCTGGCAGCTCTTGAGACTGGGGTTTTCGCGGCGAGCCGAAAGAGTGCGGATGGGGCATGGGAGGCCGTGCCCTGGGTAAAACAAGCGATTCTCTCAGGCTTCAAGGCTGGCGGCATAACAGAGTGGGAATGGCCGGGCGGAGCCTGTGACAGACCGGCCTTTCCTCCCCGTCGCTTCGTGCCCGCCGACGGCATTAGGGTTGTGCCCGGCGGCAGCTCGGCCCGACGGGGCAGCTATATTGCCCCGGGTGTGGTAATAATGCCACCTTCCTACATAAATGTAGGGGCAAGTATCGGAACGGGAAGCATGGTGGACAGTCATGTCCTGGTAGGCTCTTGCGCACGGATCGGCAGCAGGGTACATCTTTCGGCGGGAGTCCAGGTGGGCGGCGTGCTTGAGCCGCCTCAAGCAAGGCCTGTTGTCATTGAGGATGGAGCCTTCATTGGCGGACTCTGCGGCATATTCGAGGGGATTGTCGTAGGCCAGAACGCTGTGCTGGCCCCTGGACTCATCGTTAGCGCCTCCACCAGGATCTTCGACTTGGTGAATGAAAAAGAGTGGCTAGGAGAGATACCACCTAACGCCGTGGTGGTGCCCGGAGCCCGGCCTGCCAGGGGCGGCTGGGCTCAGGAGCGCGGACTATCCCTCCAAGCCCCGGTTATCGTAAAATATCGTGATTCCCACACCGAAGCCTCGGTAGTTCTGGAGGCCGCCCTCCGGTAATCAACAGAGAGGCCTTAATTGGAGATACCTTGTGAGCTATAAACTTGGAATAATCGGCGCAGGAAAAATAGGCGAAGCCCTCCTCTTGGGTACCTTCGCTCAGGGTCTTTACAAGTCGGAGGAGATCATCCTTTCGGTAAGAACCGAGGCGCACAGGGCAGACCTGCACGAGCGGTTCCATGTGGAGAGCAGCCTGGACAACCGCAGGGTGGCGGCCGAATCGGATATCGTCATTCTGGCGGTAAAGCCGAAGGCTGTTGTGGATATCCTCAATACCATCTCAGGTGATCTTCGCAAGGACAGTCTTCTAATTTCCACCGCAGCGGGGGTTCCCCTGGATATCATCGAGTCCCGGGTCCCCGGCTATGTGGCTGTGGTGCGTACCATGCCCAACCTGGCTATCTCGGTGGGCGAGGGCATGACAGTGTTTTCCTGCGGACGGAATGTGTCCGAAGCCCAAGCCGATCTCGTCACGGGGCTCTTCGGGGCGGTAGGTAGAGTTCTGCGTCTGGAGGAACAGCACATGGACGCGGTAACCGGGCTCTCAGGCTCTGGACCTGCCTACATCTACATCGTAATCGAAGCCCTGGCAGACGGAGGGGTCAAGATGGGGCTTTCCCGGGACGTGGCTATCGAGATGGCTGCCCAGACGGTTTTAGGCGCCGCTAAAACCGTCTTGGTTACCGGAGAGCATCCTGCCAAACTCAAGGATCAAGTTACCACCCCTGCCGGCGTCACCATCGATGGTATCATGGAACTGGAGGAAGGGGGACTGCGGGTTACCCTCATAAAATCGGTGATCAAGGCTACCGAGCGGGCAAGACAGCTGCTGCACAAATAGTCCTCGAGCTTTTCGACATAAAGACTGACTCGATTCGATCGCGGTCTTAAGGATGACTCCGGGCTATGCTTACTCCCTGCTCAATATGGAGGTGAGGTGCTGCCTGAGGCTGGCCGGGAGCTGGAGCGATCTCGCAGCGCCGCGCCTTGTCTTGGGCGCCAATTCCGAAAGCACTTTTTGGGCAAACAGCTGCGCCCGCCGGGTGAGTTCGTTCAGCGAAAGCATCTGGGTTGCCTCCAGCGCGTTGAGAATCTTTTTGCTCCGGCTCGATGGAGCGCAGGAAAAAAGCCTGTCATGGGCTATAGGCTCCATAGCCTGGATGAGTGAAGCCAAAAGGGCCGGTTCCAACCCAGCGACCACCGATTTGAGTACTTTCTCGTCCAGTTCTAAAATCAAGCCGCTTATGTCTGCCACCAGGCTCTCATCCACGCCACTACTCCAGGCTTCCTGCCGGAGCTCTGTGGGGCTCGCTTCGTCCAGCGATCCTAATAGTTCCATGAAGGCGCTTTGGGCATCGGAAAGCTCATCAGAGGAGAGCCTGGACCTGGCTTCCCGGATATTCCAATCCAGCAATGCCCCTCCCAGTCTGGAATAAGCCAGGGATTTGACAAGGTCGATAGTCTGGCGCGAACAGCCTGCCAGGCTGGCAGCCGTGAGCTGCTGTCCGGCCATGCGCACTGCCTGGTCTATCTGGCCGGGAGAAAGCCTGTTTTCCGAGAGGATTTCTGAAAGATCCCCGGGAATGATCAATTCTTCATCTTCTTTCGCCTGTTGCCCGAAGTGCTCCAGAAGCCAGGATTCCACCTGGTCGAAAACCTGCAGGCCTAGGTAGGCAGTCATGGTGCGCATGATCACCACTGGATGCGCCTTGGCGATCGCGAGCCTGGTGCCGGTGATGAACATCTCAGACTCGCATTCGTCAGGGTAGCCCGCGGTGCTGGAAAGCCCGGCGCTGTGGAATGCCTGGCGGACCAGTTCGGGGGTTGTGGATGAGGCGATGAGGGAGTAGGAAAATTTTAAGAGCCGCCGCCGTTCTTCCCGGGCAGCCGCGACAATCCGCTCCCTGCCTTCCTTCTGAAACTGGGAAACACTCAGTACGAAGCGGGCAGCTAATTCCAGATAGATTGCCGTTTTTTTCGGCGTAGCCGCAAAGCGGCTCTGGAGCTGCTCGGCTTGAGCTTGAGCCTGCCCTTCAGCAGAGCTTTTCCTGCCTGGGCCGGCTTTCGTTCTTTCCGTTCCGCCTTTCCTCGGTTCGAGATTCAGGTTGCGGTGAAGTTCGCAGAGGGCGTTGATGATCATGGCGTTTCGGCGGGGCCTTGGGGTTCTTGGGCCTTAAGGAGAGCGAAGGCTTTTTCAGCACCGCAGTAAGGTGCCAGTTTGCGCAGCAGAAGGTCCCGGGAGTCGCCCGAGGCGATGCCGAGGATAGCTTCGACATAAATGCATTGGACCAGGAATTCGTAGCCTGTCAGGGTACTCGTGGCCAGATAGATCGCCAGGATTTCTTCCAGGGTCTCAGGAGATAGGCCTTCGGAGATCATGCGCAGCCCGTAGGCGAGGATATCCTGGTTTTTTTCCAGCTCAGCGCCGATCAGCGACTTGATGCCTCCCGCTCTCAGTCTGTCTGCCAAATCCAGAATCCCAGTCACGAAGCCCGGCAGAGCGGCTTTTTCCTTTTCTGTGCATGCTAGACGTTTTGTCAGCTCGGCGTTCCACATGATCATGAGAGTCTCCGAAATAAGCGGTGCTGGCGTTTTTTCATTATCTCGTCACTTGATACTATACGGTTCATTTAGTATCCTGACAATGCCGAATTATGTCGCTGACAGTGAAAAATAACTCGTTTTCGTCCCTGTGTTGACCAAGATAGATCCGCAAAAGTCTTCTCGATACAAGATTGGGAAGGCGCCTAAGCAGCTGTTTTTCAAGATTCGGCCGCAGGCTGAGCACCAGGGTTAGGGTTTCGGCCCTGGCCGCCTTTTCCAGGGCAGGCATGAGACCTTCGCCTTTTTGCAGCTCAAGAGGACCTATCTCATCAAGGATCAGGATTCCCCTTCCTTCCGCCAGAGCTTGCTCAAGCTTTGTCGAAGCCCAGGCGAAGGCGGAATGATCGAAGGCGAAGGGCTTGAGTGCCGTGCCTGCAGTGTCGTCGAAGGGACCAGTCCCAGAAAAGCCTTCCCGAACTCCGAGAAAACGCTTCTCCCCACCGGGTAGCTCCACCAAACTGAGTTCCACCGGATATCCCTGGGGAGAACGGCGGTTTTCCTGGATTATCGCATAGGGATTCATGCTCCTATCGGCCATAGTCTGGAAGAGGAGAGTGCAAAGGCTTGTCTTGCCCGAAGCCATAGGTCCTAGGAGCAGCACCAGAGGGGCCATGGACTATTGTCACCCTGAAGGCCGCTCCTGTCCAGATCTTATTATTATATCGTGCAGTAATGAACTATATAATCCTATTTTCCAGCATTCTTTGCGATGTTTTCTTTTATTTTCATATAAATTCTAGTATATTCACTTGACGATTTTTGATTCATGCGATATGTTACAATCGACAGAACGGGATGACACCGGTGGCGAAACGGGATAGTCCCCTAACAGCGGCAGCGCTGACTGCCAGGAGCCTTCTGGGGTTTGCCTCCTTCCCCGGAAGGCTCTTTTATTATATCCTTATCCCATGACACTCTCCGAATTCGACCTCTGGAGCCGCTCCTTCCTGCAGATCGACGAGCTTCGGACTATCGACGACTCGCTGAACGGCGTTCAAGTGGGACGCTCGGCAAAGCCCCTGACCAAGGTAGCCTTTGCGGTGGACGCCTGCGCAGCGTCCATTGGCAGGGCGGCCGAGGCAGGGGCAGATCTTCTCTTTGTCCACCACGGGTTGTTCTGGGGATCCGCCGCTCGGATAGAAGGTCCTATGTTGGAGCGGATCCGCGGCCTGCTGTCGGCCGACATGGGACTCTATGCCTGCCACCTGCCCCTGGACATGCATCCCCAGCTGGGTAATAACGCCCAGTTGGCCGATCTTTTGCAGCTCGAGGAAAGAAAGCCTTTCGGGATCTACCACGGAATCGCCATTGGGGTTTCGGGCAGGCTCAAGCATCCTAAGACAGCCGATGAACTCTGTGCCGCGATTCTTCGCGATAACAGCCGCCCGCGATCGCTCATCGCCGCCGGCCCTGCAAAGGTATCAACCCTGGCCATTGTTTCGGGGGGAGCCCCCCTTGAGGCGCTTCAGGCACTCGGAAAGGGCATAGACGCCTTTATCACCGGCGAGCCCTCCCATTCGGTATACCATCTGGTTGTAGAAGGAGGGCTGACCTTTATCGCCGCCGGACACTACGCCACAGAAACCTGGGGGCTCAAGGCGGTCGAGGCCAAGCTCAAGGCCGAGACCGGGCTTGAAACCCTCTTTATCGACCTGCCTACGGGACTCTGAACCTGGAAACCTCTGGACTGGCGGAACACATGGAACAGACATCGACAGTTAAGCCGGAAGCATCGATAGCAAAACCGAATGGCTCGGGCCGCAGAAGAACGCTGTTGCTCTCAGCGATACTCTCGGCCTCTATCATTATTCTCGACCAGGTGGTAAAGGCTCGGATTATCGCCTTAATCCCCGAGAACAGAATCGGTGTCAGGCTAATGGATGATTTTCTCTGGATAGTGCACACAAGAAATCTGGGCATAGCCTTTTCCATAGGCGACAGCGTGTCCAGACTGATACGGATCATTCTGTTCATCCTGGTTCCGGCGGTCTTCCTCACAGGCGCGGTGCTCTATTCTTTTAGGTCGAAGACTCTAAGCCTTCTGCAGCGTATATCCATCGCCTTTATCGTAGGCGGAGGGACAGGAAATCTCATCGACCGCATTTTCCGGCCTGAAGGGGTGGTGGACTATATCTCCTTTTCCCTCTTCGGCTTTTTAGGCATGGAGCGCTTCCCCACCTTCAACATCGCCGATCTATCCATAACCATCGGCGCATGCCTGTTGCTTATAAGCGGTTTTCTGGCCGGTGGCGGGGAGGGCCATAGGCATGACCAGGGGAGCTAAAACCCTGCTTTTCCTCCTTGTGGCAACAATCGGGAACATCCTTCTCACAGCCGTGTTTTTTCTCATACTCCTCTGGCTCTATTCGATCAGCCTGGCCCGAATCCTCGCCCCCACGGCGGTGGTCTGGGCCATGGCCATATGCTTTATCCTGGCCATGGGGGGAACATTCCTCGTCTACAGAAAACTGCTCACCCTGCTGCGGGTGAGAAACCACTTGGAAGAAAAGCGATGAAAAAACAAGATTTCAACCTTGAAGCATTCGGCGTCGGAATACCTGAGGTCCTTCTGCCTAGAGCGGAATTGGATCTGGGAACCTGGGCCGTCGTTGCCTGCGACCAGTATTCTTCCGAGAAGGAATACTGGGAGCGGGTTCGGGATTTCGTGGGCCAAAAGCCATCTACGCTGAATTTGATATTTCCTGAATGTTACCTGGAGGATGAGGATGCCCAGGAGCGGATAGAGCGCATCCATGCCGCCATGGACCTATACCTGAACAAGGGTTATCTTGAAAGCCCGGGCAAGGGTTTTGTCTTGGTGGAGCGCAGTACTCCCTACGTAGCCAGTCCTCGGTTAGGTCTCTTGGTTCTGCTTGATCTTGAGCGCTACGATTTCAGTGAAGGCACTAAAAGCCTTATCAGACCAACCGANNNCCCTGTATAAGCGCAAGGAATACTATCCCAGGCTCTATGATTTCGAGCTCATGGAGGGCGGCGGCCATGCGCGCTCATGGCTGCTGAACGACAAAGCCAGCCTGGATCTGATAGGCTCGGCGCTCCGGAATCTGGCCGATCCGGAAGCCTTCGCCCTCAGGCACGGCAGCGATGAGCCCCTGCTCTTCGCCGTTGGCGACGGAAACCATTCTCTTGCCACCGCCAAGGCTATCTGGGAGGAGGTCAAGGCGGAACTTCACGACAGCGCGTTGACGGATTCTGAAAAAGAAAACCTGTATAGAAAACATCCAGCCCGCTACGCCCTCGCGGAGATTGTGAACATCCATAATGCAGGGCTTCCCTTTCATCCCATACACCGTCTTCTCTTCAACCTGGATGTAGGGGATTTCTTCGCCACCCTGAAAGCCGAGGGTGTGGAGCTGCTCCACCTGCCAGATGCAAACCAAGCCTTCAACCGCTGCGACGAGGCCGATCCTGAGTCAGCCCATAGAATAGCCTGGGTCATGCGGGACAGGGCCGGCCTTATGCGCTTTACCGCTCCCCAGGCGAAGCTCGCCGTCGGCAGCCTGCAGAATTTTCTCGACCGCTATTTGAAGACAAGGCCCGGCTGCGGAATCGATTACATCCACGGCTCCGGCAGCCTTCTCTCGCTGGCGTCCAGACCTGGCAGCCTGGGACTCTACTGCCCGCCGGTCGACAAGGCATCCTTCTTCTCTACCATTGTGAGAGACGGCGTTATGCCCAGGAAGAGCTTTTCCATGGGCGAGGCTCCTGAAAAGCGTTTCTATATCGAGGCGCGACGCATTAAGAATGGGTTTTAATGCATAATGTGAGCATAATTATGCATTAATCCGTGCTATTTGCCTTGACAGCTTTCAGTGCCCTTACTATTATCGGGAAACATTTTAAGCCCACGCTTTCTTTTTAATACCGGACCTTCGTTCAGCCGCAGCGTACGTAAGGAGGTTGTTATGAAAATTCTGCTAGCCGACACATTCTTTCCCGATCTGCCGAAGCGGCTGTCCCGTTACGGCGAGGTCTATTCCGACATGGCAAGACTTTCCGAGGCGGAAGTGCTGATCGTGCGCTCCAAGACCAGGGTGGACGCGGCCATGATGGATGCTGCGCCTGCGCTCAAGTTCATTATCCGCGGCGGGGTGGGGGTGGATACGATCGACATAGATTCAGCCCGCGCCAGGGGAATCCTGGTGGACAACACGCCCGAAGCTTCCAGCGTGGCGGTGGCCGAGCTAGCCTTCGCCCTGATGCTCGCCCTGCCCAATCGCATCTGCCTGGCCGACAGTTCGACCAGGGAAGGCCGCTGGCTTAAAAAGGACCTGGAGCGCAGCGAACTCTTCGGCAAGACACTGGGGCTCATCGGCCTGGGAAGGATAGCGCGGGAACTGGCCATCAGGGCGAAGGCTTTCGGCATGAGAGTCCTGGCCTATGACCTCTATGTCCAATCGTCGGACCTGGCGGAGCTGAAAAGCCTGGAAGACCTGCTCGCCGAATCGGACTATGTCAGTCTCCATACCCCCCTGACCGCGGAAACTCGGGGCATGATCGATGCCAAGCGCATCGGTCTCATGAAGGACGGAACTCGGCTCATCAACACGTGCAGGGGCGAGGTGGTGGTCGAGGAAGACATAGCGGCAGCCCTTGCGTCAGGCAAGCTGGCCGGTTATGCCACCGATGTCTATAAGAAGGAGCCACCCGGTGCATCGCCGCTGTTCTCGGCTCCAAACCTCATCTGCACCCCCCACCTGGGGGCATCGACTGCCGAAAATCTGCTGCGCCTGGGCGATGCCATCGAACGAAGGCTGCAGGCATACATCGACAAGACCGGGAAGGAGGATTCCCCATGAAACGCGCAATCAATTTCAACGCAGGCCCTGCGGCGATTCCCCAGGAGGTGCTCGAGGAAGCCCGGGAAGAGCTGCTGGACTGGAAGTCCACCGGCATGTCGGTCATGGAGGTTTCCCACCGCTCCAAAGAGTACGAAGCCCTGCACAACGAAGCTCAGGAACGCTTCAAGCGCTTGGCCGGGATGGGGGCCGAATGGAAGCTGCTCTTCCTCACCGGCGGCGCTTCCAGCCAGTTTTTCATGCTGCCCATGAACTATCTCTACGAAGGCAGAAAAGCCAGCTATCTGGTCACCGGCAGCTGGAGCAAGGCGGCGCTCAAGGAAGCCCGACGCTTCGGAGAATGTACCCAGTTCAGCAGCGAGAATCCCGACGGCGGCTTTACCCGGATCCTTAAGCTTTCCGAACTGGATATCCCCTCCGATTCAACCTATGTTCACCTGACCAGCAACAATACGATTTTCGGAACTCAGTGGAAGGCCTGGCCGTCGACGAAGAGAGTGCCCCTGGTCTGCGACATGTCCAGCGATATCTTCTCCCGCCCAATCCCGGCCGGGGAGTTTTCTCTCATCTACGCCGGAGCACAGAAAAACCTTGGTCCCTCGGGCCTAACCGTGGTGGCTATCCGCAGGGAGTTCCTCGAGCTGGCCAGAAAAAAGGAAGAGCTTCCAACCATGCTCTCCTACAAGGTCCACGAGGAGCACAATTCGCTCTATAACACGCCGCCCTGTTTCTCAATCTACATGCTCGACCTTACCCTGCGCTGGCTCGAGAAGAACGGGGGCCTGGAAGCCATGGGCAGGCTCAGCGAAGCGAAGGCCGCCCTGGTCTATAAGGCCATCGATTCATCCTCTGGCTTCTACAGGAATCCAGTGGAAAAGGAGAGCCGTTCCTCGATGAATGTGGTGTTCAGGCTGCCCAGCCCCGAGGCCGAGGAAGTATTCGTCAAGGAAGCCAAGTCGGCGGGCATAATCGGCGTGAAAGGACACCGCTCGGTGGGCGGCATACGTTTTTCGATTTACAACGCCAGCGGCCTGGGCGACGTGAAGGCAGCAGTCTCCTTCATGGAGGACTTCAAGAAGCGCAGGGGCTGAGACCGAGGCCGGGCTTCGCGGATCAGCGCGCCCGGATGCCGAACCCGGGCCGGTTTTCCTATGTTCGGGCATGAAAAGGGGCAGCCCCGGAAGTATCCGGGGCTGCCCCTTTATCAAAGCTTTTGTCGATTAAGGCCAGCCATGCCGTCTTATTGGGTCCGCGGCGTCTCAGCCTTTTATCAGAAAGGCAGGGCGTTGGGCAACTTGCAGCGTTCCTTGACCGCCCTAAAGGCATTCTTGAGGGGCTCGTTAAAAGGCACACCCTTGTCCTTGCGATACTGGTACACCTCGTATTCTTTTTCGCCGGGGGTCCAGATACGTGCGGCGCCCGGGGCTTTTCTGGATGCCCGGAGCTGGCGGGAAATCTCGCCCACCTGATGCTTGAATGCTGCAAGGTCACAGAAAGCCTCTACTTTAATGGCCAGGAAGGAGTGACCCAGCTCTATGGGGGCGGGCTTGCCGTCCTTGACGCCCATGAGGGACTTCATGAAATTGGCTTGGGAGAGGGCGGAGGAGAGCAGCTCAACCACCATGGCGTTGCCGTAGCCCTTGTAGCCGCCCAGGTCCTCGCCCAGTCCGCCTACCGGAGTGAGGGCGGCCTTGTCCCTGGTGAGGTCTATCAGAACCTGGTGCGTGTCGTGCCGGTACTTGCCGTCCTCGCCAATCACCCAACCGTCGGGAAGATCCTTGCCTAGCCTGTCGTAGAGTTCGATCTTTCCACGCTGAGTTACGGAGGTTGCGTAGTCGGCCATGAAGGGGAAGGGCTCGTCGGAGGGCATGCCCCAGGTCATAGGATTGGTACCCAGCATGGGCTCAACGCCCCAGGTGGGCGCTATGGAGGGCCTGGCCGAAGTGGTGGTCATGCCGATCATGCCCCGCTCGACCGCCATGTTGGGATAGTAAAAGGCGGCTCCGTAGTGGGTAGAGTTGCGCACCACCGCCATGCCCAGGCCGTATTTGTCCGCTTTCTCGATGGCCATCGCCATCGCCCGCTTGGCGATGTAGTGGCCCATGCCGTTGTGACCGTCTATGACGACGGTGGTGGGGCTTTCCCTTACTATTTCGAAATTGGTCTTAGGCAGCTGGGTGCCCGCCCAAATCCGGTCCAGGTAGATCGGCTTGTAGCGGCCTACGCCGTGGGAATCCACGCCCCGCTTGTCCGCGGCGATGAGTACGTCGGTGCAGACTTCCGCTTCTTCCGTCGGCACTCCTACCGCCTCGAATCCAGCTTTCATGAATTCGGCCACTTCTTCGAATTTCCACCAGGTTACTGTGTCGTCCATCAATGGCTCCTTACAGCTACAGGGCGCCTTTGGTAAACGGCGCCCCGGATAGAAAATGTGCTCTAGAAGAATAGACCAGTTTCAGCGGCTTGGCAAAGGGTTTTTCCAACTTTGGCGCGGCATTTCCTCCAACTCCCTTAAGATGAGGAAGCTGGCATGTCGCGGAATATTAATTAGCTTACCTTAAGGACATCCTTGATGGCCGAAACAAAGCTCGCCTTAGGCAGTGCTCCCATTGCCATCTGAGGCTGGGCTCCCACGGGGATGAAAAGGAATGAAGGTATGCTTTGGATTCCAAAAACGGCGGAGAGTTCCGGCTCCTTATCGGTATTTACCTTATAGATCTTCAGCTTTCCTTCGTATTCCTTGGAAAGCGCCTCCAGTACCGGGGATACCATCTTGCAGGGTCCGCACCAATCGGCGTAGAAGTCTACTATGGCGGGCAGCTCGCCCTTGTAGTCCCATTCTTTTTTTGCCTCAAAATCGAATACCGTATCAATAAAATCCTGCTTGCTCAGTTGTTGTGTCATTACAAACTCCTTATATATTATTTTATATATATTTGAGTATTTTGTCAAGCCTCGCCTCAAAGCTCTGAGTAGTGTCACGAAGCCTGCACAAG